>JABABJ010000142.1 GCA_014238275.1 Leptospirales bacterium | reverse complement strand
TCCCTGTTTTGGCGTCCCTAAGTTGCACCACGGACGGTGCAACTTAGGTCTTATCTGCGTCGCCGAGGGCGCGGGGAGAGTCCAGAGAGGGAGGCGCGGTCCTCCCTCTCTGGAAAGGGATACATGGAAGCAAGCCTGCTGAGTCGGGCTTGTTGATATTGGGAGTGAGTATCTAGGCTTGCTCTTAGAAGAACCGCCGAAAAAACCAAAAATCCCTATAGATACCAAAGACCGCCACACGGACGTGGCGGAACATACCCGACACCCACAGACAGGAGGTCTGTGAAGCATCGGGCGCGGGGAGAGTCCAGAGAGGGAGGCGCGGTCCTCCCTCTCTGGGAAAGCATAGATGGAAGCAAGCGAAGGAAGGCTTCTGCTATTAAAGATGATGATATAATTAAAATCCATTCACAAATGATATTCTTCTTTCATAGAGTTTAATAAAGCGATGAGTGGTACCTCTCAAATAGAATGGACAGAGAGGACTTGGAACCCAACGACGGGCTGTTCCAAAGTTTCGGCTGGTTGTAAAAACTGTTATGCAGAAGCTATGGCTATTCGCCTCAAGCACATGAAGGTAAGAGGCTACGAAAATGGTTTTGCACTTTCTTTGATGCCAGAGAGGCTTCAAGAGCCACTCCAGCGTAGGAAAGCAAGTACCTACTTTGTCAACTCAATGAGCGATCTTTTCCACGAAAAGATACCTTTTTCTTATTTGGACAAAGTTTTTTCTGTGATGGAAAGGACACCTCAACACCACTACCAAGTATTAACCAAAAGACCCAGAAGAATGCTGTCTTATACAAAAAAAAGAAATGTTCCTGATAATGTCTGGTTAGGAGTCACTGTAGAGAATATCAAGCACGGACTAGAACGTATAGATGTATTACGGCACATCCGTGCTAAAATTCGCTTCCTATCGATTGAGCCTCTACTTGAAAACTTGGGGAAAATTGATTTTACTCATATTCATTGGGTTATAGTCGGTGGAGAATCTGGACCTCAAGCTCGACCAATGAAAAAAGGATGGGTCATTAACATCAAAGAGCAATGTGAAGAACAAAACGTTTCTTTCTTCTTCAAGCAATGGGGAACTTGGGGAGAAGACAATCAAAAGCGAAGCAAAAAAGCCAACGGGGGAAAGATAGATGGTAAATTCTGGCGTGCATATCCTACATCTGCATTGAAACACATACTCCCGCGAAAGGGCAAAAACTAGTGAATATTTACTAAAAACAGACGAATCTACTAGTAGGTATTCACTAAAACTCCCTGTCTTTTCGGCGACTTTCCTAAGAGCAAGCCACGAAGACTACCTCCTAATATCAACAATCACGCCTCAGCGTGGCTTGCTTCCATCTATAGGCGTGCCCGCGCCTGTTTTCAGTAAATATTCACTAAGACGATAGCTAATACCTACTAGTACCGACTCCTGTTTTTAGTGAATATTGACTATTTTCCAGAGAGGGAGGCGCGGTCATCCCTCTCGTGAAAAATCAAACATTTTTTGAGTATTGACCAAAGTCCAGAAAAGGAAAACTTGAAAACTCTCGACCACGGAAGTCTTGGAGACTCAGATGAAGCCTGTGGTAGGTCTTTGGAAGATCAAGCTTGCTCGTCTGTTCTGTCCAATATTTTGCAAATTTTCCGAATTTATGAGATGCTCCACTAGAGATCAGCTCAGCAAGCTGGAAATGCTCTTGAGTAGATTCAGGGCTGCAGTCCTTACAACTAAAGCTAAGTTCAGGAAGATTCAAATGAGCCTCCTCGTTTAGAAAATTATCACAAAGTATACATCTTGTCTCTACTCTGACTAAACCAAGGAGCTTTAAAAGACGTATTTGAAAAAAGATGATTAATAAAGCAGTTTGTAGATGATGTCTCAATGGACTTTTATGATTGCTTTTTCTTTTAGAATGACATAGGGTATCTATGCTTCCAGATAAAAGCATAAAGAGAGGAAGTGACGCTTCGTAAGAAGCAATAAAAGACGTCAGATCTAAAAAATAAGAAAGTAGAGTGACATCGTTATATTCTTTTTTCAGCTCTTCAAAGCGGTTTTCTAGGACACCCTCTTTCAAAGAAAGAACTCCTCTTGTGGATTCATAATAGTCGATACAAATCAGGCTTCCAAGCTCAATTAGGAGAGGAGTACGATTTTTCAGAGAAGAATGTATCCCATGAGCCCAAAACTCAAAGCTTTGTCCAGCATCTGTCAAAATTCGGACAATACTATCGCTTTCTCTGACCCGTCTCCTGTGGATTACAATTCCTCTTGCTTTAGAAAGTCGTGTCATGACTTAAACTTCGATTTTATATTCTCTGATCTTTCTATACAAAGTCCGTTCTGAAATTCCAAGTGATTCTGCTGTTTGTTCTCGATTTCCTTGAAAAAATTGGAGATTCCGCTGTAAAATCACCAATTCATAATCTTTCCACGAATGTCCTGGAATGATATTTTTCAGAAGCTTACGCCCTTTTGGCTGACTCTTGGAGGGACGTGCCAGCTCTAGTGGAAGATCATGAACTTGTAGGATATCATCAGACGCAAGAATCACCATTCCTTCTAAGACATTTCTAAACTCACGAACATTCCCAGGCCAATGATAGCGTTGAAAAAAAGAAGTAAGCTCTTTTGATATTCCTCTTACTGACTTTCCATATTTCTCATTAAACGAAGTGATAAAATGATTGAAAAGAAGAGGGATATCCTCAGCATGTTCGCGCAAAGAGGGAAGACTCAGCTTCACAACCGCAAGTCTATAATAAAGGTCTTCTCGGAATAATTCCTTTTCTACTTCATCAAGGATCTGTTTATTGGTAGCGGCAATGATCCTAATATCCACAGGTATCGGTTTTGTAGAACCTACTCGTATCACATGTCTCTCTTCAAGGACTCTTAAAAGCCGAACCTGACTTTCTGGCTCCATTTCTCCAATTTCGTCGAGGAAAATAGTCCCTCCATTGGCCGCCTCAAAATAGCCTTCCCGATCCCTATCAGCTCCTGTATAAGCTCCTTTCGAAGAACCAAAAAGCTCAGATTCTAATAAAGTTTTGGTGAGTGCACCACAGTTTACCTTGATAAATGCTTGGGAAGAACGAGAAGAAGATTGGTGAATGAGGTTGGCGATCATTTCCTTTCCTGTACCGCTTTCTCCCTCCAAAGTCACAGTTACATCTACTGAGGCAATTTGTTTGACTTTTTCGATAAGCTCTCTAAGTACAGAGGATTTACCAATAAATCCCTCTGTAGCAAAGTTTTCATCAAGTCTATGGCGAAGATTCTGATTTTCGACACGTAAGCTGGCTGTTTCCAGAAGTGATACTACCTTTTTTTTCAGATGGACTAAGTCGACAGGCTTTAAAAGATAATCATGAGCTCCCTTCTGAATCGCATCCACTGCAGTTTCAATAGAAGGCTCTCCTGTGAGGAGGAGGAAGGGTACCTTAGGATCAATTTGATGAGTTTCTTTGATGAGACTGCTTCCTTCTCCATCGGGAAGCTTTAGATCGCTTAATACAAGATCTATCCTTTTATTTTTGAGAAGAGAAGAGGCTGAAGCAAGGTCTGAAGCCTCCCATACGATTAGCCCCTGCCCTTTGATCTTTTGCAAATTCAGAAATTCAGCTATAGCCTTTCTTTGCATAAGATTATCTTCTATGAGCAGGATGGAAGGCATCTAGTTTTCTTATTTCACCTTGTTTTATTACCTTGTTTTATCATAGAAGAGAAGTCTCAAGTATATTTATATTTTATGAAGGTATTTTGAGCAAACTTATACTCACTTTTTTTCCTACATTTTTCATGAGACATAATTTTTAGTAAAGTTTTTTTCTAATATTCCGAAGGGATCGTATGGGATTATTTGGAGAAAGTATGATGACACAATCCATGAAGATGCTTGAGAAGGGGCTTGATACTACTTCCCTTAGGCAGAAAGTCATTGCCAATAATATTGCAAATGTAGATGTCCCTCACTTCAAACGATCTGAGGTCAGTTTTGAATCCGAACTGAAACGTGTTTTAGACTTCAATCGCCAAAGAATGGAGGAGCCTCCTCTATTGACAGCAGATCCGAAGCATATTAGTACACGCCCTCATCGCAAACCCAAAAATGTTGCCCCTAACATTCATACGGACTATCATTCTACGATGAGAAACGACGGAAACAATGTTGATATAGAAGACGAAACATCAAAACTCGTCCGAAACCAGCTTCGCTACCATCTTATGATCGACCGACTTGCATCTTCTTTTCGTCACCTCAATTTTCTTCTTAGACCAGGAGTATAGAAAGTGAATATAGAAGTATCATCGAGAGTATTATCTTATGGGAATGTTTGACGCAATTCATACAGCAGCATCTGGTCTCAGTGCTCAAAGGCTTCGTTTGGATGTAATTTCCAATAATATAGCAAACGCTGAAACCACGAGAAATCAGTCTGGAGATGGTCCCTTTCGCCGAGATAGAGTTGTAATGACTCCTATCAATATGAGAAGTGTATGGCGCTCTCCTGTTTATCCTCATGCTCTGGAAAAAGGGCTTGGACGAGGAGTCAAAGTCGAAAAAATCGAAAAGGATATGAAGCCTCTCAGGCTCAAATATGATCCCTATCATCCTGATGCAGTTCAAATAGGTACGAAAAAGGGATATGTCGAGCTTCCTAATGTGAATATCGTTGAAGAAATGACTGATATGATCAGTGCTTCTCGTTCTTATGAGGCAAATGCTCAAGTGATTATCGGAAGCAGACAGATGTTCCAAAAGGCATTAGAGTTGACAAGAGCATGATACTATCAGAGCAAATGTCTAGTTCTTCCTATGATGTCTCAGAAGAAGCCTTCTTGGGATCGTTTTTGGCACTTTTGGCAATTAATATAGAGGAGAAAATCAATGGACATTTATAGTACAAGAGGAGTAGACTTTCAAAATCCTATACCACAAGTCAAGGGGGTAGAAAATCGAACGAATCTACTGATGCAAGCAAGCCATCCCCTCCACATGCAACCGAGTCAACAAGCACACCCTCCTTCAAAATCAGACGAAGGATTTGCAGGTGCCCTGAAAGATGCTCTCTCAAGCGTAGAATCTTTGGATGCCAAAAGCCATCAACTATCATCACAAGCCGTCTATGACCCTGATTCTGTAGAGGTTCACGATGTCCTAATTGCAGCAGAAAAGGCTCGTTTTGCCCTAAACCTTACAAAGACTCTCGCAGATAACCTAGTCCGAAGCTATAGAGAACTAACATCGCCTCGCTAAGAAGTTGATAAGTAGTTGATCTTGCAAATCTTCTTGTCGCTATGACTTTGAATTTTGCTGCCTGTGCTTTTCTAGTAAAAAACGACTATCTGCAAGGTGGATATCCAACATTCGTAAAGATCCCACTCGTTCCACAGGAGTAAAAGCTGACTCTGTTTTTTCCATACTGAGACTTTCCGAGCGATAAGTACTGTTACAACATTCTGTTGTCAAAATACTGTAATCATCTCCTCGACGAAGCTCAAGGCTCACCTTCCCTTCCACATAAGAACCTATCCATCGACAAAGTGCATCTTTGAGGAAAAGAGCCTCAGGCTCATACCAACTTCCTTCGTAAAGAAGATAGGAAAGTCGCCTCCCTTGCAAATAGTGCTGGTCCAACATAGACTGACTGTGTATAGAATTTAAAAGACGATCATAGCAAATATGGATTAATGCCATACCAGGAGCCTCATATATACCTCTGCTTTTCGCTTGAATGATTCTGTTTTCAATTTGATCACTGAAGCCAAGACCATGCCTCCCTCCGATTTGGTTAGCAGTAGTCATAAGCTCAGCACAGTTTTTGAAGCTCTTCTCGTTAATTTTTATGGGGAGACCTTCTTGAAATTCTATTGTTACAGTTTCTTTTTCTATTTTCACTTCTTCTTTCCAATGAGGACAACTCATAATTGGATCTACTTTGTAGATACTTTCTTGAATATCTTCCAAGGATTTTCCTTCATGAGATGCTCCCAAAAGATTTGAATCTGTACTATAGGCTTTTTCTGAGCTTGTATGATAAGGTTTTCCATGCTTTTCCAGATAAAGAGACATCTCACGTCTTCCTCCCATAGAGCTTACAAATTCCTCATCCAACCACGGCTTATAGAATCGAAGATTTGGATTTGCAAGTATACCGTAGCGATAAAAACGTTGTATATCATTTCCTTTATAGGTACTTCCATCTCCAAAAATATCTATATCATTTTTTTTCATAGCTTTCAAGATAGCCCCAACAGCAACTGCTCTCCCAATAGGAGTGGTATTAAAATATTTGCGTCCTCCTGATTGTATATGAAAAGAACCGCATTGAATCGAAAGAAACCCTTGGTACGCCAGATCCTCTTTGCAATCCAGAAGGAAGGCCTTTTGAGCCCCATGTTCCATAGCAATATCTGAAATTGCTTCCATGTTTTTTTCGTCAGGCTGACCAAGATCAGCAGTATAAGCATACACCTGAATCCCTTTTTGGCTCATCCAAAGAGCAGCAGCTCTTGTATCAAGACCTCCAGAAAAGGCAAGGCCAATCTTTACTCCGGCCGATGGACAGGACATATAAATACGGCTCATTCTTGTAGAAAAAATCTCTTGATACATTCAGGGTATATTTGCCAGATTTGAGCCGCCTTTTGAGAATGAATGGAGGTCTGTAAATTTAAGGCTAGCATAGAAGCAAGAGGGAAAAAATAATTACCAATGGGCATTCCTGTCAAATAAGAAGCCGCATAAGAAATATCAGGTGCATGCAAGATCCATACGCAAGATTGTTTCACCTGTGTCATATCTGGCGAAGAAAGAATTTCTTCTATTGGTCCGTATCCTTTACTTGAAAACCCCTCTGGTCTTAATCGATCGTCTTTGATTGGTTCCAAAATATGAGTAGAGCTAAGTTTTGCTAGGGAACTAGCCAGATTTTTTCCTGTCTCATAACTTCGCACTAGAGGACTGACTCGAATTTGGTTTATATTCCATTTGCAAGAATATAAAAACTGAGCCATTTTCTCTGAATCTTCCTCCCCTTCCTTGGTTAAACCTCGCTGAAAATCATCTTGACTAGACTCCGCCTGTGCATGCCTCATTAAAATCAGTTTCATATTTTATCCCTATCTATCCTCTTCTGAATATCTTACTCTATTGTGCAAGAAATATTTATAAATCATTGTAAAAGAAAAAGAAAAAATCTCATGAAAATATTTGTTCATATTTCTGATTCTATATCTATATTTAGGCAAAGAAGTAAAAGTGTCATTCTTATTGTGACTCCATAGCCTGCCATACGAAAATAGGCTGCATGAGGAAGATCATCTACATCTGTATTTAACTCATTGAGTCGAGGGAGTGGGTGCATAATCAGTGTTTCCTTTCGAGAAGCCAAGAGAAAAGAGCGGTCAACACTATAAACATTTTTCAACAACTCATATTGGCTTTGATCGGCAAACCTTTCCTGCTGAATACGAGTAACGTAAGCAAGATCACAATCCCAAATGGCTTTAAGATCTTCGGTTTCTTCAAACTGAATATTTTGTTCCTTTAGCTCTTTTCTATAAGATTCAGGAAGAGAAATATCTATGGGAGCAACAAAAATCATTTTCACATTATAGTGACATAAAAGCTTCACAAGGCTATGAATGGTTCTTCCATACTTCAAATCTCCCACAAAGGCAATTTGAAGCCCATCGATACACCCTTTCTCTATAAAAATCGTATAAACATCCAAAAGAGCTTGCGTAGGATGTTGCCCAGTTCCATCACCTGCATTAATCACTGGAATGTTTACAGCTGCGGAAGCTATCCTGCTAGAACCTTCGACAGGATGACGTATAACTGCCAAGTCAGCATAAGCTTCTACCATCTTCATTGTATCAGAAAGACTTTCACCCTTACTAATAGAAGAAAATTGAAATCCTACAGTAGAAATGACTTTCCCTCCCAGACGAATCATAGCAGTCTCAAAACTAAGCCTAGTCCTTGTCGATGACTCAAAGAAAAGAGAAGCTAAAATACGCCCTTCTAGCAGATGGGATAATTGACCTCGCTCTTTTTGAGATAAAACTTGAGCGTACTTAAGGATGAACTGAATATCTTCACGAGAAAACTGATCAATATCAAGAATATTGGTATGGTGAAAATGAGCTAAAGACACAAGCTATAGCCTGTTCCATTGATTAACAGAAGGAGAAAATGCTTTGGAAGATGATGGATTTACAAGATTAGAAATAGAAGGAGATTTGGAATAGGAAAAATGCTCCTTACCGCAGGGTCCCTGAGGGAATACACAAATCTTCCACATGCCAATTCTAATATCTCTGTCATACTTCCCCTTTTGATAAAGAGAACCATTTTGATAGTAGTATTTCCATTCATTTTGAGCCTTGCCTCGCCGATACTCTCCCTCATAAAATATCTTTCCATTTGTGTAATAACTCAGCCATGCTCCATGTTTCAGTCCTTGGTGATAGGGACCCTTTGCCTTGAGCGTTTGATTCAGATAGTAATGACTCCACTCTCCCTCACGCTTATCTTGAAGAAAATTTCCCTCTGAGGAAACTTTTCCCTTTTGAGAAAAAAGCTTCCATTCTCCCTGTTTTTTGCCTTTCTGGTAGGAACCCTCCCCCTTTTTTTGACCATTTGGATAATAGAATATCCATGAAGAAACACGAAGTCTATTTTTGATACGTCCCAAAGCTTTGAGAGTTCCATCCTGATACCAAACTCTTCTCTGACTCCCTTTGTCCCAAATCCAAACAGAGTATTCTGAGATATACTTGGCACTTGGATGGACTCCATTCGGAATCTTTCTTTCCTCTGCAAATAAAAAAGACCCTCCTGAGTACAGGGAGAGAAGTATCACAACAAAAATACCAATCGCCTTCATGCTATCTTCAGCTACGCGAGTAGTCCATCCTGTACTCACTTGTACGGTACGCATATTGGGTAAAATCATCATGTACTTACATTTTTTCTCGTATTTTTGCCTTACGGATCAATATGCGTCCAGATCAAGCTCTAGGCAGAGTTTTTGCACCTGTTGTCTGAAAAAAAGATCGTTTTGGATGAGATTTTCAATTTTTTTACGGGCATGAATGACACTTCCATGCTCACGACGACCCACCATAAAAGCAGTTTCCTTGAGATTCATCCTAAGATAGGTAACACAAAAATATGCTGTTAGATGACGTGCCAAAGCACATTTCTTATCACGGGAGGGGCCTTGAATAGCAGAAGGTGAAATTCTAAAAAATTCTGCAACACTGGAAAGAACATCCTGAGCTGAAGCCTTGTTAGGAGAGACACAGATATCTCTACAGAGACTATCGATCAGCAAAAATGAATCTTTGGAAGAAAGCCTTTCCATGCTAAGAGGGTGGTTAGCTTGATATTGTCGTATCCTTAGAATAGACGTTTTCAGGCGTCTCATATCCTTTGAGATGATTTGACTTAGATATGTAACAATTTCTTGTGAAATATTGATTTTTTGTAAGACACATTCTCTTTTCAGGATTGCTTTTCTTTCTTCCATATCAGGGCGAGTCAATTGGATTAAATGAGCTGATTGAAGACGGGAAAGAAGAGGTGCTATCAGAGGAAGTTCATCTGTTAATTTATCAGAACAGAAAATCAAAGTCTTTCCCTGTGCCAGAAAATCATCTATCAGGTAGACCAATTCCTCCTGAGAACGAAAAGCCCTCGGCTTGATATATTGGAAATTGTCCACAGCAAGAAAATCATAAGAACGAAGTTTTTTCCGCCAGCTCATGCTATCTCTCTTTTGAGAGGCAAGGGCAAGTTCTGTCATAAACCGCTCTAGGCTCATGAGAATACTCTTGCTCCCAATCCTTTGTCTGGACTGAGCTAAGGCTGTCATAATGCTCGTCTTTCCACTTCCCTCGCTTCCACTGATAAAAGCAAGCATATCTCTACTCTTCCACAGGTTTTGAATATCTATCTGACTCATCTTAGGTATAAGAACATTTTTCTCACGAAAATACTGGCATATTGAGAGGTCTTCAGGAACAAAATCCCCTTTAATAGAGGGATTTTGCTGTATATTCCTTTGTTTAAGACAAGAAGAAGTTGTATTTTCTACCCTAGCCTGAACTTGATTCGTCTTATCTTTGATCGAAATCCTTACTTGTCCTTTCAAAGGGGTAGTTTGAAGAAAACTCTGAATCATTGGAAGATAACGCTCTGAAAAACGAGATGCAATCTGACTCGTGGGCGAAACTAGACTCAAAAAATCAGAAGTGTGGGAAAGATGAAGATGATTCATTTGGATGGGTTCTATGAAGCATTGAAAAAGAGAAGCAGGCATTCGCTTTTGAAGATATACTTTGCACTCCTTCCAGTACTCTTCGTGACTCACGATATTTATTTTTTGACTCATTTTATCAAAAACTTCATTTCTTGACACTGATATATTATGTCGCATAGGATTCCCTCAAAATGCAACTGTGTACCCTGCCAAAAAAAGAGCAAGTGTACTCAGAGTTTTTCTCAGAAAAAATTCGATAAATACTCATAAAACTCAATGCTTTCTAAGCTCTTAGGCGACATAATCTGTTGAATCATTCTATTCAAATCTTGCTTGAAAGAAGGATAAAAGGCGAGCAAAGATAAGGATAACACAGAAAATACTTAGTTTCGTAGCCAAGTATAACCCAAAGACAAGCCATTTCTCGTCTGTTAAGCATTTACAACGAAAAATTAGACATTTTCTAAAAATTTTCTAACTAAATATTATTCTCCTTTTTGGGGATAAGAATTAGCTTTTTCGTCTTATTGAAAGGGCAAAATGAAAGACTTTTTTTTCAATTTGAGACTGTATTATTTTTTCTATTCGATTTTTATTGGTTTGACTTTGAACTACTGCCTTCAGTTTCCCTTGTATCAAAAACCGCAAATTCAAGTGGCAAATGCCTCTGCCATTGGAACAGACCTCGGGGCAAACATACTCTCTATCAACTATACTGGAGAAATTCCCTTGGATGCAGAAATCCGTCCCTTTCATTTTGTTATTCCAAATTCAGATGTCACAATTTTAAGCACCAATACAAGTAAACCAAACCTCATTCGTCTTGAGTTAGATCGTCCTATTTATGATGAACCAGAAATCATTGATGAGCTTTCTTTATTGGATGGGGATGTGTTTTCTTGGATACGATCCAGAATTGAAATCATAAACCTACCCGTACAGTGCAAAGTCGAGAATGGTTTCGAGGGAGGAGATGGAACAAATCAAAACCCCTACCAGATCTGTAACCTAAAAGACATTCAAAGCATAGAAAAAGATGCAGCAAGTTTATCAGCTCACTATATACTCATTAATCATATAGAAACATCTAGCACAAAAAATGAAAATGATGGGAAAGGATTTGCACCTATAGGCTCTTCTACTCCTTTCACTGGAACTATTAACGGTCAGGGGCATTCGATCATTGGATTGCACATAAATCGCCCAAGTGCTTCATCCGTTGCTCTCATCTCAGAGTGCCAAAGCTGCGAGCTTACAAATTTAGCTTTAACTAACTTTCGTTTCGTAGGAGGTATAGTTGTTGGAAGTCTAGTAGGAAACCATTCTGGAACAATCAAAAACTGCTATTCAGCTTCTGGGGATATTCGTCCCAATCTTGTAGATGGACTACGAATTGGAGGCTTAGTTGGCTTAAACAGAGGAACAATAGCTAGTAGTTATACATCTACTGATATATTACTTCAAGGAAGCTCGACTCTAGCTAATACTGCCTTGGGAGGATTGACAGGAATCAATGTAGGAAACATACAAAGTTCTTATTTTTCCGGAAGTATCCGAGGTACTGGAAGCATAGGGGGGCTTGTAGGAATCAACGGTGAAACGACTATACCTGGTGTCATTCGAAAGAGTTATTCTGTCGGAAGAGTTCTTTCTTATACCCCAAACAATACTCAGATCGGTGGCATAGTAGGAGAGAAAATAAACTCGTTCAATCAAGTAGAAAATAACTTCTGGGATATTGAGCAAATTACTCAAATTACCAATGATTCTGGAATCGGTCTAAGTAGCAAGCAAATGAAGGGATGTGGGGCTACTAATACGGAAGGAGGAAATCCTCTGAAGGGGTTTGATGGGGATTGTTTTGTAGATGCAAACGGAAACGAGCAGTATGAAAACAACGAAAATGTAGCTTATAGCGGCTGGGGTTCTTCAATTTGGTATTTAGGAGGGAGATCAGACTATCCTATACTCTCTCTAGCTGGAGCGAATGCTGATCTTTCTTTTGATATTTTCAGTAGGCTAAAACAGATGCTTCGGATTGGAGCAGGACTTCTTCATCCCAAATTTAGCGGCTCAGATATGAAGGAAAGCATTACGGAAAACTTTCAAATACAGACCGATCCCAATGGAGGGATTTCTCTTCCTGGAAATATTGCTACACTCTGGAGTTCTACTCATCCCGATATTTTATCTGTTGATGAAAACAATTGGAGGATTCTCTATTCTCCCCCCTCAATCGCAACAGATGTCACAATCACAGTAACTTTAATGCTTGTCTCTGAAGTACTGGAAAAAAAATTTGTATTTACTGTACAACCTTCAGAATAAATATGATTTTAAACTAATTTTACTTAATGATTATAGATAATATGGGTGTTATTCTCATGTTTTCCTGACGAAGATAGTATCAGGCTCTTGGTGAAACTTTTTCTGATATAATGATAAATTTTCTTGTCTTTTTATCTGTTATATTGTGTACTGGCTTTGTGGTGTCCCTTTTTTTAATGAAGAAAAAACAATATTTATATAGTGGGCTTTTTATTTCCCTCCTCCTTTCATCGACTTTTACAAGCAATACTTCTCTATCTGCTCAGGTTGAGTGCGAGGGTACAGGATGCTCTTTAGTTCCTACTCTTCTTCTTGATTCCTCAAGAGAACAATTTGAAGAACAATTACAAAGTACTTATGTCACAGGTATTGCTCAACAATTCAGCGATGCAAGTGCTTTAATAAGCACAGGAACTCCCTATATAGGAGATGTCCAGATCGAACATCTTACGATTGGATTGCAATTTCAAAATAGTGTTGGGAAGTCGATTGTCAGAGAAAGCTTTCTTTCCGAATCCCAAACCTTTCTAACCGATATTCGACGGGATGGGTATGCTGTAGGAGGTTCACTCTTCCTTGGATTTAACTTGGGAGGACTAGTGGATTGGTTTGGAATTTCCGAAGGGAAATCCTTCTTTGCTCCATCTCGTTTTGAATTTATAGGGAGCTATGGTGCCTTAAATCTTAAGTTCTCCAACTTCTACAAATACCCTCAGACTCGATTCAGCTATCAATCTTTCTATGTTGGAACTCGCTATCGAATTGTCCATCAACGAGAAGTTACTCCCTTATTCAAATGGCTTGGACTTTCTTTCCTCATAGGATATTCAGATTTTAAAACTAATATTGATGTGGATGGATCTGATGGAGAATCTGAAGGCTATTCCATTCAAATAGGAGATTTTAGTTGGGGAGGAGGCGTAATTTTAGGCCTCACAAATACTACCAAAACCATCCCTATGGAAATCGCTACAGGAATTGGAGTGTTTGGCTTTCTCAATCTTACAGCTGCTACAGGTCTTGCTCCTCATGCCTCTGCAAAAACAAATTTAAATTTTACCCGAAGTGGAGAGTTGAGTGATTCTAACGGTCCAATAGATGCAAATCTTTCCGTTAACCTCTCTACGGAATCGAATATACGAAAAGTCTCCTATTATGCAAAAATTGGCTTTGAAATCGATGTACCGTTTGTTCGCTTTGGGCTTGAAGCATCATTTGGAAGGAATAATACGATTTCCTATCTTGGTTCCTTACGATTTACGATTTGAAGAATATCTTAGAAGGATATCAATGTGTGCACACTACATCGAATCATCAAGAGAGTCCAAGTATAGTCATTTAGTTTACAATTCATAGTGCGAGATCCTTGATAAAACAATGCAGAGAGATTCTCAAACGAAGTCTTCCCTCCACTACAGAAAGAATTACTTAGCAGATACCGATAGACAAAAAACAATCCTTTCTGCTCCCATTCCGTCAACACTTCTCCCCTCTTCTCTCCCTTCTTTTAGGGAAAAAGTACTAGAATCAAGGGTCTCTTATCCACTCCGCTCGTCAAAAATAGAAATTCTTCAAGTAAATACAGGCTATCTGTGCAATCAAACCTGCAGCCATTGCCATGTAGATGCTGGCCCTGATAGGAAAGAGGTCATGACTAGAGAGGTGATGAAAGAATGCCTAAGAGTTTTAGAAGAGAACGATATTGAAAGCCTTGACATCACAGGAGGAGCTCCAGAAATGCACCCTCACTTCAGGGAATTTATAGAAGAGGCTCGAAAAACAAAAGTCAAAGAAATCATTGTCCGCAGCAATCTAAGCATTCTCTTGGCTCATAAAAAATATGCAGATCTTCCAGATTTTTTCAAGAAAAATCATCTTAGGATCATCTCTTCTCTCCCTTGCTATTTAGAGGAAAATACGGACTCTCAGAGGGGAAATGGAGTATTTCAAAAATCTATAGAGGCATTGAAAAGACTCAATTCCATCGGCTACGGCAGAACAAATAGCAGTCTAAAACTAGACTTAGTTCATAATCCAATAGGCCCATCCTTACCCGGGGACCAGAATGAGCTTGAAAGGGAGTATAAGAATCATCTCAAACAAAGATTCGGTATTGAATTTCATGAACTTTTCACACTTGCCAACCTTCCCATCAGCCGTTTTCTGGAATTTTTGCTCCAACGAGGGCTCTACCAAGATTATATGACGAAGCTCATCAACTCCTTCAACCCAAAAGCTCTCACATATCTCATGTGCAAGAATACCATTTCGGTTGATTATACAGGAAGACTCTATGATTGTGACTTCAATCAAATGCTCTCGCTCCCGATAGCTTCTTCCGATGGCTCTTCAACAAATCATATCAGGAATTTTCACGCAGAAACCCTACAAGGACGCTCCATCGCGACAGATCAACACTGCTTTGGATGCACAGCAGGTATGGGATCGAGCTGTCAAGGAGCCACTGTTACACACGAAAATAAAAACTCGTAATATCCTAGAAAAAATACTTAATTCTCTTGTGATTTAAGAGTAGTAAAAAATAGTGGTCAAAATATCTGAGGAGGATATATTGTAGATATGTTAACAGAAAAAGGTATGATTGAACATACTCCAGAAGAAAATGAGCTGATCGAACAGATTAGAATCCTAGTCCGTGAGGAAATTGTTCCTGTGAGGGCAGAACTAGATGCGAAAAACGAATATCCTCATAAGGTTTTTGAAAAATTTAAAGAGGCTGGTCTTTTTGCCTCGTTATACAAAGAAGAGTATGGTGGTGTATTCATCAGTGCTCTAAGCAATATTATTATATGTGAAGAGCTGTCTTATGGATGCCTTGGAATTACAACTGCCTTTTTTGCAAGCAAGCTTGGAGCAATGCCGATCGAGTTTGGTGCTACAGAAAAGCAAAAGCAAAAATGGATCCCTCCCCTTGCATCAGGAGAAAAGATCGCTGCCTTTGCTCTGACAGAGCCAAACGCAGGTTCTGACGTTCCTGCTTTGTCTACCGTTGCTGTAAAAAAAGGGGATCGCTATGTCATTAACGGAACAAAGCAGTGGATCTCTAATGGAGGGGAAGCCGATTTTTATACCACCTTTTGTCTTACAGATAAATCAAAAGGACCTCGAGGAATCTCTTGCCTTATTATAGAAAAAGGAACTCCTGGACTTTCTTTTGGAAAGAAAGAAGATAAACTAGGGATCCGATGTTCAGCAACCTGCCAAGTAATTTATGAGGATTGCGAGGTTCCTGAAGAAAATCTTATAGGAGGAAAAGAAAATCAGGGGTTTCTGCATGCCCTTCAGACTCTGAATGCATCTCGTCCTGTTGTTGCTTCATGTGGCGTTGGACTGGGTCAGGCTGCCCTTGATTCTGCTATCCAGTACGCACGCGAACGAAAACAATTTGGTGTCAAAATTTCCTCCTTTCAGGCTATTCAACATATGCTTGCAGAGATGGCGATGAAAATCGAAGCATCGAGACTTATGACCTATCAGGCAGCATATAAAATCATCAATAATGCAAAAGATAGAGCAAAATATTCTGCCATGGCGAAATGTATGTCTTCCGACTATGCGATGTCTATTGTAACCGATGCCCTCCAAATTCACGGTGGCTACGGCTATACGAAGGAATACCCGATTGAGAAGTATTTTCGAGATGCAAAGATACTTCAAATCTACGAAGGGACAAGCCAGATCCAAAAGAATGAAATTGCCGCTGGACTTATCAAGGAAGCAGCATCTAGCAAGAAACTGTAAGCAAAATCTTTTAGAGAAAGATCTTCTTTAGGTCTGCAAATACCCTCTCTGGTGAGATGTAATTGACACAGGAGTCATAGGAGCATATGTTGCAATCCTGTATGCACTCACTGACAGAAGGAACTAGGTGGAGCAGGTTTTGGCTCCCCTGATGAAGATATTTTTCCCACTGTGCATTTGAAAAAAGAGGATGTTGTAGGGGCTTCTTCGCAAAGCTCGCAAAAAGACTAATTTTCTTCTTATCATTCCTCTCTATAGGATGTTCAGGACAAGTATTTTCCATATCGAAAAAAGAAAGATGAGAGCGAGAGATATAGGATTTCATATCATGAAGAGCTAAAACTTTTTTACCTAAAAGGAGAGCTAGTAATGTTTCTTGACCAGAAAGACCACAAATCACTTGTGCCTTTTGCATTCCCGATGCTCTTTGAGAAGGAGATAGGTTTTCCAAAAAAACTATTTTTCTGCTTTTCTTTTTCAAGTATTCAATCTGATTTCTTTTTTTCCTATCACGTGATAATTTCCCCTCCATCGCTATAGGGACAGAAATCACAATTTGAATGTCTAGTTTTTCCAACATTCTTTCCAAGCGAAGGAAATAGGACGGAGGCCAAGATTCATTCAGATCATGCCCATCAAAGCCTGAAAACCAAATAAAGGGTTTCGATGGAAGACCATGAATATCTGCTGAAAGGATCTTTTTCATCTGGAAAAACTCCTTGCTTTGGTTTTTCTCATTTTTGCAACTTGCATTTTTTGCCTCCCCATCAAGCTGAAAGAGAAAAGCAAGGTCTTTCTGTCTCTGTAAATTCCTCATTCCCAAAAAACGGGAAAATCTATCCTCTCGAAAACCAACAGTACGAACAGAAGCTCTTGTGAAAAAAGTAGAAAATTGGGAGGAATGATCATGGTGAGGGATATAGAAAAACTTTGCTTTATAAGAATGAATATGCCTCTGTATATCTTCTCGAGAGTAACAAAGTTCAATCGTGTCAAAAAGCCCGCTACATTGCACAAACTGTTCATTATCAGGATGAAGCAGTATAGAAGTCTTGATCTTTTGGCTCTTTTTTTTGAGCATATAAGTCAGAAAGATAGCTTCTAAAAGACCCTCTAGATCTTGCCGCTCTCTCACAATACAAAGGAAAGGACTGAGCCGTAATAACTCTCTTTCTATATCATGAGAAGAGTTAAAATCAATCTTAGGTCCATCTAAACAAGATGGATCCTCTACAATAGGAATATTTTTCTCAAAAAGAGTCATAAAGCATCAGTAAGATACAGATGAAGCCATAATCATTAGCATCGGCATGTTTTGCAAGCATTAAAAACATTATTTTTCATTTTTACGGGAAGCACAGCAGCCTTTTAGATGATAGCCTGCTGCCCCTTCTAGCCCTACTAGGGTTACGGGCATTGGTGATCTTTAGGACGAGCTTCCTCAGTAGTGAGGACTTGAGGTGCTACCTGACCACAGAGAAGCAGATATTTTCCGTTTATTGCTTCAGTTGAACGAAGTGATGGGTATTGGGTATTGTTGCCAAAATGCCAGTCATTCGTCGACCAAGTAGTTGTATCCGTATTATTTGGCTCCAAGTCTGTCCCACTTTGTTCTAGTTGCCTCAGTTTATTTTCAGAAAAATTAGAAATTTTCAGAAATTTTCTAATTTTTCTTGACATCTTTCTGAATTTGAATTCCTTGACACCTTGAGACTTGTGATCCAATAGACGATCAATAAGGAGTCTCAGGAGAGATGATTCTATGCCTATGATGAAGCGTATTTTCCTTTTTGGGATTGTGAATATTTTAGTGATTGTAACAATCAGTATTGTTACATCAGCTCTAGGACTTGGCTCATACATGAGTAGTAAAGGGATCAACTATGAATCCCTTATGGTATTTTGCCTTATGTGGGGGATGGGAGGTGCCTTCATCTCACTGATGCTTTCGAGAGTCATGGCACGCTGGATGTCTGGGGTAAAATTGGTCACTCGAGATACAAATGACTCTGTCTTGAGAGACCTTGTGGATTCGGTGTATCGCCTTGCACGTGCGGCTGGTATCAGAACTATGCCTCAAGTGGGAGTGTATGATAGTCAAGATATAAATGCTTTCGCAACTGGTCCAACAAAGAATCGATCTCTTGTTGCGGTTTCTACAGGCCTTCTTCAAAGGATGAACAAAAACGAATTGGAAGGAGTACTAGGGCATGAAATTGCTCATATTTCTAATGGCGATATGGTTACAATGACATTAATCCAAGGGATTGTCAATGCCTTTGTTATGTTTTTTGCTCGGATTATTGCCTTTTTCGTAACCTCTACAGTAGATGAACGGTATCAATGGATTGTTCGTTTTGTGGTCATCATCCTACTTGAAATTGCCTTCAGCTTTCTTGGGATGATGGTGGTTGCATGGTTTTCGCGCTGGCGAGAGTTCCGTGCAGATGCAGGGGGAGCTCGATTGGCAGGTCGTGAAAGGATGATTGCTGCCTTAGAAGCTCTTCGTCGTGACTTTGGCAGAGTGGAACCTCAGAAAGAACAGACTGCATTTGCCTCTCTGAAAATCTCTGGTAAACATGGTGGTCTTATGGCTCTTATTTCCACCCATCCACCCCTCGTAGAAAGAGTGCGAAGATTACAGCTTGGCGGAATGTATTAAGAGTATTTCTTTTTTCCTTTTTCTTGTGCTTGTGTTTCTCAACTGAATGTTTTACGATAGTTTCTAATAGGATTTCCTCTACGCCTCAGTTTAGCGTTTCAGCCCGTCTATTGTACGATTTATGATCCATCGACCTCGCCGCCTTCGTCGCTCTCATTCTCTCCGTCGTCTTGTACAAGAAACGGAACTCAGACCATCTGATTTGGTTATGCCTCTTTTTGTAATAGAGGGAAAAAATCATTGCGAGCCAATTCCTTCTATGCCTGGGATCGATCGATTTAGTTCAGATCTCATCCTAAAGAAGTGCGAGGAGCTCTTAGAGCTTGGGATATTGGGAGTAGCTCTTTTTCCCGTAATACCTGATTCGAAAAAAGATTCATACGCCTCTGCGTCTCACCAAAATGAGGGATTATACCAGACTACCATCCGTAGTCTCAAAGAGTCTCTTCCTGAAATGATTGTCATTAGTGATACAGCAATGGATCCATATAGCACAGACGGACATGATGGTCTACTACTTCACCAAACTCATCCAAAAAAAGATTCAGTAGAAATTGTAAACGATGAATCCTTAGAGATCCTTGCCAAGATGGCTATTAGCCAAGCACAAGCAGGTGCTGATATTATTGCACCCTCTGATATGATGGATGGTCGTATAGGATTCATCCGAGCTGCTTTGGATCAAGCTGGTTTTTCTCATATTGCTCTCATGTCTTATACAGTCAAATATGCCTCGTCTTTTTATGCTCCTTTTCGTGATGCATTAGGAAGTGCTCCTCGCTTGGGAGACAAAAAAACCTACCAGATGAATCCTTGCAATATTCGAGAAGCCATCCGAGAGGCTCAACTGGATATATCTGAAGGATCAGATATGCTTTTGGTAAAACCAGGTTTAGCCTATTTAGATGTATTACGAGAGATTCGGGCGAACAGTTCTATTCCTGTGGGAGCCTATAACGTATCAGGAGAATATGCAATGCTTCGAGCAGCTTCTCAGAGTGGCTGGCTAGACTACCAGAATGCTGTTTGTGAAGTTCTTCATTCTTTTAAGAGAGCTGGAGCAGATTTTATCCTTAGCTATCACGCTCATGAAGCTGCTAGATGGCTTAGTGAAGAATGATAAAGAAGTAGCATTCTTGAAAATAGCATTTTTGTATGAGTAAAAAACACTTCCCAGATACTCCTCATGATTTTTCATAGTTATCATGCTTGCGATAAGAGTAATTCCCTGCCTTGATATTAAAGATGGACGGGTTGTCAAAGGGATTCAATTTACAGATTTGAAGGATGCTGGAGACCCAGTTGCTACAGCAAGATGCTATGAAGAGAATGGAGCAGACGAGCTCTGCTTTCTTGACATTACAGCAAGTCCTGAGAAGAGACATATCGTCAAAGACCTCGTTTTACATATTGCAAGCGAGATTTTTATCCCATTTACCGTGGGGGGAGGTCTTAGGACATTGGAAGATATTGAATGTGTCCTTCATGCGGGGGCAGATAAGGTTTCCTTAAATACTGCTGCTTTTCACAGACCAAAACTTCTTACTGAGGCAGCGGAGCATTTTGGCTCTCAATGTATCGTTTGTGCGGTGGATTCTCGATTGACATCCTCATCTCCCATTCCTTTCCATGAAGTCTTCCTCAATGGGGGAAGGACTCCTACAGGAAGAGATACAATAGACTGGGTAAAAGAGGCCTCAGAAAGAGGAGCTGGAGAAATACTCCTGACGAGTATGGATCGAGATGGGACAAAGGATGGTTATGATCTTGAGCTTCTTCAGAAAATACGAGACTCAATCGATCTTCCTGTTATCGCATCAGGAGGGGCTGGAAAGATAGAGCATTTATGCGAAGCAGTGGAAATCGGAGGAGCTGATGCTGTCCTTGCAGCCTCTATCTTTCATTTCGGAATGTGTAGCATCATGGAAGTAAAAGAGCAAATGGCAAAAAAAGGAATCCCCATTCGACTGAATGGAAGAATCACTCAAAAAGAGAGTTCTGAGGCACAATGAGCTTTTTACAAAAATTAGAAAAAATCTTAGAAGATCGCAAAAGCCAGAATCCCTCTGATTCATATACTGCCAAGTTAATCCAAGATGGGAAAGATCGTATACTTAGAAAAATCGGTGAAGAAGCTGCCGAACTCATCATTGCTGCAAAAAATCATCCTTCTCTAAAAGAAAGCCGTTATGAACTGGTTTGTGAGGCATCTGATTTGATCTACCATTTTCTCGTTCTTCTGGTGCACGAAAATATTCCCTTCCAAGAGGTTTTAGATGAGCTGGAAAAACGAAACAAAGCATAGGCTATTGTTCTACAAGAGTGGCTCCCTGCGACTCTCCCCATGCCCTCGTCAACGTGGATTATAAGCCCTAAGTTGCACCGCCCGTGGTGCAACTTAGGGATGCCTGCCACACGATCTTCTAATCACAACAGAACCGCCTATATTTAGTAGATATTGACTAAGATGATAGCTAATACCTACTAGTAATGACTCCTGTTTTTAGTAGATATTGACTATTTTTCCTGATTTTTCGGCGGATTCCCTCAAAGCAAGCCTAGTGTTAAGGACAACTTTCAGGAGGGTCT
Source organism: Leptospirales bacterium (assembly GCA_014238275.1). Taxonomy (GTDB): domain Bacteria; phylum Spirochaetota; class Leptospiria; order Leptospirales; family Leptonemataceae; genus JABABJ01. The sequence goes on along the minus strand of JABABJ010000142.1, from coordinate 20,901 downwards.
ACCCAGTCAATTACCCCGTCTTCGTTATGGTCTCCGTTCTGACCGCAGAGGATTGGATATATCCCAGTATTAGATTTTAAGGTCGGGAATTTATCAGCCTCAAAAGCCCAGTCGTTATTAGACCATCCAGAGATCGAGGTCAGTCCTATCAAAGCCTTCTCAGTGACACCTATTGGTGTTTCAATACTCCCTACTAGCCTATCTCCAGCAAAACTATCGTGAACAAAGCTATTCGTGATGGTCTTAGTATTACTCCCGACAAGTCCACCAACACTGCTATTACCAGTTACAGTACTACCAGTAACATAGCTATTCGTGATGATGCCATTATTCAACCCAACGAGCCCGCCAACAGCACTGCTACTGCTATTTACAGATCCAGTAGCATAGCTATTCGTGATACTGTCAGTATTCCATCCAACAAGCCCACCGGTGAACCCTCCACCGAATAAGATCATGTTAGTGTTAATTACAGTTCCCGTAGAATAGCTATTCGTGATGCTAGCATTACTCCTCCCGGCAAGCCCGCCGATAAGGTTGCCACTTCCAGTTACAGTCCCTGTAGAATAGCTATTCGTGATGATGCCAGAACTCTGCCCGACAAGCCCGCCAACATTGGTAGTGCTATTTAGATCCCCCGTAGAATAGCTATTTATGATACTACCACGACTAAACCCGACGAGCCCACCGGTAAACCCGCCGAAGAGACTCTCAAGGTTAGTCACAGATCCCGTAGAATAGCTATTCGTGATACTGTCAGTATTCCATCCAACAAGCCCGCCTACATGCTTGCCACTGCCAGTTACAACCCCTGTAGAGTAGCTATTCGTGATGGTGGAATCATTCATCCCGATGAGCCCGCCGACATTGGCACTGCCAGTTACCGAAATCGTAGAATAGCTATTCATGATGCTAGAATTACTCCTCCCGACAAGCCCGCCGACTTGGTCGGATGCAACACTGATTCCTGTTGAGGCTTGATCGGTATTTATAATCTTGACCTCATCTATCTGCCCATTTGACACTCCCGCTAAAGAGCCTGTCCTAGAGTCAGAAGCAGTAGCAGTACCAGTAATATTGACCTCTTGTATTGTGAGATTTCGAACAATACCACCACTTCCAATATACGTAAAAAAGCCAAGTATCTCAGTATTATCCCCTGTGACAGTCCCAGCTATTGTGAGTCTTGCAATCGTATTGCCATTGCCATCGAAAGTAGCTACAAAGTCACCAACGATGGGTGTCCAGCTCTCAGTTAGCATGAGAGTATCCCCTCCTCCATCTGGGACAAGTTCATAGCCACTGCATTCAGTAATAGAATCGTTGGTATTAGAGTCACCATCTGGATCATTATCACCACCGCAGCCCTTAAGGTTGTTAGTAGCAGTGGCACCAGCCTTATACCCTGTACCTATCAGATTATGACGGATATCTTTGAGCATTATCTCAGTTCTAATCTCAATGAGACCGTCTCCATCATCGTCTACGTCTTCTTCTGCATCTTCACATCCATCTCCATCAATGTCATTGCTTGAATTACTTGTAAAAAAACCGGCATTCTGACTATTCATACATAAGTCATTCAAGTCAGCTATGCTGTCGCCATCAGTATCAGAAAGACATACATCTTCCGTCGCTTTCCACTTCCCATCATTACAAGTAAATCTACAGCTACCCAGATAGCCAGATACACAAGTACCAGTAACACTGTCATCATGATTTGCCTGAGTTAAGTCACAGTAAGTATTCGTTTCGCTAGGGCAGACTTGCCCAATAACACACATATCTGTTGCATCAGTTGTCGCTTCCCACTTCCCATCACTACAAGTATAGCTACAGCTACCCACATAGCCAGCTGCACAAGCACCAGAAACACTTTCATCATGATGAGATTGAGGTAATCTGCAATTAGCATTAGTCGGCTCTTCGATCATACATCCTTCGCCAGCAACACACATACCTGTTGCATTAGTTGTCAGTTCCCACTTTCCCTCATTGCAAGTATAGCTACAGCTGCCCACATAGCCAGTTTCACAAGTACCATCACTGTTACCATGATTGGCAGCCTCTAAGCTACAATTATCTTCTACAGATTGACTACAACTTGTCGTTGTACCAGCATCTGTAGCATCTTCAGAGCCACACGCTGCAAAAACCATAGTAAAGCTGCATATAAAAAGGAATCCAAATATCTTGGTCACTAGCGTTTGATAGAATGAAAGTATGTCAATTAGACATGTCTTCTTCTTACAATTTTTCTTGTTATTTTGATTCATATTCATCATGATTCATCATGATTCATCACTCATATGAAATGCTTGTTTGTCTTATTGGACGTTTTTTTCCTTCCCAAATACGCTATAATCATATCCTCCTGAGCTAATTTATCAAGTATTTGCTAGTGTGTTCATGAGAAGGAGGAGTGCACCTCCCTCTCATGGCTCTCCCCGTGCCCAAGACAACACAACTGAGTGAGGGTAAGCAAAAATAGGATTCCCCTACTTTTGCTTACTTCTGCGGGGCTTGCTTCAATGTCTCTGCAGAAGGGACAGGCATGGCTGCCTGCTCTGCCTGCAAACCGTCGGGCTTGTTCTGTCATGTTCGTATGGCAGTCTTAGTGATGGGAAGGCTTTAGCGAGGAAGAGAAGAGCATGCTGCTTGAAGAGTATTCTCCAAAAGTATCGCTATAGTCATAGGACCAACCCCACCAGGGACAGGAGTGATCCATGAGGCTTTTTTCGAGCAGGACTCAAAGTCCACATCTCCCACATTTCCTTGACTATATCCCGCATCTAAAACAACTGCTCCCTCCTTCAGCCATTCTCCTTTTACGAGCTTTGGGATTCCACAAGCAGCAGCCACAATATCAGCCTGATTCAGATGATGAGGAAGATCCAAGCTACGAGAATGACAAACAGTTACCGTAGCATTTTCACCTAAAAGAAGCATGGAAAGAGGACGTCCTAAAATGGGAGAACGTCCCAAAATGACAGCATGCTTCCCTTCTATAGGTATTTGATAGAGTTTCAGCAGGCGAATCATCCCCTCAGGGGTACAGGAATGAAAAGAAGGCATACCCAAGCTCATCCTCCCAAAAGTAAGTGAACTAACTCCATCAACATCCTTTGACACAGAGATACGATCGAAGGCTTCTCTTTCATCAATTTGCTTGGGTACTGGGTGCTGAAGGAGGATCCCGCTTACTCGTTCATCTTGATTGAGACTATCAATTTCTCCCAAAAGCTCTTTCGTTTTTATATGCTCTGGAAGCTCAATCAGACGAAAATCCATACCGACCTCTTCACAAGCCCTCCTCTTCATCCGAACATAAGTCATTGAAGGAGGATGAGTCCCCACAAGAAGAGCCGATAAAAGAGGTCTTTGATGAGTTTTCTCAAAAAATTTAGATGTACTTTTTTTTACGCCTTCTCGAATTTTTTCGGCAGAAAAACGACCATCCAATATCTGAGCATTCATACGAGAATCTAAAGGATACGTTCGGAAGGGATGATATACGGGAATGCACGAAAGTATTTTTCTTCAAACGAAGATATGATTTTTTCTTTTTTTAGGCTTAGGCCTATCTCATCCAATCCTTTTATCAAAGATTCTTTGATAAAAGACTCTATCTCAAATCTATATTCTTCTTTATGAGTAAGAGTTGGATGCTTAAGCTGGATTGTTTGAGCACGTAGATCTACAGAAAGCTCTTCTATTTCGTCTGAAAGTATTTTTTCTTTGATGAGAAGAAGCTCTTTTTCAGGGAGTCGTATGGGAAGGATTCCATTCTTAACAGCATTTCCATAAAAGATATCTGCAAAGGAAGGGGCTAAAATGACTCGAAACCCATAATCACGGAGAGCCCAAGGAGCATGCTCCCTACTGGATCCGCAACCAAAGTTTTCCCCCGTCAGAAGTATTCCAGCCCCCTGAGACTTTGACTGATTCAAAGTAAACTCTGGATTGGGTTGAGTCACATCCCCGTCTAAAAAACGCCAATCATGGAATAAGTTCTTTCCAAAACCACTTCTTTCAATGCTCTTTAGAAACTGCTTTGGAATGATCTGATCCGTATCAATATCTGCCCTATCTAAAATAGCTACTTTCCCTTCGTATGTGTGAAAAGGTTCCATCAAAATCTTAGTAAAATCCTAGCAAAATCCTAATTTAAACTTTTTTCGACCAATCTCTGACATCCACAAAATGACCACTTACAGCAGCTGCTGCTGCCATAGCTGGACTCACTAGATGAGTCCGTCCTCCTTTTCCCTGACGCCCTTCAAAGTTACGGTTGGAAGTAGAAGCACATCTTTCTTCAGGAGCCAAGACATCATCATTCATTGCAAGACACATCGAACAGCCTGGATAACGCCAATCAAAGCCAGACTCACGAAAAATAGAATCAAGCCCCTCGCTTTGTGCCTGCCGAAAGACCTTAATCGATCCAGGAACAACCATCGCTCTGACTCGAGAATGTACTTTTTTTCCTCTTAGAATGCCTGCTGCGTTTCTTAGGTCCTCAATTCTTCCATTCGTGCATGATCCAATAAATACTCGATCAATCTCAATGGAACTCATAGGAAGACCAGACTGAAGCCCCATATAAGAAAGAGCTCTTTTGAGAGAGTCCTTCTCTGGCTCTTCGCTCATTTCTTCTGGAAAGGGAATATGATCATTGATCGATACTGTTTGGGATGGATTGGTACCCCACGTGATCTGAGGTTCGATAGATTTTGCATCCAGTTCCACGACTCGATCATAAAAAGCATCTGAATCAGATGAAAGCTCCTTGCTAGAATCAGATAGACGAGAGAAACTCCCGTTTGATTCATGCGGAGAGTAAATACATCCTTTTAGATATGCAAAGGTTTTTTCATCAGGAGAAATGAGGCCTGCTCTTGCACCAGCTTCAATACTCATATTGCAAATTGTCATCCTTCCTTCCATAGATAAGTCTCGTATACATTCTCCTTCATATTCAATCACATGACCCTGTCCTCCTCTAGTTCCTATCTTTCCAATTATCGCTAGAATGATATCCTTGGCAGTGACGCCTAGAGGGACTTTGCCGCCCACTCGAACAAGCATATTTTTTGCCTTTGACTGGAGAAGCGTCTGGGTTGTCAATACATGCTCTACTTCACTGGTTCCAATTCCAAAAGAAAGAGCTCCAAAAGCACCATGAGTACTTGTATGAGAGTCACCACACACAATCACCATTCCTGGAAGAGTTAAACCAAGCTCAGGACCAATGATATGGACAATTCCATTATGAGGATGTTTGAGATCAAATAAAGGAATTTTAAACTGGCGACAGTTTTTTTTCAAAGCCTCGATCTGACGACGAGAGAACTCTTCTGCAGCATAGACATCGCGAGAAGAGGTAGATATATTGTGATCCATTGTGGCAAAAGTTAGCTCTGGTCTTCGTACGCTTCTTCCGTTCATCCTCAATCCTTCAAATGCTTGAGGAGACGTAACTTCGTGCACATAGTGACGATCCACATACAAGAGAGACTCTGACTCTCCGCCATCCTCTACTATATGACGTTCCCATATCTTGTCATACATTGTTTGTGGACGAGAAACTTTATCAGCAGTAGCAATCATTATATTTTCCTTCAGTTGCAAAAAAAGAAATTTCAGGATGGATGTCAAGGAAAAAACGATCCTCACACCTAAGATAATTTCTCAAAAAATTCAGATTGACAGAATGAGACCTTAGAAAAGGATGGTCTTCAAAGAAAGAGGTGAGGTAAAAGTTATGGCACATAAGAAAGGAGGAGGCTCTACAAGAAATGGACGGGATTCGAACTCGAAACGTCTTGGAGTTAAGTTATATGGAGGCAATCCTATACGCTCAGGAAATATCATTCTTAGGCAGAGAGGTACTAAAATTCATCCAGGAAAAAACGTAGGTATCGGAAGAGACCATACCCTTTTTGCCTTAATAGACGGAGTGGTTCGTTTCGATCATATCAATCGCAAGAGAAAAAAAGTAAGCGTAGAATCATCTTGAGATCATCAAAGACCTCGCTGCACTCTTAGCTAGTAGAGTAAGTGGCAAATTTAGAAATCCACTCCTCCCTGTGGGTTTTATATAAGATCAGTAAAGAAAAGCTTGCAAAAATGAATGCCAAAAAGTATTAGGTGATTATGTCTCGTTCTAAAACTGCTCACTCGAAAAAACAAAGTAAACCCAAAAAACACGATCCAAAGGCTCTTCCAGCAAAAGTGCCCTCTTTGCAACAATTCATAAAAGATCAGGATGGGAATCAAAAGAAAGGAGTGCAAAAGGCTGCACGTCTTCTTTTAGCTCTTGGGCAGGTTCAGGCTGCTGAAGTGATAAAAAGGTTAAGCGAATCAGAGATTGAGAATGTTATGCATGAAATGGCTCAGATCAAATACATTACCCCAGAAGAACGTGTCCAACTACTGTGGGAATTTGGGGAGATGGCTTCAGAAGAAAATCTCCTTCACCACGGAGGGATGCAAGAGGTACGAAAATTCCTTGAGCAAGGACTAGGAGAAGATGCCGCAGAGAATATCATGCGAAAGATAGATCGTCATGACTTGCGAGCGGATTTCAAGTTCTTAGAGGGTATAGAACCTGCTACCCTAGCATCTTCATTGAGCCAAGAACATAGCCAAACAGCAGCAGTAGCTTTGATCTATTTGAATCCAAAAATTGCAGCAGGAGTGATGAAACACTTCTCAGAAACTTTTCGTACAGAAATAGCCATGAGGATCGCTAAGACAACAAAAATTGCACCAGAAGCTTTAGAACGAACAGCCAGCGTCCTTAGAAATAAACTTGAGCGACGAAATACACAGGAAAGTCATTCTGAAATTGGAGGAGTACAGTCCCTTGCAAATATTTTGAATCACATGGATAGAAATGAGGAAAATGAGATCCTATCTTCTATGGAATCAGCCAGCAGCATGCCTGACGTAATCCAGCAAGTTAAAGAAAAGCTTTATACCTTTGAAGAGCTTGTCTCCTTGACACAGCAAGAAATGCGACTTCTGATTTCTAAAATAGATGATGATTTTGTACTTTCTACAGCCCTTCGAGGAGCTGGAGAAGAAATTCGGCGTCATTTTTTCAACTCAATGTCACAGAACCGAGCAGAAGATGTTTTTGATGAAATCGAAAGGAGAGGTCCAATTCCTGTTAAAGAAATCTATGAGTCCAGATCATACGTTGTGAATGTAGCCAGACAACTCGACGAAGAGGGAGTGATTTCTGTCAAAAAAAATAAAGAAGAATTTATCTAACAATAAGGCTTTCCAAAAGAGAATCTCACTACAGAAAATCATATTGAGAATCATATTTTCCTTTTTCTTGATTTTTTGGGTGCTCCAGTCAAATTGTATTCGTTCTGAATTTTTATCAAAAAGATATATTGATTTTAACTTTACAGAAGAAGGTTTTTTGAGTCGAAGGATTCTCCAAACCATTGCAAGAACTAAATATATGCCTAGCGGACGAGGTCGTAAATATGATCGTCTTCAATGCTTTCAGTTGGCCTATGAACAGGCAAAAAGGCGAGCTTTGAAAGTAATCCTTCATGTATACTTCCGCCTTCCTCGTGAGAAAAGACCATATTCCTTTCCTGATTTTAAGAAAGACTATCCAATCAAATTTATGGAAGTAGACTTAATCCGAGGAGAGCTTTTCTTTACTCCTATCTTAGATCGAGGAGTCACAGTTCTCAAAGACAGTCGAGAGCAGGGAAAATGTATATTGATCTATCGGATTTCGGGATCAGACATTCCAAAAGAGATTCGGAAAATGAAGCCAGCATTCACCTTACAGAAAAAGCAGAAAAGATAGTTTTCAAAACTTTAGATCATACAGATTAGCAGCCTTTCATTTCCGTCTGTTTGTTCTCTGAACTAAGCCAAGAATAGAAGGATAGCATGAAAACTGAAGTCTTTTTCCCAGAAATGATGCTTAATGTTTTTATTGCAGACTTTTTAGTATTTTGGTAATTCTGTAAAAAAAGTCCCAGTTTTTTTCTACTCCATAAGTAATACATGAGAAGAGAGTTGAGTTCATAATATCGATAGCTCTTTGCTTTTTTTTCTGAATGTAAAAGACGAAGTATCGCATCTTTTTCTTTGCGAGCATATCGAGAAGAACGCCGCAAAAGATGTTTCGAAAGATAGACAGATCGAGGAAGGCTGCACTCGGAAAGAGGAGTGATCTTTTGTCTCTGTAGAAAGTTTGCCAATCCTTCATGAAGCCAAATAGGACTCCTAGGACGTATCTCCTCCAAAAGAGCGTGAGTTAATTCATGTCTCCAAACACCATTTGAAGCATCTAGGGAGATATGAATAGCGCCTGTAACACGTCTATAATGAGCTCGTTGAAAACTCCTCTGGCGTTTGAAAGAGAGAGTTTTTACATAATTTTCCCGCTTGGCATATAAAATCAGAACAATAGACGAATGACTTGAACGATATAGAGGGAAATAGGATTGCTTCAGTCTATCACGAATCGCTGCTTTTTCCTTTAGAAAGCTATCTAAATTTTTCCGAATCTCAGGATCAGAATAAGTCTGAAATCCGTGTATCAAAACAGGCTTGACCTTCTTCCAAGCATTTGTGTTCGGGATTACAAGTGCACTTCTACAAGAAAAAAGAAATATCATGTATAAAAAGAAAAAAGCCAGATAAAAATACTTTCTCTTTACAAAAAAAAAGCTATTTGAGCAAATATACCCAGTGCAAACATACCCAGTATAGAAGCTTTGTCTAAGAGATTGTCTAATCGCTAGTTTTGTGGTTTTGCTGAGAATGTTTCTCGTAGTTGATTGCATGATAGAATCTATGAAAGAAAAGAAGACACTGTATATTTTTCGTACTAAGTATTTTTTAGCAAATCAAATCAAATTTGGATATTATCTTCTCATTGAAAAACCAGAATTTCCCCTTAGCCTTATAGCTTTTCTATTTTATTTCTTCTATACAAAGTATTTGAATTTTCAAATATCTATCACCATTGCTATATTAACATCTTTCATGAACTTTCTTCTATTTGTCTGGGGAAGAAAGAAAATTCAAGATCGTCTGAGACAAAAAGATATCATTCTCTTTGTCGAACTTGGAATCAGTATTCTCCTCCTCCTGATTTTATTTATCGTAATAGAACTCAAACAAACTCTTTTAATTCAAATAGAATTTTTCATATTGGCAAGTCTACTTATTTCTTTCTCTTTCAAGAAGGTCGGTTTCTTTTATACTTTTTTTACAGGAATTTTAATTTTTTCTTTAATATTTTTCTCTTATCAACTTATCATTCTTCAAGAAAGGATGGTCATTTGGGCTCTATACCGATCCCAGAGAGAAGCATTGAGTCATACAGGAAATTGGGAAAAAGAAAAATCTCTATTATCCAATAAAGGTGAAAATAACTATAGCCTCAAATTAGACAAAGGAAAACTAGTCGTGACAATTCCCAATGGGCTATGGTTCCATCAAGGAAAAAGCTCTGGTTATGATCCAGGGTTTCCCATTATAGGAGAGCCTCTTTGCTATGTTTCAGCAAGTAAGCAGGATCCTTATGCCCCTCCAGTTCTAGGACTCTATCTGAAAATCTTTCCTGCACACAAAAAGAAAACCCCTCAAGAACAAGAATCATTTTTTGCCGAGATGAAAGGTTTGGGAAAAAAGGTGCTTGGATATAGAAAAAACAGAGGGGAAATCCACAGGATTCGTTATGAAGGACGCTACAAAATAGCCTTTGGAAAGAAGAAACAAACGAAATGGAATGAATCGAAAGAAGTAAACAGAAATCAGGATATACTAGATACTGTCAGTTATAGCTATCAGCAAAGAAGAAGTGAAGTGAAACTATATTTGCATCTTGCTATTTCTCAGGCAAAGCTCTCCTTCAAAACTCAGGCTCAAGCCAAGACCAATTCAATACTAGTCTATGTCCTTTCCGACAAGATTCCCGACAAGACTATCCTCAAACAAAAGCCCCTATCTCCCGAACTACTAGAGCTTTTGAGTGGTATCCGTTTCATCTCGAACAGGAAGTGAGAGTAGAGAGAGTGGATCAACAGGAACATTCCGTATCTGAAGCAAAAGATGAAGATGAGCCCCAGAGACAGCACCAGTTGCTCCTGAGTAACCAATGAGTTGCCCTGAACGTATTTTCTTGTTTTTTCGAACGTTAATCTTACTTAGATGCATATAACCAGAAAAGATTCCCTGACCATGTTCCACCAAAACAAAATTTCCTTCAAATACCATTCTTTTGGCAATCACAACCCTTCCATCAGCTATGGAATAAATAGGAGTTCCAGTACGAGCTCTTAAATCAATCCCTTTATGTATCCTCACTCGAGGTTTGAGCTGAATCGTTCTCTTTCCTATCCTTTGAAAGCGTGCCACATGACGTTTGATCCAAAAAGGAGAGGTAACATAATGTTTTTCGAGAGGATGAGCAAGCTCTGAACGAATGAAAATTTCATCTGTAAATCGACTGTAAGCCTTCTTTTTCTCAGCAATAAAACGGTGTATCTTTTTATGACGTGCACGAAGTTTTCTTGCAGAAAGAGCCTTCTTCCGTCTCCTAATATAAATACGTCTCTTTGATTCAGAAAATTTCTTCTTGCGAACAGTGATAGTAAAATCTTTTCTGCCAGGATAAGTAGGATGAGAAGAAGCTAAAGATTGATTTTGTGCAACTGAAATGCTCTCAAATGGCTTCCCTAGTTGTACTTGAAGGGGATAAGAGCCTGGTTTTAAGGTTGTAGGTATTCCAAAAAAGCTACGATAACCGAATACCGTCTTGGAAAGAGGCATTTCCCTTCCGTTAAAAAATAGTCTTGGCTTGATTGGGAAAGAGGATAGGACGTCTTGAGGAAGCAATTCCAGATATACAACATCTCCTTGAGCAAAGGAGCGAGAATATACATGAAAGATATATTCCTTTGTCTCCCATTTTTTGTGCTGTGGTTTTTGAAAGGGAAATCCCTTAGCAAGCCTGAAATGAGTGGAATAACGAAGATGTGTAAGCAAACTCTCATCTGATTTAAGTTTTGGCGTGAGACAAGAACAGAAACAGAACAAAAGCAAAAAAGCCCTACAAAAAAATTTGTGGCTTAGATATTCCTTATGGATCTTCATCTTTATCCTAGCTCTTGCTAGCCAGTTTGTCATGGAATTCCTACAAAATAAACTAGTGGGAAGGATTCAGCCAGTATATTTTCGATTTCTATACTGGGAGAATGGATTTTCCTTCTTAGTATTGGGAATCGGTATTTTTTCAGTTTCTCATACCTTTGCTTTGTATCGATTCATCAGACGATCTTTTCGCATGTTTTTTTTCGCTCTTGGACTCAGTTGTACGATTTTTGGCTTAAATCATACATATCTCGCACATTTTGAAACCTTCCACCCCGATCTGGATATGAAAAAAGAAGGCTCGGTTCAAGAGACTATGAAACTAGCCCGCAAATTAGCCAAACAAGAAAATCGTCCAATTTTATACTATTTTCACGCCGACTGGTGTGCAGATTGTCCTTCGTTTGAACTCTATTTCCTAGGACATCCAGCCCTTCAGAAAGGGCTTAGTGAATACCTCAAATGCAAGATTGATCTCACGGACATCAAAGAGGAGGACTTGCATCTTTCCAAGCTCTTGGCAAGCTATCCAGTCCCCATGATCATACTGGAAAACTCAAAGGGAAATCGATTTGGTCCCCCCTTCATTGGCTCCAACGCATCTCTTGGACTAGCCCGAAAGGTCATCCTAAAAGGAAGCCCTTCCCAGCAAAACCGATCTCTACCAAAACAGAAAGATCCAGCAAACAAACAGAAATAGTCGTGTGCAAACCAACAATCTATTCCTCTCTGCTCATCAGGAGCTCTGTATCCAAAGCTTTTATTTCAAGGTAAACTCAGCAGAAGCCCCATATAGACGAGTACAATCGACCTGAGCATCTGTCTCACTCCATCCGGACTCATAATAAAATGCCTCTCTATCAGGGGGAGCAGTACGTCCACACTCAGCTAAAACTCCCGCCGTATCACATTGGTCAGACTGAATAGTTTCATTTGACGAACAGGGAACCTCTTCTCCGTCTTCTGGATAGTAGTTTATACATATTCCTCTGGCAGAATTTAGACAAGAGTTCGCAAATGTTCCCCTTGCTGTTAATATATCCTCCGAGAGTATCCCACAACTAGTAAAAAAGAGGATGCTCCCAAAGCAAAAAAGCTTCCAGACTAGGGAAATGGAAACGGTAAAAAAACTATGGACTTTTCTCATCAAAATACACCTCACTATAAAAATAGAATATCCAGTACTAAGATAAAATAGGAGATTTTTTTGTCTAGTTTTTTATCAATCGAACTCAAAAAAATTACAGTTTTTGGATTCACATTATACAAGATTTTTAGCACAGTTTTTTTGAAGAGAGCAGTCCCCACAGGAGGGATTTCTTTTTGTACAGATCTTAGCACCTAGATGAACCAACTGAGCATGAAATTCGTTATAGTGGCGGTTCAACTGAGACTTGGGATAGTAGTTTTGAAACTCATGCTCGACAAGAGAGCGAAGAACTTCATAAGAAGAACTACTATAAGAAGAGCTATTAGAAGAAGAACTATTATCAGAAAGACTATTTTGCTGAGGGATATAACGATTTGCCCAACGAATCGTATAGGAGTCCACCACAAAATAAGGAAGAGAAAAAGCATAGCATAGGATGGAGTCTGCAGTTTCAGGACCAATGCCGTGGATTCCTAACAGTGTGTTCCTTAGCTCATCAAAAGTAGCCTTCTCGAATTGTCCAAGAACCTTAGGAAGTGAAAAGCTATAGCCCGCAAACCATGACAGAAAGATTTTAAGTTTCCGAGCCTTTTGGTTATAATATCCTGAGCTTCGTATCATCAACGCAAGCCTATCTATAGGAAGATCCGCCATAGCTTTCGGATCCGAAAGATAACCCTCTACCCTAAGCCTAGAAAGAGCTTTTTCGACATTTTTCCAGCTTGTATTCTGTGTAAGAATAGCACCAACAATAACCTCAAAAGGTGTTTGTGCAGGCCACCAATGAAGAGAACCAACCTTTTGATACAGGCTTTGATAAGCAGGGATGAATGTAGCCACAATACTAAGTCAGGAGCAAGCAGAAATGTCGAGGAAATCAAGCTACGGCAAACTTAAGAGCTATGAAACTGTCAAAACCTTGACAATTTCCATACGTCAACCCTAGTAGCTTAAATGATGTGATCTTGTCTCTAGTGCAGAGAAAGCATGATCATGACAGCTTTGGCCCATGCTCGGCAAAGTCAAATTCACCACTTCCATCCTCATATTGTTTGAAGTTTTCTATAAACATGGAAGCAAGCTTCCGTGCCTGAGCTTCATACTCCTCCCTGTTTTTCCAAGAAGCCCATGGATGAAGGATGTCATCACGAATGGAACCCATCTGATTCGGGATATTTAAGTTGAGTGTTTCGTAGTGAGTATAGTCGGAATGATCGAGGCTCCCATCAAAGATCCCATCAATAATAGATCGAGTTAGCTTGATCTCCATTCGTGTTCCAACACCGTATGGACCACTACCCCAGCCAGTGTTAATGAGATAGGCATTCACCTTATGCTTCTTCATCTTCTCTCCAAGGATTCTTGCATAATAGGTGGGATGAAGAGGCATAAAGACAGCTCCAAAGCAGGCAGAAAAAGCCGCCTGAGGTTCTCGGATTCCCCTCTCCGTCCCTGCAATCTTGGCAGTGTAGCCCGAAAGAAAGTGATACATTGCCTGAGGAATCGTTAGACAAGATACGGGAGGAAGCACACCAAAGGCATCACAAGCAAGAAAGACAATATTCTGAGGATGCTCAGAGACTTCATCCTCAACCCTGTCTGGAATGTGAAAGATAGGATAACTAACTCGAGTATTTTCCGTCTTCTGATTGGAAGAATAATCAACTCTTCCTGTTTGAGATATGAGAACGTTTTCTAAAAGGGCATTTTTTCGTATTGCTCCGTAGATGAGAGGCTCATCATCTGAGTTGAGATTTATGACCTTTGCATAGCATCCACCTTCAATGTTCCAGACTCCCTCATCATCCCATCCATGCTCATCATCTCCTATCAAAAGACGGTTTGGATCCGTAGAAAGTGTTGTCTTCCCAGTTCCAGAAAGACCAAAAAAAAGGGCACAATCCCCCTTTTCACGCCCCACATTAGAAGAGCAGTGCATAGTTAATATCCCTTCCAAGGGCTTATAATAGTTCATTACGGAAAAGATCCCTTTTTTCATTTCTCCTGTATATTCTGTCCCTCCAATCAAAGCTATTTTCTTATGAAGATCAAATAAAACAAAAACTTCAGAATGAAGACCGTGCTCCTCCCAATCGGGATTGGTAAGCCCTGACGCGTTGTATATAGTAAACTCTGGCTCAAAGCCCTCAAGAGCCTCAATTTCAGGACGGATAAACATATTTGTGCAAAAATGATGCTGCCATGCTTTTTCGGAAACAACTCGAAGACTTAGCCTTGAAGATGGACGACTTCCTGCATAGCCATCAAATACATAGAGTGGCTTTCCTGAAAGATGCTTCGCCACTTTTTCTAAAAGAAAATCAAAGACCTCTTGGCGACAGGAACGATTCACATCGTTCCAGAAAAGATTCTTCTTACTCCCTTCTTCCTCAACAAAGAACTTATCCTTAGGCGAACGCCCCGTAAAAATACCAGTATCTACGGCTGCAACACCTTTCTCTGTAAAGACAAGCTCTCCTTCTTTCGATTCTCTCTCTTCGATCTTTTCGTAACTCAAATTACGATAAATGATAGGAGTATCCTGTATTCTATCAATCTTTTCCATTACCATCCCTACTTTCTTCATAGAGAAATGAAACATCATAAGTCCATAGGATTTTGGCAAGCAATAAATCAATATTTTTTCATGAATCTCAGAATAAAAATTTGAGATTAAAATAGCCTATGGCTTTAGTCTTTCAATATCTAGTATTTTTCTATTTGTCCTAATTTGCCTTGCAAAGTCAAATCCAAAGTCAAATCCAAATTAGGACAAATAGAAAAATACTAGACTTAAATCATGGCTTGATAGTAAATGTCAGCTCACACTCAAGATTTTTGAAAGTAGCAGTTCTTTTATCAGGCGGAGTAGATAGCTCGGTTGCCCTTCATCTCCTTCAAGAGCAGGGGCATGATCTAAAGGCTTACTACCTCAAGATATCTCTGCTAGATGAGTTGGAGGATCTTGGTTCTTGTCCATGGAAGGAAGATATTCAATATGCCGAAAGAACCTGTCAGTTTTTAGATATACCGCTTGAGATTCTTTCCTTCCAGCAAGAGTATCAGGAAAGAATCCTCAGTTATGTTGTTTCCGAAGTAAAAAAGGGATATACTCCTAATCCAGATATGCTTTGCAACAATAGGATTAAGTTTGGTTCCTTTATGGATAGAGTGGGACAGGAATTTGAAAAAATTGCAACTGGACACTATGCGAGGATTATTCATCAAAGAGAAAGGTACGAACTTCGAAGCTCTCCAGATATGCTGAAGGATCAAACCTATTTTCTGGCACGTCTTTCACAAGAAAAGCTGAAAATGGCTCTCTTCCCTTTGGGGGAATATACAAAAAAAGAGGTTCGTGAAATTGCAGAGAAGAGAGGGCTTCCAGCATCCAAGCGTAAGGACAGCCAAGGGCTTTGTTTTTTGGGAAAAATCCGTTATTCAGAATTTCTCCGTTCTTTCTTAAAAGAAAAAGAAGGTGATTTGCTTGAGTATGAAAGTGGGAAAATTCTTGGGAAACATCCAGGATTTTGGTTTTATACGATAGGTCAGCGTCATGGACTAAGACTATCTGGAGGACCGTGGAACGTAATAGATTGTGATCCAAAAGAAAATCGAATCTATATTTCCAAAAACTATTACTCCCCAGAAAAAAAAAGAAACCGTTTCCATATAAGAGATCTTATGTGGTTTTCTGATTCCCCTCCAGAGGGATCAGATAGCCTCTCTCTTAGGGTTAAGATACGCCATGGAGAGCTATCCTATCCCTGCAACATCCAAAGGCTTAAAACTCAAAAGAAGGATTGGTATCAAGATATGGCAAAAACTCAAATCAAGGAACCAATCGAGAATCAAATTAAGGATCAAATCAAAGATCAGGGCGATAGTAAATTTAAAGATGAAATCTTTCTTGTGAAAATTGAAGGAAGAGATCAGGGAACAGCCCCAGGTCAATTTGCTGTTTTCTATCATCAAGACCTTTGTATAGGGAGTGGGATAATTTCCAATCAATGTCTGGAAGCTGCGATCCCTTCTCCATCCAGTTTCCAGCAGAAATAAAAAGGGTTCTTTTTTTGCATTAAACTTCGACTTTCAAAGTAAGTTTGAGGAATCCCTTCCCAGCGGATACGTTGATAATGTGGGCATGGCAGGACAGACTGAAAAGAAGAAGAATTTCTCATGAAAGAGAGAATTTTCCTCGCGTAAGGAGAATAATCAGTCGCTAGATACAGTAATCCTAAGGGGCGAAGTAGCACTTTCATTTGCTCATCAAATCCATTCTTCACCAAGCGATGCTTCCAATGCCTTCTCTTAGGCCACGGATCAGGAAAGTTGATAAATATTAGATCAAAACTCTGAGGAGGAAGGATTTCTTTCAAAAACCAGTTGAAATTGATAGCTATGATTCGGAAATGTACTGGTTTGGGAAGAGAACGGATGCGACGGATGGTTGTATAAATTCGTTTGTGTTTTAACTCCAAAGCAACGTATTCATCTTCTGGATGTTGAAGCATCCAGTCATAGCAAAACTCGCCCCATCCAGACCCAAGCTCTAAAACTCTTCTTCCAATACCTTTGTGACTATCTGTAGTTCTAAACAGCCTTTTTTCTGAAATTGGGGCAATTTTATCAGGGAGAATTACTTCTTTTTCTTGATGAATTTTTCGTGTTCTCAATGTGAGTTGAGATAGTCTTTCTTTCAATTCATCTTGAGAATCAATGGTTTGTGGAGAGTTATGAGAATTTGGTTTATACAAGGAGTTTGAATCTTCGCGATGTCTTTTTTAAATTTTTTTGATAAAAATAAACAGAATCTAAAAGAGCTTGATAAAATTTTAATGAACGTTCTGCAACAAAGATATCTTCGTTTCTTCCCTCAGAATTACTTTGATTCTTTTTGCGGGAAAACTGAAAAATAACTTTTTGCATAATCGTTCCTACAATAGAAGAAATTCCTTTCTGATGGAGAATCTTGCTGTCAATCTCGTTCATTTTCTGAAGCATCTTTGAGTAGCTTACAGTTTTTGTGTTTTTTTTTGCTTGATAAAGAATTTGTTCTCCAAGCACAAGTCCTTCTTTGACAAGAATCTTATATTGAAGAAAATCCTTTTTAAGTTTTTCAAGACCTTTTAGGAAAGATGCTAAGGGGAAATGATTTGCTGAATGCTTGATTTGTTTAGCAAGAGTTGGCAAAGAGAGCCTTGGCAAGTTGTCACAGTCATTCCAGCTTCCATTACAAATAGATGATATTTCTGCTCCTTGAGAGCTTAAGTTGACTATTTTGATTCCTCTTTGTTTATCCTTGTGAAATCGATTTTCCAGCCATTGGTGAAATAGAAGGAGTTTATCATTGGTTAAGACAGGATTTCCGTCTTTTCCGTTCAGGAGACGTGAAGGAAGTGCTGTAAGTTGTTGATAGTTATGAGATTCAAAATAGCAAACTCGGCTTTGTTTATATAAACAAAGGCTTTCCAGAGCAGCTCCTCTTGAATGAGCAAGCCCACCCGTAAAACTAAGATCCATCCCCGCAAGAAAAATAGGACTACAATTCATTTGGACGGCAAGATCATAGGCATTTGTGACAACTGAACCTCCAAATGCAATTTTCTCGGGAGGATTCTTGAGATAGTCGAAGAAAAAACCACCGAGAGGGAAAGGAGACCAAAAATAATAAATTTTATGAGGTGAGAATGATCTAAGATTGAGATACGAAACAGAAGGGTCTACTATAAAAATAGCATTCCCACTATATCCTTCCATGTAATGAAAGCTACAGGGCTGAGGATCCACAGAGAGGACAATATCGGGATCGATTCTGCTAAGTTGAAGTGGTCTAAGAGCAGTATCAGATGCCATGAGAAGGAATCTATCCCGATATTTTTTAATATAGGGAATATCTTGGGATAAGGAAGGACCTGCGCCACAAATCAGAGCTGCCTTGTTGTCGCATGTCGAAAAGAGTTCTTGGATGGGATGAGCATCTTTCAGAATGGAAAAGTTCGCAAATAGATTTCGTGTCCAAAGACGGTCAAATCTCATCATGGTTGCTGAGTTGACACTTTTTCGATTCAGATATTGTTCTGCTTCCTGATAGAAATTAAGATAAACAGGATCTGTGCTTAGGGAAGCACGGTGAATATAAAAAACAATATCTTCTCTATAAAGGTTTTGAAATATTTCTTGGAACTGGTTTTCATGAAGTGAATGGTGTTGAATGTGCTTAATTCTTCCTGATTTCAGGAGGTCTCCAAGAGCCATATACTGGAAAGCAAGATTTATCACCTCATTTGAGGGCTCAAACCAGATACAAGGATTCGGATGCCTTTTATAAAACTCTTTTAGAACATATCCAAGGCCTCCACCGATGAAAAGAACAATCTGAGACTTATCTTCTAAAAAAATAGATTCTACCTGATTTTTTGCTTCTTTTTGGGGATCATGTCTGCTATGAAGATAAAGCCCATCTTGTAAAAGAGTGGGAGCACCTTGACGGCTAGGGATTATCCTAAGCTCAGGAGAGACAGAAGTATTTTGTTTTTCCCCTTTTCGTGTGCTGAACATACATAATTCTACTATATATCACAGTGCAAGACCTCGCAAGAATACCCAGTTTTTGAGCCTTATGCAACGCAGGATGTGTCTAAGTATTGAATAGGGCTATAGAACAAATTGGCTACTAAAGCTTTGTTCAAACTCCTCCTGAAGATGCTTTGCTTTTGCACAAAAACGTTCTTCAGAATCCAGTCCAAACTCATGGAGTATATCTGGTTCAGTGGCATTATAGTCAATCACCTCCGTTGTGTAATTTTTTAGCATGATAGCAGTATAAAGAGTACTGACAAGGCTTGCATGTCGTGTTTCGGCAAGATAGGGATGATATTGGTTTCGAATCGCAGAGGTCAATGAAGCAGGGAAATTCCACTTTTCTGTAATTTTTGCTCCTATTTCCGCATGACTGATACCGATGATGGATTCTTCAAGAGATGCAATATTACGGGAAAGACGGCGAGAAAGCATATTTTGGATTTCTTGGGTAGTTTCCTGATCGAGAGATACAAGAATGATCTTTCCAATAGCAGAAAGAATACCAGCAGTACCAACATCCTCCTTGACCGAGGAGTCTTTCGCAAGTCTTGTCGCAAAAAAGGATACCTTCTGTGATTCTCTCCATAGCATTTTGAGTTCTCGTTTTGCACAATGTTTTTCCAACAAGCGAAATACTCCCGTGGCAGTTAAAAGATTCTGAATAATATTTAAACCGACGATTTTTAAAGCATCCTTCAAATGTGTACATTGTAATGCTCCCATGTATGCTGGAGAATTAGCCCAGCATAGAATTTGTGCGGAAAGTGAGGGATCTTTTGCAATTTCTTGAGCAATGTTCTCTAAAGAGCTAGTAGATGATTTACATAAACGGACTATCTCATTTATGTGCTCAATAAAAGTAGGAAGCCTTTCAATCTCCATGGAAATTTTCTTATGAAAGGAGGAAGCGAATCCTTTTTCTATGAGGGATTTTGTAATATTCAAGCTACAACAGGTATCATTTCCTTTGGTGTATATTCTATAGTTTTCTGCAGATATCCCTGCGTTTGCAAGAAGACTTAGATTCAGGAAAATACCAAGACCAGCTCCCTCTGCACTATCTTCTATCTCAGAGAAAGCTTCTTGAATATTTCGGTGCTTCTGAAATGATTGAAACCTATCTTTAATTCTCTCGTATTCACAAGGAGTCATCTCAGATGGATTTTCCATCTGGAAAAAAATAGAATCATCTTGGATTTTTATCCTCAAAGATGTTTGGGAAAAGGAAGATTCATTTTTTTGATGAAAATTTTTCCAGTTGGCAAGGACATCATGAGAAAAAGAAGTCATTGCTACTTCATAGTCTTCTATAGAGTGGATATCATATTGGTTTTCTTTGAAGTAGATCCTCTTGGCATTTGCCTTTGTGAAATTCACAAAAGTTTCTTCTAAGACCATCATAATGATATCATGAATAAATTCTATACCAAGGCGACTTAAAGCTCGGAAGATAAGACCTGAGAGGCGATGAAGAGTACACTCCGCTGACCCTTTTAGGAAAAAGTTAATTTGCTCTCCCTTGAGGAGACATCGAAGGGGACTCTCCAGATTACTGTAACTAGATGACAACATCGAATACTTCACATTTTCCGAGATATCCTCCAGAATCAAAGTATAATTTATAAAAATCAAGGTATTTTTATAAAAAAAGTAACTATATTAAGAGCTCTTATAAGACCTCAGTCATGCCCTTCATCTGGGGCATGACTGAGGGACACCTTTTGCGGAGTCTCCCTTTCACGAGAGGGAGGACCGCGCCTCCCTCTCGTGGCTCTCCCCGCGCCCTACACTCGCAGACCTCCTGTCTGCGGGTGTAGGGATTGTTCCGCCACATCCGTGTGGCGGTATTTGGTATCTGTAGGGATTTCCTGTTTTTTCAGCGGTTCTTCTAAGAACAAGCCTGATACTTACTTACAATAGAAGACAGTCCCGCTTTAGCAGGCTTGCTTCCATATATAGGCGTTCCCGCCGCTTTTTAGTAGATATTGACTAAGACGATAGCTAATACTTACCAGTTGCAGCTCTCC
>JABABJ010000150.1 GCA_014238275.1 Leptospirales bacterium | reverse complement strand
CAAGTAGTTTTACTTCCCATTCGTTGCGAAAATGAAGACGATGCTTTGACGATTTTCCAAACCATCAATGATAGAGGGCAGCCTTTAGAGGATTCTGATATATTCAAAGCAAAATTGTACTCAGCAGCCAAAGAAGTCCAAAAAGAAAAGGAATTTATAAACAGATGGAATGCTTTGGAAGATCATAAATGGCTTTTTAGAGTCTACATGCACGTTCTACGAGCAAAGAACGAAGATATTGGCAATGAAAAAGCATTACGAGCCTACTTCCAAGAAGAGGGAAAAAATAGATTAAGAGACTACAATGATGTAATGAAACATTTGGAAATTTATAACTTTATATATACAAAATACTGGGAAGAGTCTGATGAGGTATGTGCTTGGTGGAGAATTTTAAAAGCCTATCCTAACCTGTATTGGAACTATCCCTTGTGTGTATTTTTAGATAAATACGGGGAATACTCAAATGATGAATTTTCTATTGACAAAGAAACAGAAGCTAAATTCCTTATCTTAGTCAAAGAAACTATCAAATATTGCTTTACAAGCGGAATAGCTTATAAAACTTCAGCTGCTGTCAAGGATACTATCTTTAGGGTTTGTGTAGCTATTTCTGAAGGTAAAGACTATCTCCCCATATACAAAAAGAATTTTGAAAAAGAATCTAGTGAATACAACCGTAAATTAACAGACAATGACTACGGAAGGTATAGAAAAGGTTTAATATTGTTAGCTTCGTTTCTTAATCCAAAAGAAAACCCTGAAAAATATTTAAGCGTATTAAAAGACAAATATAATATTGAACATATTCTACCCCAAGAGTGGTGTAATTATGATCAATGGGACGAAGAATCCCATAAAAAAAATATTGAAAAACTAGGCAATTTGGTAATATTAGAAAAGTCACTCAATATAAAAGCAAGCAATGAATTTTTTCAAAGAAAAAAAGAGATATATAAAAAAGGAACAACGAAGAAAAGCGGAAAGCAAATAAAGCCAAGCGAAGTACAAGATGTAAAGGATTTAACTAAAATACAGAACTGGTATCCAGAAGATTTAAAGAAGAGGCATAAAGAGATCATGCAAAGATTAGAAAATTTCTTTCAAGAAAATTCGCAAGAAATTTCTAAGTAAAAGTGAATGAAAAAAGTAAGCAAAAAAGCTAGCTTTAACCCATGCCTCTGAATATACTGATCTACTTGACATATAAACAAGCTAAGAAAGTTTGACTCATATACTATGTACGCATTTATTGAACTTGCTGGTCATCAGCATAAAATAGAAAAAGATATGGTCTTTCTCTCGGATAAGACAGGTCAGAAGAAGGAGTCAGAATTCCTTTGTAGTAATGTACTTCTCTGCTCAGACGGGAAAGACCTAAGGGTTGGACATCCTTTCGTTGAAGGAGTGAATGTAAAGTTAAAAGTACTGGAAGATGTACTTGCTCCTAAAATCATAGGATTTAAGTACAAAAAACGTAAGGGTTATCGAAGAAGATGGGGTCATAGGCATCAACTTCAGAAGTTAAAGGTTCTCTCTATTGAGAAGTGAATCATTTTCAAGATTGGTTTTGGAGTAAATTTGGGCTGAATCTGGATTGATTCGTATACTTGTATTCCGTCGTTCTGACGAGCAGATCGTTGGTATTGAAGTGAAAGGCCACTCCGGATTTGCAAAAAAGGGGGCTGATCCAGTTTGTGCCGCTGTTTCTGTTTTAGCTGAAAACTTAGCCGCAAGCCTTGAAATTCTCTTGGAGCTTCCTGTGAAAACTGATTTTCAAAAGGGTTTCTGCAAGATATTTCTGGAATCTGAGCTCATAAACAAGTCAAGTGAGTTGTTGTTTTCCTCTGTCCTTCTTGGTTTTAAGACCCTCTCTTTGCAATTCCCTCAGCAGGTTCATATAGAAGATTCTTGTAATATATCTTCATAAAACCCCTGAGACTAATAAACTGTTTCAGTCAATCATTGAAACATGGAAGAGTTAGTGTGAAAAAGGATTGATTTTATAAGCTGAATTATTTCTTCTGGCACTGTGGGGACTTTACCTTTATCACAGATCAAACCGGAGTTTTACACCGCGACTAAAGATGCAGTTGAAAGGCTGAAAGAGAATATCCTCAGCATTATTACCATTCAACCCAATCAATTAGAATACATTCTTGCAGCTAAAATTGCAGGAGGGCATGTAATTCTTGCTGACTCCCACGGGGTGGGAAAAACTTCTCTTGCACGAGCTCTTGCAGCTTCTATTAATTGGAAAAAAATAGGAAGTAATTCAGACAAAATACGTCTCAAAAGCTTCAATCGAATTCAATGCACTGTAGATCTTCTTCCTCAGGATATTCTTGGATTCAATCGATTTGATATGAAATCTGGAAACTATATTTTTCATGAAGGACCAATTTTTGCCCATTTTATTCTCTGTGATGAGATCAATCTTCTTACCCCTAAAACACAGGGATCTTTTTTTCAAGCAATGGAAGAAGAGAAGGTCAGTATAGAAGGAGAAACTTATTCTTTATCTTCTCCCTTTTTCATTATTGCAACGATGAACCTTCAAGGACAACATCTTTTTCCTTTACCAGCACCTCAACTAGATCGATTTATGATTCAAGTTTCAATGGGGTTTCCTTCTCAACAGGCTGAGGAGGAAATCCTTCAAAAGCATGGGCTAATCAATTCTTGGGATTCTTTCCAACCTGTGATACAATCAGGAGAACTTCTAGCATGGAAACAGCTGGTAGATACAATTACTATCGATCCAAAGGTGATTTCATATATTGTCGGATTGATTCGAAAATCTCGCTCCTACCCCGGAGTGGTTTATGGTCTAAGTCCTAGGGCTGGAATTAAGATGTCAAGGATTGCAAGAGCTCTCGCTCTCGTAAGAGGAATGAACTATGCAACTATCGATTTAGTAAAGGAGCTTTCGATACCTGTTTTTAGTCATCGACTTGAACTGGAAGACTCATCTGGAAACCCGTCTGAAGTAGTGAGTAATCTTATCAAGAGTACGAAAGTTGGAAAAAATTCCTAGTGTATTCCGAAAGCAAACTCATGATTCAACAAGTAGACATAATATAAAATAAATCATGGAGGTAAATACTCAAAAAACACCCGATTAAGGAATGATGAAAGAAGTGCCCCCCGGGAAGATATCATCTCCTAAGCTAAGCAGGTCTAAACCCCCTGTTAGATCTGAAATACGCAAAAAAAGTCTTCAGTTCCTGATTTCTTTATTCCAACAGATAGAATACTGTTATCCCCTAACCTTTCTTGGATCTCTTACTCTTGTGAGCCTGATTTATCTTTTAGGGTTATCTTTCAGTAATTCTAATATTTATGCCCTTCTTGTGTCTGTCCCTGGACTCTTTTTTATCGTATTTGTGATTCTTTTTACTCAGCTCTGGTCTCTTAGGCAGGGAAAGCCAGATTTTTTGTGGGATAGCAATCGAGATTTTATCGCACGGAAAGAAGATGCAGAGTTGTCTATCAAACTCAACGCTTCTCGACCTCCTTATTTTTTTCGTTATCATTTTCAGTATTACGCGAAGCTTCATGCAGGAAGGGATTCAAATTTTTACTATTTACAAGAAGCATCTTCTTCTACGGATGGAGATATTCGGATTCCTTTATATTTCCCAGCCTGTGGTCGTCTCAGAATCACAGGGAAGTTTCTCTTAAAAGATATGATAGGGATTAGTCGTGTTCGTCTTGGGAATCGACAGCAAAGAGAGTTTTGTATTCTCCCACCTGTTTTTGGGAAAAAACCTATTCTTCCTCGATTGAATTCTATAAGTTCCAAAGACTCACAAAACAGAAAGATTTCAGAAGAAGAAAAATATCACATGAGAGAATATATTCATGGAGATAGACTCAAAGATATCAACTGGAAAGCATCTCTCAAAATTGGCAATATGATTACAAAGATATCGCATCATTCTAAAGAAAAAAGCCAATGCCTTCATATTGAGCTAAGAAATATTAGTATAGAAAAAAAAGATACTCCTCACTCTATACTCCAGCTTAACGTCATCAAAAGTAATCTTCTTTCCTTTCTTATGCAAATCAACAGTCAATATCCTCAATACCATTTTACAGTCTGTACAGCCGAAGAAATCTTTAACTTAAAAAATAAAAAAGAAATTGAAAACTTTGGAAAGGCTCTAGCAAAAATCCAATATACCTCTTCTTTTTCAACTCATTCTTCTAGCAAACTATTACAGGAAAAATTTATTTTCACAACCTCAATGGACTTTTCACTTATCTCATCATTAAGCTCGCAAGGTAAAACTAGAGAAGGTATTCATATCTATCAGACAGTCCCTGCTCAAAGTACTGAGTCGGAACGGATAAGACTCCTTGCCCTAGAAGAAGATACTCCATTGCCCGGATTTTGGATCTTACGTAAAAGCAGATCAGGTTATAGGAAAGAAACTCCTAAAATTCCTTTACAAGTAGGCTATCACCCTATTAAGGTCAGAATGTCTGTGATCTAACCATGAAAACAATTTTATTTTGCTCGCGACTTTCTTTATATCTGGTGCTGATCATTACGCCAGTGCTTCTTCGTCCAGCCGTTGCTATCGCCTATGATTCAACTGGAATTGTATCATGGTTTGTTTTGATTCCTCTTCAAATGATGATCGCTTATTTCCTTCACCCATCTTTCTTCAAAAAAAGAAGCTTTCGTTTTCATCCATTGATGGGACCCTTGCTTTCCATATTAATCACAGTGATTGGAATTTTGTTTTTTTCAGATATAGAACAAGATTCGCTACTTCTTTTTTCTATTTCGTCTTTTTTAGCTTTTATTTCGACTCGTTTGATCTTTTTTAGAAGAGGTGGCTCCTTTCTTGCTGCTCTGGAGGTATTCTTTTTTATCTTTGTTTATTTTCGACTTCTTGACTTTACTCGTTCAGCTCCTGAAATTTCTCATCAGAGCCCATGGATGGCAAAATCCCTCTTATTTCTTTTGATCATCTCTTTTCTTCTTCATTCCGCGATTATCTATGCAGCCTCATTCCCAGACCGATCGAATCAAAGAAAACGAAAAGAAGCCCTCGTTTTTACTTCTATTGTAGTTCCTTTGCTCCTTGTTCTTGCTTATCTTTCTCCAAATGATTTTGTAAAACATGAAATTCTATTTAACGAATGGAATGAAAAACCACCTCCTACACCTCAAGATTTAAAATCTGAACAAGGAGATTTGGGAAGGGAAAAAGAAAAAAATTCTTCCAATCACAGAAATGGACTACCTCTCGGTAACAGAAAGGAAAAATATCCAGCTCAGCTTCAGAATCCAAAAGAACAACAAGATAAAAAACAACAGGAACAAAACCTCGATCAGAAACCAAATCAAAAATCAGAACCGAAATCAGAAAAAAAACCAGAACAAGGTTCAGGACAAGGTTCAGGACAAAGAAAAGATTCACAGCGTCTGGAAGGAGTCCCTGCTGATCAATGGAATGACCTTCAAAGAATGCAAAAAGAGAGAGGCCAACAAGGAGGTGGAGGTGGTGGAGGTAAACAAGGAAAGGATGGAGAACAAGGAGGGAAACAGCATGCAATCATGATCATTGCAAGTCCTACTCACCCTGTTTATGCCGCAGAGGCTTATCTAGGAACTCTTACATCAGAAGGTTTTAGCCAATCCTCTCCAAAGGAAGAACCATTGAATTTACTTGCAGGGCAACGAATGATTGAAACATGGAAAAATAGGATCAGATCAAAAGATAGCAATAGAAAAATCGTCTCTATGTTTTTTCTATCAACACTTGAAAAAAGAGTAGTTGCCTATCTTCCCTATCAAATTCAGCCAACTGTGAAAAATATCAAGTATCATCCTTTTGATCTTTCGTATCATGTTCAATCAAGAATTTCTACTTCTCAACCGGAAGATTGGATTCTGTCAAGAGATATAAACCCTGATGAAAAAAGAAATTTGAAGTACTATTTAGAGGTTCCTTTATCTTCTTCTGTTAAGCAAAGGTTTGAACATCATTTGAAAAAGTCACGAGCATCCTATCAGAAAAAAACACGAAAGGATTCCTCTACCCAAAAGGAGGAGAAGTATTTCGATAAAATTCGATCCATTCTTCGTGGATTCAAGTCTCATCAGTATGAGCTTGGTTTTGAAGATAAGACTTCTTTAGATCACCTTAGCGACTTTCTTAGCAAGACGAAAAAGGGAGATTGCACTGAGTTTTCCCATACAACTGCTATTTTAGGGCGTTTGGCAGATGTTCCTTCTCGAGTTGTTTATGGCTATCTTGCTTCTCAAGATCTTCAGACACCTGCTCATCGAGGAGGAGTTTATCATTTGCGTAAGAAAATACGCTTTCTTCAGAAATATTCTCTCGATGATCTCTATCTGATTACCTCAGCCCATCATCATGCGTGGGTTCAGTTTTGGATCCCAAATTATGGATGGATTGACTTTGAAACAACATCCTTTGCGATTCCTCCCAAGCCTTCTCAGGACGCAAATAATATGGATGTGATTATCCCAATGATTGAGGAAAAGAAAATTCTATCTAAGCCCACTTTTGTTTTCCCATGGAGAACTATTCTCAAAATTCTGAGTGCTTCCATTTGCTCTGTCATTTTTCTTTTATATCTGTACCGTCTTACACGAGGAGTAGTCTATCTTTTTGCCTCTCGTTCTCGTGGAGAGAAAGGGATCCATGCTCTGCAGAAAAGGATCCTTCTTGCTCTTGCGTCGGATGGTTATCCTATCAAACCCTACTTTCAGACAACCCTAGAATACTCTGAAAAAATCCCCCCTATGGAAAAATTCGCCAAGCTATACACAATGCTACGTTTTCGGATGAATTATTCATCGGGAGAAAAGGAGAAAACAGAGCAAGAATACCGAGCTTGCTTTGTAGAAACCAGAAAGAAGCTACGCAAAACCGGTCCCTATCCCTTCCTAAGAAGAATCATGAGCCTAAGAGGTCTATACTACTAGATCTTCAAACAGAAGACTCCTACTTTTTTACTCTTCAAAAAGAATATGACACCAGAAGATTATGCAAAAGCTATTTTTTCTGGGGATAGGGTAATCCTTGCCAAGTCCATTAGCCTTGTGGAAAGTAACCGTTTTGAGGATCAAAAAATGGCTCATAGGCTTTTGAAATTGTGTCTTCCTCGAACGAGAAATTCAATCCGGCTGGCTATTACAGGTATGCCCGGTGCTGGGAAGAGTACTTTTATTGAAAGATTTGCAAACTATTTGATCTCTCAGGAAAGAAAAAAAGTAGCTGTTTTGGCTGTCGACCCAAGTAGCCTCCGAACAGGTGGAAGCATTTTAGGAGATAAGACAAGAATGCCAACCCTAGCAACGAATCCAAAGGCTTTTATACGTCCTTCCCCCTCATCTGGGAACATGGGAGGATTAGCTTTCTGTAGTCGAGAAAGTATGATTTTATGTGAAGCAGCAGGATACAATACGATTTTGATTGAAACAGTAGGGGTAGGTCAATCTGAAACGATGGTTCACTCCATGGTTGATTTCTTTCTTCTTCTCACTCTAGCTGGGGGAGGTGATATTCTGCAAGGAATCAAGAGGGGGATTATTGAAGCGGCAGACGCTCTTGTAGTTACAAAAGCAGATGGAGCCAATATTCAGAGAGCAAAAGAGGCTCAAATGGAATATCAATCTGCCTTAGGTCTTGCACTCCCTAAAGATAGTGGATGGAAACCACCTGTCCTTGTATGTTCCGCTCAGGAAAATAAAGGAATTATCGAAATTTACCAGATGATCCAAAACTATCTAAACAAGACAATACAAAACGGCTATTTTGAAAAGAATCGAAAGAACCAGTATTTAGCATGGATCCGAGAGTCGATGGAGCAGAAACTCAGGCGAAACTTAAACTATTTTTTTATCCAACCAGAAGTACAAATGTATCAGAAAGAGTTGGCACAAAAAGCAGCTACAGGAAAGATGAGTCCTACTGAAGGAGGCGAGAGTCTCCTTATGAAGTACTATGAAAACCATAGCAAATTTTATGAAAAATTCCAGAAACTTTCCTAGAAACTTTCCCAGAAGCTTATCCCAGAAACTTATCTTAGAAACTGTAGGAAAACAAATAAACAAACATTGGAAAAAGAAAAAATAGCCCCTCTCTCACAAGACATTCTGAAAAAAAAAGCAGGATTAAAAGCAGCAGCTCTTGTTCGAGATGGAGATCTTGTTGGATTGGGAACTGGAAGCACTTCTTCATGGGCAACTCAAGAGCTAGGACGAAGGGTCAGAGAAGAAGGACTCTCTATTCGATGTGCTTCCAGCTCTTCTCAAACGGATCTTCTTGCTGAGAAAGAAGGGCTCATCCTTTCATCCCTTGGAAGTCTCAGCTACTTAGACATTAGTATAGATGGAGCAGATGAAATCGATCCTAATATGAACCTTATCAAAGGGCGAGGAGGTGCTCATAGCCTTGAGAAGCTCATGCACTTTATGTCCAATCGTTTTGTGATTGCTGCGGATTCTTCCAAGAAAGTAGATTTCCTTGGGCAAAAAAATCCTGTCCCGATAGAAATACTCCCAGATGCCCGATCCTATGCCGAGAAAAAACTTTCAAGCCTTGAGCCAAAGAATATAAAGTTGAGAATAGGAGAAGGGAAATGCGGTCCCTTGCTTACGGATAATGCCAACTGGATACTTGATGTCACCTTTGACTCCATAGATGACCCAGAAAGATACGAAATAGAAATACAAAAGATTACTGGTGTCATAGAAAACGGAATTTTTGCAAAAATTCGACCAACACCAGGAGATTGCATCATCTTTTGATATTTAAAAATTTTTTCCAAAAAACACAAAAAAAGCAAAAAATACTTGACAAATCTAGTCTATTAAACTATTGTTATCATGAGGATTAGTTTAAGATTTATAAAATGGATGTTTCTTC
Organism: Leptospirales bacterium; assembly: GCA_014238275.1. Taxonomy (GTDB): domain Bacteria; phylum Spirochaetota; class Leptospiria; order Leptospirales; family Leptonemataceae; genus JABABJ01. The sequence goes on along the minus strand of JABABJ010000150.1, from coordinate 16,062 downwards.
ATCTTCATTAGTTTCGACAGTCTATAGGGGGAGCCAAGAAGGTTTTCGTTCACATTCGTCACAGGAAGATATTAAAACTGGGAAGGCTTTTTCCCCCGAGAGAGAGGAAAATCAGGGGAGAACAACGGCTGCAAACATGGAGACTATTCCTGTAGAAGAACGCTTGAAACAGGTGATGGATATAGGAGAGATCCGCCGATTACTTTATCTAGCAGGATCTTATGAACCTCCTTCGGAAGACAAGCAAGTTGGAAAGAAAGCTGACATTTATTCTTAATCATCTCCTTGTTTCATCTTCAGTGGTCATTCTACTTGCTGTCTTTTTGCTTCCCCTTCCCCTTCCCTTGAGAGTTTTCCCTACGACTACCTTTGGCTTGAGTGCTCAAAAGGTCTATACGGATCTCGTTAAGCCAGAACAAGTTCATAAGTTTACTGAAATATCTCATTCGATGGTCTGTCAATGCGGCTGTAGCTTTGTATTGAATGTATGCCCTCATACAGAGTGTCCATGGGGTATTCCAGCCAGGAGGCTGATCGAGCATCTTATACTTTCAGGACTTTCTACAGAAGAAATTTTGAATGGATTCCAAAATGGCTTTGGTCCCTCCTTTCCCAATCAAAGCTATCCTAAGAAGATAGCAGAGGAAGGAAATGAAGTTTTGGTTCGTTCTCTAGTCCATGGATATGGGACTAAAATTACGGCGAAAAGCTCGCTTCTTGTTCCGTACCTCCTTCTTGGAATTGCTATCCTAATAGGGGGCTTGATTGCTATTTTGTGGTATAAAAGAAACTCATCGACAGATACTGAAACTTCTATTCGCACAGATCTATGATAAAATGAAACGAAAGAAACGACAGAAGATAAGATATTTCTTTCTCCCTTGTTTCATTGCGATATTCTGGGCGATGTTTTTGGCGATATTCTGTGGTTCATTCTTCAGTCCTGTTATTGCTTCTCCTGAGTCTCAAGAAATGACTATCTCATTTCAAGGAAGAGTAAAAAACATGACATCGGGAAAGTATGTTGCTCCTTCTGAGCTGAGGCTCGTAGCTCTGGATCAAGGAATGAAAGTGGTAGAAACGATTCATCCTTCTACTTCTTCCTTCCAATTCTCTCCCTTGGTTCCAAAAAAACTTCCCTACCTAATTCAAGCAGTATTTTCTAAAGAAAACTATTCTAAACTTATACCCCCAAATCCTTCCTTATGGAAGAAAAAGCAGGTAATCCATGTATACGAGTCTGGAGCTGAACAAAAAGATATACAAATTACTCCCGCGATGTGGGTCACTAAAAAAAGAGGATTTTTATTTATAGAGAAAATTTTTGCTCTCAATAATCGTTCTATCCCTCCCAAAAGCTTCTCCATGAAAGACCTTAGGATTTTCATCCCTCCTAACGCAAAAGATATACGCTCAGGTTTGACATACCAGAGCTCTAAAATGAACATCCCAATTTCTTTGAGTTTTATTGAAAAACAGAAAGCCTATGGAATCAAACGATTTCTTCGCCCTGGTCAATCTACTCTTCATATCCGCTATTCTCTCCCATCCTACAGCTTCCAAGATCAGCCATCTCTTTTGGGAGTACAGGAGAGCAAAAACCATTCCTTTTATGTAGTTGCATGGAGACCGAACCATCCCAAAGGAATCGTCCCTAAAATAAAGGGGGCAGATTATAAAAAAATTAATATCTCTGGAATAGGTCATTCCTATCAGGTAGATTATTCCGGTAACAGCCCTATCAGATACGACTTTTCTCAGTTGGGATTTTTTTCAGAAAATCCCCTTGAGAGCGATTTCAATCCCGTTTTTGATACTCCAGAAAAAGCTCTTGTAACCATTCTTTTTCTCGTCCTTGCTCTTTTCAGCTTGAACTCGTTTTTACTACGCTTTTGCTTTAGAGAAGAATCTATTTCGTAGCAATTCTACTATGATTTCGATGGAGGACGAAAGCGGTGAAAAAAATCAGAAGAATAAAGGCGAGAATCCGCAAAATCCTCAGAATTTAAAATTCTTCCGACCAAAATGATAGATTGAGAACGAATACCAGAAGCCTCCCATTTGGGAATAATATCTCCAAGGGTACCCTGAAGAATTTTCTGATCCTTCATAGAGGCTCGATGAACTACTGCAATAGGACAGTCTTCCCCATAGTGAGGAATTAATTCCCTGCAGACCTTCTTCATTAAAGTAATGCTCAGAAATAATACTAGTGTTGAATGATGGGAGGCAAGTTTGTCAAGTTGCTCTTCTTTTGGCATAGGAGTCCGTCCCTCTGCTCGACTAATGATAACAGTCTGTGAAAGCTCTGGTAGTGTCAATTCCTTCCCTAATGCAGCAGCAGCAGCACTAAAACTAGAAACTCCTGGTATAATTTCATACAATATATTCATCTCTTGAAGTTTTCGTATTTGTTCTGCAGTAGATCCGTATAAAGAAGGATCACCTGTATGGACTCTTGCTAGGTCATCTCCATTATCTTTCGCGGACTGAAAAACTTTGCAAATATCTTCAAGAGTCATTCCTGAAGAGTCCATGATCTTCGCTGTAGGAGAGGCACAGTTCAAAACTTCACGAGGAACCAGTGAGCCTGTATAGAGAACGATAGGGCAAGTCTGGATGAGCCGTGCTCCCTTTTGTGTGATCAGTTCAGGGTCTCCTGGCCCAGCTCCAATGATATAAACCTTCATGCTTTACGAGCAGCGAAGAACCTGCTCCCTCACAATTTCCCATATTTCATTAGGGGTTTGCTCCAACCAAGAGGCATCATATACTTCCTTGTTTTGATATATTTTCTTGGTATAGGAATTACTACAGCTTAGAACTAGATCCCATAAGCGTTCACTAACAGAAGAATTTCGACGAATCAAAAAAGAGCGAGCTAGAGTAGGATTTATTTCTTTACTTCCATACTTCATAAAAAGAATTTTCTCTCCTATCGCCTCAGAGAGAGAAGAGTTCTTATCCAAGATATCCCAAAAGTTTCCACAATGCATATCTTCTACGATAGACTTGAGCTGACAATAAAGTTGTGTCAATGGATCAAAACCCTGTTTAGCTTGTTCGGGATCTTCTAAGCCAAGTTTCTGAAAATCACAAGGCTCCTTCAAACTCCCTATTAAAAAGAAATGATTATTATCATGAGCCAAAATAGCTCCAGCAATTCTTCCAATCCAAACCATCGAAAATTAAGGATGAGTTTTCTCACTATTCACTTTCTTCACGTAGAGCTTGTCCTTTTTTGTCTAGCAGAAGGCTTTGAGCAGGTTTTTGACCACTATGAGGCTTTCCATCCCAAGTATATTTATGAGAATAGCCTCGTGGGGTAATCATGAAACCCTCAAATAAAAAGGTGTTTGTAGAACCTACAATGACTGTCGTCAACATCCCTATTTCATAATCTAAAAAGTGATCTAAATCACTCATCACAATATTTTGCCTGCGACGGTACGCACTTTTCACGAGAGCAACAGGAGTGCTTCCGTCTCGGTATTTACGGATGATCTCTTGGGCTTCTACAATCTGCTTCTGTCTTCTGCCACTTGCGGGATTGTAAAAAGCAATGATAAAATCTGATTCTGCTGCTGCTTGAATCTTTTTACAAATAGATGGCCATGGAGTTAGAAGATCCGAAAGAGAAATACAGCAAAAATCATGTCCAAGAGGGGCTCCTAGAAGGGAGGCACAGGCATTCATAGCTGAAATACCAGGTATGATTTCGACGTATGGACTCTCTCCCTGCTTCCAGCCTATTTCTTGCAAAACCTGAAGTGCTAGCCCTGCCATCCCATATACCCCTGCATCACCTGAGGAAATCAAAGCTACTTTTTTTCCCGAACGAGCTTCCTCAATAGCAGCTCGTGCCCTTCCAATTTCTTCTGTCATTCCAGTTCGAATGATTTCTTTATCTTGGATAAGGTGTTTGATCAGCTTGACATAAGTAGTATACCCCACGATTAGATCAGCTCCTTGAATTGCATTTAAGGCTTGAGGACTAATATGCTTCTCGCTCCCTGGACCTATTCCTACCAAAGAAAGAAGTCCATTAGAAGGAAAAGGATGATTCATCGAGGCTTCTGTGATTTCTTTTTGCTTCTCTTGATCTTTCATACCCGCAGACGCAGATTGGAAGAAAATAACCAACCTTTGATGGAGGCAAGTTTTTTTCTTTTTTTTCCGTAGTTGTATGATTTTTTGTCGGCAAAAAATTTTCATAAAAATATTGACATTTTATTCATATAATAATTATATGTCTGTATGTTTAGTTTAGTGGGTAAATGAGGAATGGGTACTGGATATAGTAGGATACTAACTCTGGCGGTAATTGTAAGGATTACAGTAGTTTTTGCTTTTTTTGTAATACAGTTGGCTGCTTGCACGCCTCAGGTGCCAGGAGGTGAAACTAAGCCAATACCTGAAGAGATACTTCAGTTGTATGGGACTGTATGTAATAGAGTACCAAGCAACCAGTTGGAGAGCATTTCCCAGAATACTGCGGATGCAGAGAGATGTGTTCCTGTTGTCAATTTAGAGTTAGGACTAGACTTAGACCCAGCTAAGCGTCCTTACAGCCTTGATGGGATAGATGCAGATCATTTTATTTTAGATAATGATACTCTTACCATTCAGTGGAATAAACCAAACGAAGCCAAAGAGCTTCGTTTGTATACAGTAATAGTCAATGATAAAAATAACAACTTACAAGTAACTATAAAAATGGAGGCTGCACTTCCTAAGGCAATTTTAGTTCTCTTTCAATCATTGCACAATCTAAAGAAAGACGATAGTATCCATTCTAAAATAGACCCTAGGGATTTTACTCGCTTCTATGTTGCTGTCAATGGCAAGACTTTAGGGATAAAATTCTTACCAGATAAAACATTCCACTATATACAACTTGACTGTGAAGCGATCTCTTGTGTCAATCAATTCCCTCCAGATTTCTCCTATCTGGAGAACTTGCCTGATAGCGATTTAACACCTCTGTTACTTTATTATTCTCTGTTTGAACAGGAACGCTGCCATCCAGTAAGCCCCTCTAACCAAAGAGGAAAGGATCATGAGTATGTCGTAACTCGTGTAGATAATGATAACAAGGCTCTCAATGGAGATCCTGCTTTTATGTTTGTAGACAGTCTTAATCAGGCACTGTGTTTCGCTGATACCTATCTTCACGAGAATCATGAGACAATAGCAAAAAAGCCTGTAACTACCCAAAGGCACCGTAATTCTTTGCCTGACGATATGTTTTATCCTAAGAGTCAGTATGATCTTGTCTTTAATGCAGACTTTGATGACATCCCAAACAATTACAATCGAAGCGAGCTCCAAGAGAAACTTGCTAATGTTGGTCTTATCATCGGACCAGTAGAGAAGACTAAAGAAATTCCTCCATCGTTAAATACAGCAGATAAGGCTGATGATCCTGTTTTTGTTCGAGATGGTAAACTATGGCGTGGGAGAGGTTTAAGAGGTGAAATCATACCAAACTCGAATCCAGAGGCACGATATGAATGTAATCCTAATAAGTCAGGCCTTACAGATGCAGAACGTATCGAGACTTACAATCCTGATAAATGTAAGCCTATAGCTGGTGGTATACATATGTTTGCTCCATTTTTTAAGTATGGATTTGCAGAAATTAATTTTAGTAAAATGCCAACACCAAGGAATGGATTTGCTTTTTGGATTCAGTTGCTTCCTTTTTTTGACTCTGTACATAAACGCTGGAGATACGAGGAAAGCTTTGCTGCTGCTGAAACTGGTGGGACATGGCCTTATAAGGTTGATAATCGTGGCGATTGGCCTGATCTTCCCCTTTCATCTATTCGCGGTGACATTCAACGGTTTAAAATGGAAACACATGTACATGGCAGCGAAGTCCAGTTAATGGAAATGTTAAATAACAACTTGTGGACACCAAATCCTTCTTTCTGGTCATTGAATCACTACGGCTATTCTTATAAAACTAGAGGTAATGCTCGCTGGTATTATACTGTATATACCGAAGACTACAGAACTTTTGTTTATGGCATAGAATGGACTCCTCAAGGCTATATTATTTGGCACAAGATAAATGGTCAAGATTGGAAGAAAGTGAGTACGTCCTCATTTGTCTCTACCGGGAACAGAGGACCAAGCAATCAATGTAATGACCACACAAAAGGGAATCCAAAAAGTTTCCCTCACAAAGGTCGCACAACCATAGGTATGATTCAATGTGGTATTAATCATGTTGCTCACTCCATTTACTTTTCTCCTTTTTTTGGTATGAATAATGGTAGTTTTGATTATACTGGTAGTAGGCTGCAGAAGTATATGTGTATTCGTTACTATGGGATAAATGGCACAGGAGCCATCCCCAATGATTCAGTTTGCAAATCTTTCCCTGTTGGTAATAGTCTGGGTGATATTCAGCGAAACAAACATAATCTTTCAGATCTGAGTCCTAAGGATCTCTTTATAGCATACGATTCGATTCGCATCTATCAGCCAAAGAGCAAGTATTCAGATGTCCCTAAGCGCCATCAGTGAGTAATAATACTAAAAGGTTTCCTCAGCTTTTACAGAGCTGAGAAGATCATCAGGAGGATCCTCAATGATGGAGCCTATCTGGATCGCCATTCTTTCGCCTAATTTCCCGGATCGACACTTGAACTTTTGGCGGTTCCCTACCTTTGCTAGCATATCAGACTGGAGAGAAATATCGCTTAACTTCACAACATCTCCTTTATTGAGTTCTAAAACCTGAGAAAGAGGAAGGTTTACATGCCCAACCTCAGCTTGAATCGGAATCACTACGTGGTCTAAACGTTCTTGGATTACAGCCTTATTCTCGTCGGCTTCTCCCCTGCGAGTTGAAGAGTACCAGTATTGTGCCGATAGCTTAGATATAATAGGCTCAATAGTAATATAAGGGATACACAGATTCGCCATTCCCTCAATATCTCCTACCTTGGTTTCCAGAGTGATTAAAACAACCATATCACTTGGAGGGACAATTTGAGCAAACTGAGGATTTGTTTCGATATTTCCAAGGCGAGGTCTTAGGTCGACTACAGTAGACCATGATTCACGAAGATTCCCAAGCATACGAACTACAATACCTTCCATTACTGACATCTCAATATCAGAAAGCTCTCTTGTAATACGACTTGGCTCACCCGGTCCTCCAAATAATCTATCAATAACTGTAAAAGTAATACTTGGATCAATCTCTAAAATTGCAGAACCTCGCAAAGGATCCATATTGATAACAGCAATCATAGTTGGATTAGGAATCGATCGAATAAACTCTTCATAGGTGAGCTGATCTACAGAACCAACATGTACTCCCACCAAGGCTCGAAGTTGAGCAGAGAGGGCAGTAGTGGTAAGTCTAGCAAAAGTTTCATGCATCATTTGAAGAGTTCGGATTTGATCCTTGGAAAATTTATCTGGGCGGCGAAAGTCATAGATCTTGACCTTCTTGTGTTCGCCTTGCTCCCCGTAATCATCTGTATCTACTTCTCCCGATGATATAGCTGAAAGAAGGGCATCTATTTCCGACTGGGAAAGAATTTCTGTCATTTTTTTATCCTCATGATTCTATTTTTCTATATTAACTTACTAGAGAAAGATCGTTTTATTTTTTTGTCAACGGATTAAACTAGCCTCTACATGAACAATTTTCCAAAAACCACTTTTCCCTGTTTCCAAAGTATATCGATATTTATATCGCACTCTATAGTCATTTTTTTCTCTTACTCCTTCTGCTTGGACAAAGGTTCTTCCTTCCTCAATAGGAATTCCTCTAGGACCTTTCTCTATCTTTGTCTCTAAGATCCGAAATTTCTTGAGACGATCGGCTGGATGAGTAGTAAGAAATAAAGCAAATTGTTCTAGCACAAAAGGACGCTGATTAGGATGAGTCTTTGCATAAGAAGCTGCAAAATTTTGATAAGAAGTAATAAATTTAGAAAGGTCTAAGTATTTGAGATAGTTTTCCCATTTCTCTTGCATCTCAGCTGATAGGAAAAGATAGACAGTCTCTTCAGGGCTTAGGGAAAGTTTGGAGAGATTCTGATTTACTCTTTGAGAATAAGGCTTCCTTCTTTCTGTAAGGATACTTTGGTCTTGAGAATGAATTTGGATACGAATGGAATTTTGAGACCGAGTGAAAAAAGAAAATCTCTGATCTGGATAAAAATAGCATGATAAACGATACTCCTTCCCTTTTTTAAGCTGATAAAAATCGTTTAAATATAGGACTTTCTCAAATACTTCCCCAGGTGCCAAAATAATTTCTTTGATCTCTTGTCCCTGAAAGTTTACTGTAGGGAGACCATTCTCTCGATTCTGCTTTGATAGATAGTTTCTCTCTTGCTTGACTTCATTCCCAAGATGGTCAATTAGAAAGAGCTGGAATGTGCTTTCTGAGATTGAGGAGGGATAAATTCGAATTACATAGTTTCCTTGATTTTCCGCACGAACACGAATGGGAATATCCTCATGCTTATGAAAAAGGGACTTTTCTGCTGAAAGACGAATCTTTCCATGTCGAGACCAGTAGTTTTCAGTTTGATCTCCTCGAATATCTCTTCTAGGGACAGCTGCAACTGGTGGATCAGCAGGATACAATGAGAAGAAGATTATGATTAGGAAAAACCAATGCATGAAATAAATATCTTGTCCGTTTCAGCTTCGGCAGCTTATATGTTTTAGGAAGCAAAAATATCATTTTATTTCAGAAATCAGAAGCTAAAAGTAAGCTTACTCTTCTAAATCTTCCCATTGAAGGATCTGGTTCTTGGGGATCTGTCGTTTTGTTCTTCTTCCCAGAACCTGATCCCAAGAGGAGACACTGATTCCAAAAGAAGGCCTTTGAAAGGTCAAATTCTTTTCTTGTAGGATTTCTCCTTTCTGGATCAGAGTTGTTGTCACAATAGAACGTCTGGCTAATGTTTGTATTTTCTGTTCAGAAGCAACTAAATTTTTATGGTTCTTCCCCTGTATTTTGTTTATTTGAAAAAGACTTGTTTTTAGATTTTTCAGGTCTTGTTTATCCATGGAATGAAAGTGATCATTCCCCTTTCGTTTTTTATCATAAGTAAAGTGTTTCTCCAAGACAACAGCTCCCATAGAAGCTGCCACCGTAATGACTCGTATAGCATGATCTGATGGGCTATGATCTGAATAGCCCATTAAACACTTTGGGAAAGCTTGGCGAAGATCCAAGATCATTTTAAGATTTACATCTCCTTCTTGGCATGGGTAGTTCATGGTACAGTGAAGAAGAAGAATATCTTTTACTCCTTCTTCTCTCAGGAGCTCAACTGCACATCGAATCTCTGGAAGAGAAGAAGCTCCTGTTGAAAGAATTATAGGCTTTTTTTTTCTAGCAATTTCTCGAAGGAGAGGAATACAATTTATATCACCAGAGGCTATCTTGTAAAAGGAAAGAAGTGGATCCAAATAAGAGACTGAATTCAGGTCAAAGGGAGTTGATAAAAAGTCAATTCCTATTTTCTTGCAATGTTCTGCTAAGAGAATATATTCTTTCTCTTGAAAGAAATCTCCATATTGTTGAAGTTGTTGGAAAGATTGTCTGATCTTTGACTGTTCATCTTTAGGATATGCTCCAAAATTGATCAATCTCTCCGGAATATAGCTTTGGAACTTAGCACAGTTCGCTCCTCCTTCTTGAGCCTCTTCTATCATCCGTTTCGCAAGAGGAATAGAGCCTTCATGATTGACTCCAATTTCCGCTACTACATAAGGAAGGGAATTTTCTGTTAGATGATAAGAACCTAGTTGCAAGAGACTCATTTTGATAAAAACTCAAGAACAGATAAGTTTTGAGTTTTTACAGTAATACAAGAAGTGTCTCTATTTAAGGTAAACACAAGCTGTTACTTCTTTTTTGAAGATTTCTTTTTTTTTGCTTTGGAAGAAAACACTTTCAAATAACTTGGGATTACAATCTTAGGAGTAGAATCCATCTTAATCCTCCCGTTTTCAAGCCATATAGCTCGCTTACACAATTTTAATATAGACTCTTTGGAGTGAGTCACAAAAATAACAGTCTTTCCACTGGTAGCAATTTCTTGTATCTTTCTCATACACTTGTGCTGAAAAGCATCATCTCCAACAGAAAGAACTTCATCAATGATTAAAATATCAGCATCTAGGTGAGCGGCTACTGAAAAAGCAAGTCTTACCTGCATCCCACTGGAATAACGTTTGATAGGTGTATCAATAAATCGTTCAATTTCAGAAAAAGCCACAATATCATCGTATCGTTTTCGTATTTCTACTCTAGTCATTCCAAGAATTACGCCGTTTAAAAACACATTTTCCCTACCTGTAAGCTCAGAATGAAACCCTGTCCCAACCTCTAGTAGGCTTGCAACTCTTCCTCGTAGCTTGATGTAGCCTTCTGTGGGGGATGTAATACGAGAAATGATTTTCAGAAGAGTAGATTTCCCAGCACCGTTTCTCCCAATGATACCAGTGATTTCTCCCTGTCGCAAGGTGAAGTTAAGATCTTTCAATGCCCAGAAGGTTTGATCTGCATTTTGAGGTATATCTCGAAGACTTTGTGAAATAGGGGCATTTGGATCTTCCTTTCCTTGAAAGCGAGCCCACATAGACTGAAGATCGTGCCTCAGAGTCGTAGAACCTATGACCCCAAGCCTATACAACTTTGAGAGGCTTTCTACTTTTACCACTATATCAGACATTTTTACGCTACATCAACAAAACTGTGTTCTGCCCTAGAAAAAAGAAAAAGACCTGATACTAGAAAAAATAAAGTGATCCCCCAGCTCAGAAAAATTTCTAGTAATGTAATTGAACTTTTATTAAATATACCCAGACGAAACAATTCTATTATAGAAATCATTGGATTGATGGAAAAAAAGAAACGAAATTTTTCAGGTATGATAGAAATCGGATAGAAAACAGGAGAAGCAAACATCCATAATTGAATTATAAAAGTCATCAGATGATTCAGATCTCTATATTTTATTATGAACGAAGCAACAATGAGACCGCAACCAAGTCCTAATAAAATGACCTGTGCAATAACTAGAGGTAAAAGGATTAGCTTCCAATTCAAAACGATAGAATAACCATTGAGCGAATAAATCCATATTGCTCCGAAAATAATCATAATATTGACAAGGAGCATTACAAGAGAAGAAATTACGATCGAAACAGGAATCACTAATCTAGGAAAATATATTTTTTGGAATATGTGAGAGTTCGCTATCATTACCCTAGAGATATTCATAAAACAAGTGGAAAAATAAATCCATAAAACGCTTCCACTCATGAAAAAGAGAAAATGAGGTATCTCATCTGTTGGCACTCTCAGAATCACAGAAAATACGACTGTATAGACTAATGCTGTTCCAAGAGGTTGAAATATTAGCCATAAAGGTCCAAGAATCGTTTGGACATAGTTCGTTACTAAATCTCTCCGAACAAAAAGAAGAATCAGTTCGTAGCAACGCAATAATTCTTTGAGAGGTACAAAAACAAAGTTTATTTTAGGCCCAATGACAACATCCCACTTATCTTCCTTGGACTTGGAGTTTTTTCGATAAGATTTTTTTCTTAACATTGTTTGACTAAAAAGCTAACTAAGTTCTATAACTCTTCATGGATTTCAATAGCAGTAGAATACAAACAAGGCAATAAAAGAGTTGAGAGATCTTACCATTATCAAGCTATCGAAGAAAGGACACTCTCATAGAATTTCAAGTAATTTTCAAACATCTTTTCTTGTCCATGATTTTTTTGGGAATATTCTAGGGCATGAGAAACTATCTGTTGTTTTTGAGAAGAATTTTTTAGTAGACGAATGATTTCCTTTGCCATGCTCTCATGTTGACCTCTTTCTATCAACAAGCCAGTCTTTTCGTGTTCAATCATCTCGGGGATCCCTCCTTCTTTGACTGCAATCACTGCAGCACCACAAGAAGATGCTTCAGCAATGACAAAAGGGTAGTTTTCTCCTTTGGAAGCGTGAAGATAAATATCTGTTGACTGGTAAAAAATGGCGAGCTTTTCAGGATTCCTCTCGAAAGGAACAGAAAGAAGGCATCCTCCTTTGCTATGAGCCAGCTTGGAACCAGAAAAAAGGCATTTCAAATTCGGGTTTTTTTCTTCTGTGCCAAGCAAAATACAGACTAAATTGGGAATGATTTTGGCTACCTCTTGGACAGCCATCAAAAAGAAGGCTGAGTCTTTAAATCCTACTTTTTGATTCTTTGTTTCCCTTCTCCTGAAAGATACATTCCTACTAATGAATAATACAATAGGATTTTTCCCAGTAAGAAGTGAAGATATACTAAGAACAAGGTCCTGTGAGATAGAATGATAAGAGCGAAAATAGGTTCTAAGCAAAGAAAGAGCTTTTGTTTTGTCACATGGCTTAAACACAGAGAGATCAATTCCATTTGGAATGATTCTACTTTCTTTTATGGAAGGAGCTAAAAGAGAACGTTCAGCTCGGTTCATCAACCATCGCGATGGACTAATGAGATATATTTTACTTTTTTTATAGATTTCTTGCTTTCTCTTCCAATTAGCAGAAGTCCCATCAAAAATCAGAGGAGGATAGGTTTGAAGCGATGGACAGTTTCCACATCCAGTTTCCCAATGATTGCAACGAAGGGTATACGCACAATGACCTGTCAAATACCATTCATCATGCAAGGTGAAAAAAAAAGGCTTCTTCCAACTCCAGAAAGGCAATATAGAAAGATCAAAATAATTTCCATGTAAGTTGTGAGCCTGAATAATATCTAGTCCATGATGTGTCTCTAAGTTAGAAAGAACTTGGCTTGCTTGTGGATAGGGAAAGTGATCTCGTCCTCGAAATAGATCTAAAATATAGTGACCTCGATGATAACTTTTCTTTGGAGGAATATATGGCTTTTTGGTCTTATTAGAGAAAGTTCTTAGCCCGCTAATGCCATGATGAATGCCAGGCCAACGAGGTATTTGCAAAAGCAATGGTCGGATGAATTTTCTGTATTTCTTGATAAGTGTTTCCTTCCCTTTATTCTTAGAGTGGGAAGAAGAGATAGGTTTGCGGAAAGAGTATTGATGTAATTCGATTATGTTTTTTTCGTTTTTCAAAAAAGATTCTTTAACCGCCAAAAAGGCTATATGGTTTTTTTTAAGATAGGCTTGATGAAGAATTAGAGCCGCTTTTTCCGCCCCTCCCCACACGTCAAAGGTATTGAATTGTAAAATTCGCACTAAATTTTTCTAAAAAATATTTTCAAGATAGGAAGCATCAATTCACTTAGAATGGTTGTTTGCAAAACCCTCATAGGTAAGATTCAAACCCTTTCTCAAAGTGGTCTTACTTTTCCATCCTAGGGAATGGAGTTTAGAACTATCCAGAAGTTTTTTCGGTGTCCCATCAGGATAGCTATCGTCATAGAAGATCTCTTCCTTAAATCCAGAAATTTCCTGAATCATGAATGCAAGCTCTTGAATACTAACCTCTTCTCCGCTCCCTAAATTGATAATACCCTTTTCTTGCATATCCTGTGCTGGATCATAATGATTCATAAGAAACACACAGGCATCTCCCAAATCATCTGAGTATAAAAACTCCCTTTTAGGATTTCCTGTACCCCATAGAACTATCTTTTTTTCCTTCTTCTGGCAAGCTTCATAAAACTTTCGTATCATGGCTGGAAGAACATGCGAGCTTTGCAAATCGTAGTTATCATGGGGTCCATAGAGATTAGCTGGCACAACAGAAAAAAAGGTCTTTCCATACTGGTGATAATAGCTGTTGCATAGAACCATCCCAGCAAGTTTTGCAACTGCATAAGCTTCGTTTGTTTTTTCCAACTTTCCGTTAAAAAACTCTGTTTCGGGAATAGGTTGTTTTGCAGCCCTTGGATAGGAACAAGAGGAGCTGAGAAACAGAAGTTTTTTCACATTGAATTTTGCCGATGCCTCTATGACAGATGTTTGTATTTTCAAATTTTCGCAGATGAAATCGACCGGAAACTTGGAATTGACTTGAATTCCTCCCACTTTAGCAGCTGCAAGAAATACATAATCAGGCCTTTCTACTTCAAAAAAATCAAATACATGGCTTTGAATGCTAAGGTCTAATTCTTGATGTGATTTTATGAGAATTTTCTGAAAGCCATGCCGCTTTAAGCTACGAAGAATAGAAGAACCAGCAAGTCCCTGGTGACCAGCAACAAAAATTTTCGCAGATCTTTCCACTAGCAATCGCTCAATATGACAAATTGAGTCAAATAAGGGGTTTAGACACTAATATCTTCTTTCCACAACTCAGGAAAGCTATCGATAAATCTCGTCATCATCTCCAAGCACCTATGCTCTTCGAGAATGTCAACCATAATACCACGTTTCCTGAGAAAAGTTGCTTCTCCCTTAAAATTCTGAGCTTCTCCTATAACGACTTTTGGTATTTGATAGAGTAGGATTGCCCCAGCACACATTGGACAGGGAGATAGGGTTGTATATAGTACGCTCTCTCGATAAACAGAAGCAGAACGTCGCCCTGCGTTTTCAAGAGCATCCATTTCAGCATGGAGAATAGCACTTCCTTTTTGGACGCGTCTATTATGCCCAGAGCCTATGATTTGCCCCTTCCAGACCAAGACAGAACCGATAGGGATACCTCCCTCAGAAAGACTTCTTTCTGCCTCAACGAAGGCAGCTTCCCCAAATTCATCCATATTCCTTAGTTGATTGGAAGTGAATAGCTATCATATCACCTTGATCGACCAGTTTAATCAAAGGATCCAAAAAGGCTTTGGAAGCCCTATAAAGAAAACTCATCTTATTTTTTGCCGTTAAGCCAGAGCCGTAACTCACCCAAGAAATCACACGAAAACCGCATTGTCCAGCCATCAGGATAAGTTGAGGAAGACTGAAAAAATACAAATGCTCTGGCACATTCATATAACGCCATTTTTCTCCCCTAAGTCGAGCTAAGATACCATATCTACAAGTAGAAAGAATGAGGCGTCCTTCTGGCTTCAGGAGACTTTTACTCTTTTGAAATACTGCACGAGGATCATGCATATGCTCCAGAGATGACCAAAAACTAATCATATCCAAACTATTTGGACGAAGTTTCTTTGCCTTCAAGAAATCACCTACATGGATGGTTAATCCTTGCTT
The DNA here is from genome assembly GCA_014238275.1 of Leptospirales bacterium. Lineage (GTDB taxonomy): Bacteria > Spirochaetota > Leptospiria > Leptospirales > Leptonemataceae > JABABJ01. The sequence goes on along the minus strand of JABABJ010000150.1, from coordinate 891 downwards.
CTTTCCTTCTGCAGTTGCATGAGGAGAAAGCTCAATACCCTCTGCCTTCCAGCCTCTTTTTTGCATAAAATCCACAAAATATCCAGATGCACATCCTGCATCTAGGGTCGTAGGGAGGGATTGCTTTTTGGATCTAGCTTTTTTCTTTGCATGCAGTGATCCTTCATAGTCATCAAACTTGAGGTCTTTAAGATTCTGTTCATAGACTCGACAAACCTCCTTTCGCATCTCCTCAGAGAAATAGTTGTTATAGCCTCGATCTGTACGACGAAGAAAGTATTTTTCGTCATAACACGACCTCACGGCAGCAGAATTTGGTTGAGGATTTACCTGTACAAGATTACATCCCTTACATTTTACTACCTGAAAACTTTCTCTTCGAGAGGATTGCTTTACAAATAATAGACGAAAATCCTCTTTACCACAGAGACAACAGGGAACCAGCCTTACAAGAGGAGAATTACTCTGACGATGTGAAGACATTTTAGAAGATACTTTCCAACACTACGGTTGCCTTAGAAAGTATTTCTCAGAACCACGGTTTAAGCGTCAAGAGATATTTACATATATTGTGAGTGGTGTTCACCTAGTTCAGTATAGAAGGCTTTTCGTGCTATTGAGGCTCCTCGGTCTCCTCCGATTCCGAACCACATGCTCCTTGCGTAATTTTAATGGGGAATTTAACGGTACCACCCTTATCATGTTCAAAGACGACTGTCCTCTCTATAGTGCTACCGCTAGTATTTTGGAGAAACTCATTTTGTGCAACCGTAAGGATATGGCCCTGAGATGTTTCTGAGTTTTCTTCTTTTAGAAATTCGTCTGGGAGAGAGGTTATTATAATACCATCATCATCCACAACAGAAACAAATACAATGACAATACGATGGT
>JABABJ010000148.1 GCA_014238275.1 Leptospirales bacterium | reverse complement strand
TCTATTTCATGGAGGGAGAAGTTATCCAACGTTAACTGGTAAGCCTGCTAGGAATACTTTAACAAGTGAAGATGATACGACTGGTAAATTTTGGGAGATTACAGATGGTCTTAGTGCCTTTGTGACAACTTGGAGCGTTCCAGCTGATAGCCTTAGAATTACAATCCCTACCGTTTCAAGTGAGACTTATAGCTACACCGTGGATTGGGGCGATGGAAGCACAAGCGTGAATCAGGAAGGAAATGCAACTTACAGATACACAGACAGAGGGGCCTACAAGGTCAGTATCACAGGTATATTCCCTCGTATCTATTTTAATGAACAAGCAGGAAATAATAAAGATAAAATCATCGCAATCAATCAATGGGGCAATAATCGCTGGAGTTCTATGGAGAGTGCTTTTGCCGGTAGTACTAAACTGGCAGGACAGGCTACAGACACCCCCGACCTATCCAATGTGACAGATCTGAGTGGTATGTTTCGTACAGCCAGAGATTTTAACCAAGATATAGGGAATTGGGATACCTCTAACGTGGAGAATATGAGTGAGATGTTTTATGGAGCTATTTCCTTTAACCGAGATATAAGCACTAAGCTCGATGGTTCTTGGAATACCTCTAAGGTGGAGAATATGAGTGGTATGTTTCATGCTACCTTTGCTTTTAACCAAGATATAGGGAATTGGGATACCTCTAACGTGACTAATATGAGCGATATGTTTCGTAATATTAGCTACTTTAACCAAGACATAAGCACTAAGGAGGATGGTTCTTGGAATACTTCTAAGGTGGAGAATATGAGTGGTATGTTTCATACAGCCAGAAATTTTAACCACAATATAGTGAATTGGGATACCTCTAGTGTGAAAGATATGAGTGGTATGTTTTATGGAGCTACTTTATTTGACCAAGACATAAGCACTAAGGAGGATGGTTCTTGGGATACCTCTAGTGTGACTAATATGAGTACCATGTTTCGTATTGCTACAGCTTTTAGGCAAAATATAGGGAATTGGGTTACCTCTAGTGTGACTAATATGAGTGGTATGTTTTATGGAACTAGAAACTTTAATCAAGATATAAGCACTAAGATGGATGGTGTTTGGGATACCTCTAACGTGACTGATATGAGCGATATGTTTCGTAATGCTATAAACTTTGACCAAAATATAGGAAATTGGGTTACTTCTAGTGTGACTAATATGAGTTTTATGTTTGCTTATATCACTAGCTTTAACCAAGATATAAGCACTAAGATGAATGGTGTTTGGGATACCTCTAACGTGACTGATATGCAGAATATGTTTTTTGCTAACAGTGCCTTTGACCAAAATATAGGGAATTGGGTTACCTCTAGTGTGACTAATATGATCGATATGTTTTATGCTGCCAGTGCCTTTGACCAAAATATAGGGAATTGGGATACCTCTAGTGTGATTCTTATGCAGAATATGTTTCGTGAAGCTGTAGAATTTAACCAGAGTCTAACTAACTGGGTTGTCTGTGATGTAGCAAATTATTCGAACTTTGTTACGGGAGCTACCAGCTTCCAAAGTTCAAATCTGCCAGATTTCGCGGATGTAGGTAATACCTGCTCTCCCTAACTAGGGCGGTATAGAGGTTTCTAGGGGGAAATGACCTTAGTTGTTCTATTTATTTATGACCTGTTCTTTCAATAATCAGCTTCCTTAGTTCTTTCATTTCTGATTTTGTGTCGCTGTGTAGATAGATCATCACCGTTAGCACAGTACTTAGGAAGACGGTAAATATAGCAAAGCCTGTAGCAACGCTCCATTTTAGCCAGTTTATATCTTTCTTGATTCCCTTTATATCTTTCTTGACACCTTCTACGTCTTTCTTGACACCCTCTACGTCTTTCTTGACACCCTCTACGTCTTTCTTGACACCCTCTACGTCTTTCTTGACACCTTCTACGTCTTTCTTCACACCCTCTACGTCTATTTTTACAAGCTCTATCTTGTTCTCTACATCTTGCTTTACAAGCTCTATCTTGTTCTCTAGGTCTGTCTTTACATTCTCTATCTTGTTCTCTAGGTCTGTCTTTACATTCTCTATCTTGTTCTCTACATGTGTCTTTACATTCTCTATATCCTGCTTAGTCGCCAGATCGCCGTTCTGGTTTGCTACGTAGTCCAGTAGTTCGGTTGCTGTTTTCTCTGTTAGCGGCTTGCCGTTACTTAGCTTTCTTATAAGCTCTATGGACTGAGTTGTACTCATATTCACCTCCTTAGGAATCCGTCTGTCAAAGAAAGACTTTATTTTTATATTCATACTATTGAAATCTCCTTCTTGTCAATCAAAAAATTAAGAAATCATCAATAAAAAGATGACTCCATACTATTTAAAGGTTAAAAAAAACCGCATTTGCTGCAATTTTTTTCGTAAAAATTCAGGGCTTAGGAAAAAAAATTAGAGGGAAGCTATCCTAGTCAATAATCACTGAAAACAGAAGTTACTACTAGTAGATATTAGCTATCCACCTAGTGAATATTTACTAAAAACAGAAGCTACTACTGGTAGGTATTAGCTATCGTCTTAGTGAATATCTACTAAAAACAGATCGGGCACGCCTATAAAAGGAAGCAAGCCTGCTGAAGCGGGACTTTTGTTAGTATAGGTAAGCAGCAGGCTTGCTTTCAGGAAAACCGCCGAAAAAACAGGGAATCCCTCTTGCTATCAAATACCGCTACACGGATGTAGCGGAACATGCCCGCACCCACAGACTCGGCGGGCACGGATGCCCGCCCCATTTTCGGAGCCATGAAGCTCCGAAAATGTGAGCAAAAACAAGGTTTCCTTGTTTTTGCGTCCCTAAGTTGCACCACGGACGGTGCAACTTAGGTCTTATAATCTGCGAGTGTCGGGAGCGGGGAGAGCCACAGGGAGACCACGGAGGGTCTCCCCATTTGCGGAGCCATGGAAGCTCCGCAAATGTAAGCAAAAATAGGGTTCCCCTATTTTTGCGTCCCCTCAGTCATGCCACGGAGGGCATGACTGAGGTTTTATAAAAGGCGCGGTCCTCCCTCTCTGGGAAGGCTCTGGGAAGAGAATAATTTAGGTTTTATGAAAAAAAGAATTGCTTCTATGCTTCTTTTTTAATTTTTGGTAAATTAATGGTTCAAGATTCAGCACGTCTAGTTTTTTCAGGACAGGAATATATACTCCCTGTGTTTACAGGGACGGATGGAAAAATGGGCATGGATATTCAGAACCTTTATAAAGATGCTGGCTTATACTCTTATGATCCACTTTTAAACAACACAGCCGTTGCTAAGAGTTCAATTACCTACATAGACTCTGAAAATGGGAAGCTTTATTATAGAGGCTATGATATAGAAGATCTAGTTGTTCAATCTAACTTTGTAGAAGCTGCCTATCTTTTAATGAATAGCAAACTACCCACACAAGAAGAATGGGAAGAATATTCTGGTGCCTTAAGTAATCATTCTCTCATTCATGAAGCGATGAAGAATTTTTTTTATGGATTTGCAGGGAACACGCATCCTCTTGCGACTTTAGCAACAATGGTGACCTCCTTATCAAACTATTATCCAAATTCTTATGAGGAACAAATTCACAATGAAGTAGATATCCAAATTCTTTTACTTGCTAAAATACGTACACTTGCAGCTTGGTCTTATAAAAAATCGATTGGGCAACCAGTGATCTATCCTCTGGATCATCTCTCCTACTGTGCTAATTTTCTCAATATGATGTTTGCTGTTCCTTCTGAGCCTTATGTGGTTCCTCAAGAGGATGAATGCCTTCTCAATCAACTTCTGATTCTGTACAGTGATCATGAGCAGAATATTGCGACAACTACCGTTCGTCTTTTAAGTAGCAGTGGGGCAAATCTCTTTGTATGTATCAGTGCTGGTATCTGTGCTTTATGGGGTGCTCGAGAGACTTCGGGGGAGATTCATACTATGGCTATGCTAGAGACTATTTTAAGTAAGAAAATGAAGCCATCTGATTTTTTTGCTCCTTTTCTGGAGGGAAAGGAAACCCTCTACTCACCTGCTTTTGGTCATAAAAAATATACTTGGATGGGTCCAAGGGCAAGAATAGCTCAAAAGATCTTTTGGGACTATGTAAAAAAGTATCCTGATAAAGCAAAGTCTCCTTTGATTCAAAAGGCCTTTGAGATAGAAGATTTTGTCTTAAACCACTCTTTCTTTACAGAAAATCACCTATTCCCTAACCTTGACTTTTATTCAGCTCTTCTTTTTAATATAATCGGTATCCCAGAAAGTATGTTCAATGTAGTTCGAGTGATTGGAAAACTTTCCGGTTGGCTAGCTCATTGGGAGGAGCAGAATCAGTCTACTCCCCCTCATAGACATATGCGTCCTCAGCAGGTCTATTTGGGGACTTCGAAGCAAAAATATATACCTATTGAATCACGAAAAAATGGAGGAAACAAATTCAATTATGTTAATGAAAAAACAAGAAATCACGTATACGTCTGAGGATGTTACAATGAAGGGGCTTGCCGTATGGCCTTCTACAGGAGGAGCAGAAAGTTATCCAGTAGTCCTTGTTGTTCACACCCTTGCGGGTCGAGATGACTTTGCTATAGGAAGGGCAGAGGAAATAGCACGTCTTGGTTATGTTGCTTTTGCAGTTGATCTTTACGGAGATGCAAAGCTAGGAGGGAAAGAGATGATGCAAACTCTACTAGATGACCGTCCAGAGCTTCTCCGTCGTATTCAGGCTGCAGTTCCTGTGGCTCGCTCTCTAAGCCAAGTAGACCCTTCTCGAACGGCAGCTATTGGCTTTTGTTTCGGGGGGTTAACTGTTTTGGACTTGGCAAGATCTGGAAGCGACGTTCTTGGAGTTACTAGCTTCCATGCTCTTTTGCGAGCCTCTGGTCTCCCAGAACAAAAAATTCATTCCAAGATATTAGCACTTCATGGAGCAAAGGATCCCCTTATTTCTGATGAGCAGTTGAAGGAATTTATCGACGATATGAACCGTCTCAAGCCAGACTGGCAGCTTCATATTTATGGAGAAGCAATCCACTCCTTTACGAATCCAAAGGCATCATCTCCTCAAGATGGCTATCTATACAATGAGATAGCTGCACGGCGTTCATGGAAGTCTATGGAAAATTTCCTAGAAGAGCTTTTTTCCTGATCCTGAAAAAGCTAAAGTGTGAGAAGGCTCAAAACCAAGTGGCCTTTGGGTCTTTGGGATGAGATACGGAAAAAATAGAGACTTTATTTTTTTAATGCGTTTTTCATACGCATTAGTTTGCCGCGAAGTCTCATGATTGCCTTAGTATGAAGCTGAGATATACGGCTTTCGGTAACATCTAAAACTTCTCCTATTTCTTTCAAAGTGAGATCTTCATAGTAGTATAAAACAACTACCTTTTTCTCTTTGTCGGGAAGATGCTGAATCGCTTCTACGATAACACTTTTGATCTCCTCTTTTTCGATGAGAGAATCAGGGTTAAGGTTTACAGGAGACTCCAAAGTTTCCATAAATGATATTTCGTCGTTGTCCTCTCCAAGGTACCAAATATCATTGAGTGAAATCATACTTGTTCCTGAAATTTTAGTCAAGAGAGAATGAAGTTCTTCTACGGGAATATCCATTTCGTTAGCAATATCTTCATCATCAACAGTATGACCAAGTTTGTTCTCTAGCATATTAATCGTCTCTTCCACCTGCTTTGCCTTCTGACGTATGGAACGAGGAATCCAGTCAATACTTCTAAGCTCATCAAAAATGGCACCACGAATCCTTGTCATTGCATAAGTCTTAAATTTAATATCCCTTTCAGGATCAAATTTTTCAATAGCGTCTAAAAGGCCAAAGGCACCATAACTTGCCAAGTCGTCAAACTCAACATTTTGAGGCATCCCTATCGCTACCTTTCCAGCCACATATTTAACAAGAGGAGAGTATTTTTCTACAAAATACTCTCGAATCTCGTAGGAATGGTTACGACGGTACTCACGCCAAAGAACTCGTTCATCTTGATCTTTGTATTTTTCTAAAACCCTTGAAATTTTCCTTTTGGTACCTTCAACACTCATAATAGCGTATTCTCCTCATCTGTGTTCATCATCGTACGAACTGCTTCTGCAAGAACTTTAGGCTCATTTTTGACTTCGATCATATCTTTTGCTTTATGAGAACCAAAGTTTTTTTTCCTATCAGAATTCTTATGACCCAAAGAATTTGTATTTTCTGAAGTATATTCAGGAGCTATAGAATCAAGTGAATCCTCCTCTTTAGGAGGCTCTCGTTTTGAGTATACTTCATCATTCTCTGATGAGCCCATCAAAGGGAGAGAAGTATCAGCAGGCTCTTGATTCTCGTTCTCATTCTCGTTCTCATTCTCTAGGCCTGCTTTGATTTCTAAGTTTGGATCTCTAGCGTTCCAGAATGAGAATATCTCAGGGACTTTTTCGGAGAAAAGACGATAGATTACAAAACCCAACCCTAAAGAAACAAAACAGCTTAAAAGAGCTGTTTGAAAAACGATAAGGACTGCTCCTCCGTTGATAAGTCCAATCACAAAGGATAGAAAAAAACCCAAAACTCCGAAGACAATAATAAACTTTGCCATTCTACTCATATAACTTCACTTAGGTCAAAATACCTAATGGCTCGTCTGTATTGCCGCCTGTCAACTTATGAAAAAAACCACGGAGTCCATCACCTTGTATTAATTTTGAATTACTTCCGACCTTTGTCCCAATATGACGGATACAAGCAGCACTTTTAGAATTAGGGAAAAGGGTAACATGAGGTTTTTGAGAGCGTATGCTTTTCTGAACTAAAGTTTCTTCAAACACGAAACCTAGACTTTCCACAGATGCATTGAGAAATTGAGATGAGATACTTTTAAGTCGATCGGCAACTCGCTTGGCTTCCAACGCAGAAAGGACACGGTTGACAATCAATCGGATGGATGTTTGAGGATTGTGAGCCACGATGCTTTTAATCATCCCGTAGGCATCTGTAACAGCAGTAGGTTCTGGAGTAGTAACTACTAAAACTTCATCTGTAGCCAACACTAGACCCATCACGTTGGCACCAACCCCCGCTCCTGTATCAACCAAGACCACATCGTACCCAGTGCAATCTTCCATCTGCTTGAGGAAGCTCTGTCTTTGCTTTCGTGTGATATCAGCAAGCTGAGATATTCCATTTGCTCCTGCTATAATATCAATTCCAAAATTCGTAGAGATAATAATTTCCGAAAGATCTTTCTTTCCTTGGATCACGTCATATATATTGTACTCTGGTATAATTCCCATCAGAACATTTATGTTGGCAAGACCAAGATCGCCATCTATAAGAAGGACTTTCATATCCATTTTCGCCAAACTAATTGCCATATTGACTGAAATAGTGGATTTTCCTACTCCTCCTTTGCCGGATGTGACAGCTATAGTGCGTGTAATTACGTTTTCACTTGAGGGGAGAGGTTTGGGGGTCGAAGGAACCGCTCTTAATAAGCTAGTATCCATGTCATAGCTCGCTTTTTTTGGACGAAAAGTTTGATAGTTCATAAGTGCTGTATTCAATGCTATATTACTAATTTAAAATCTATACTTTATTTTTCCACTCTTCTTTTCGGATAAAAATAAATATTCTTCTAAAACTTCTAGCCTAGATTAACATCGTCTTTTCCAGTCCTAGGGCAATCCGAGCCATCTTTTCTGGTTCTGCCTCACAAATACTTCCTGGGACATCCTGTCCATCCATCAAACAAGAAAATGGTCTTTTAAATTTATCGGCAATCTCAATGAATGCACCTATAAAATCTACTTGATCGACTTTTGTCAAGATGAATTTATCAAAACCAATTTGATGATATGAAGGAACAATTTTCCCTAAAAGATATGGGCTACTATCTGCAGAAAGGACTAGATGACGCTCAAGCTGAACCTCTTTGGCACAGGTAGCTATTAGTTCTTTGAGCTTTTGAAGGCGCTTAATTTCACGGAAGCCAGCCCCTGCTGTGTCGATTAGGAAAATTTCTGCACCGTCTCTTCGCAAGAGTTCACAAAACTCTTCGCTATTCATAGGTGCGTAAAAAGGAATGTCCATCACTCTTGCATAGGTTTTAAGCTGTTCTGTAGCGGCAAGACGATAATGGTCCAGACTATAAATAGAAACCTCTCGTTTTTCAGCAAGATGAAATCGTGCCGCTAGCTTTGCTAAACTTGTTGTCTTTCCAGCCCCGGAGGGGCCCATTAAGAGAAATGCCCTGCATTCTCCTTTGACAGGAAGTTGAAATGGAACGGTTTGTATCATTTCGGCAAGCTGTTTGATTGTTTGCTCCTCTACTCTTGTATATTCCTCTTTCTCGTTATTTGACATCCTATCATCTAGTTGACGCAAGAAATCACTTGCAAAAGCAGGGCTAAGATAAGAATGCTCAAGAATGGATTGGATACATTTCAAATGTGAGTTTTTGGCATATTTCTGGGGCAAACTCATGTTCAAGGAGGGTTTTTCAAACTCAAGGAGATCGTTTTTTAAGCTTTGTGGTATAGGAGGTATTTTGTGTAAACCAGAAGCAGGAGAGCTTTCACCTTGTGTATCTTGCTGTATTGCAGTCTGTTCACTCCTTTCCAAATTCATATCTTTCTTTTCTTGATTTAGGGAAGTCAAAGATTCTGGAATACCTTTTTCTTCTAACGGAAGGCTCTTTCGTGACAGGGTATTAGAATAGAGGGAATGAAGTCGATTTGAAGGAAGTTCAGAACGACGAGAGCTTAGACCACTGAAAGGAGGAAGAAGGTTTGTAGAAGGAGAAGTCTTTTTCTCAGAAATCATGTAGTCGATTTCATATTTTTTCTTCGACAAGAACCACAACCCAAAGGGACCTTGCTCTTTCAGCTCACGGGTTCCCAAAATGATCGTATCGGGTCCATGATTACTTCGAAGTTTCATCATACACTCAGCAATACTCTTTCCACGTATTTTCTCGTATTTCATAAGAGCCTATACAAATGATAAGTTAGTATTGAAGAAAAAAGCATCAAGAACAACGTATCCTCCTGAACATAGAAAGTCTGTCAATATTTTTTCACTTTCTTTCAAGCTACTACTCACTTTCTGTACATTTAGATCTTAGCTTTATTTCCTGAAAGGAATGAAAGATTTTACGACTCAACGAGCTAACGAGAAATTTTTCTATTGTGCTTACATGTTTCCAGTCCCATTGTGTTTGTTTAGGAAGTGAGTGTTTTTCCAGATATTGACAAACCAAAGCCATCTCCTCTTTTAAGTATACGTATTCTAAACTTACACGTATTTTATGGTTGGTAATAAAGTGATGAAAATAAGAGTGTATTTTTTCAGGGGATTGAAAGAAGGAAAATTTTTTTTGCCTTGCGTGCAAGAATCTTGGGAAACAAGGAGCACTTTGGTTTGCAAACGGAGCCTTGTTTCCATATGAATAGGGGAAAAACCATAAGTCTCGAAGAAAACGGGAGTTTTGCTCTTTGAGCATCAAAACCGAACGATGCTGAAGAGAATCAAATAGCAACCATACCTTGAGCTCCAACTCGATCTTGTTGGTCTGAGAAGTAGCAGGGATTCCTTTTGCGAATTGAGCTCCTCCCTTCTGAAAAGCCAAGCATCTACTTTGAAGTGCACACGAAAGACAACGAGGGATACCCGATGTGCAGATCAAGGCACCCAACTCCATCAATGCTTGATTATGAAGTCCTGCGTGAGTCCTTCCTTTCTGCTCCAAAAGCTCTTGAGCTTTCCTTTCTAGCTCCTTCACTGTAGTAGTAGAAGGGAGGCAATACAATCGCATTAAAATTCTTTTTACATTTCCATCCAGAACTGCTACATTCACTCCGTAGCTAATGCTTAAGATAGCAGCAGCAGTGTAAGGACCGATACCTTCTATTTGTTTTGCTTCTTGGAGTATTTCGGGGAACCTTCCTTGATGCTTTGTAATAACAGTTCTCACTCCAGCCTGAAGATTTTTTGCACGACGGTAGTAACCAAGTCCCTTCCAGCTCTCTAAGAGCTTTTCTTCTGGTGCGTCTGCCAGAGCCTGAAGACTTGGGAAACGTTTCATAAACTTTTGATAGCAAGGGAGGACAACTGCCATCCTTGTTTGCTGAAGCATGATCTCAGAGACCCATACCGCATAAACATCCCTTGTATTCCGAAAGGGTAGTTTCCTTTGGTTTTTCTGAAACCATCGATAAAGCCCTTTGAGTAGCAGACTTTCCCGCTGTTCGGGCTCTTGTATATTGGACCGAGCCCTCTTCATTTACGACTCTATTACGGTTCTAGCAGAGCCCTGTCACAAGATAGATAGTACAATAACACCGTTTCTGTCAAGTACTATTAAAAGTCATGGCTTGTCAAGGGAAAAAGGCAATTTTTTCAAAAAATTGGTGAAAAAATTGCCGAGAAAATTGCCGAAAAAATTGAACGAAGGCTAGGGACAAATATCTTCTGCAAGAAGGTGTTTATGGGCTTTGTTTTGGTAAATATTTCCTTTTTCGATTATATCTTTAAAATCCGCATGTAAGTTTTTATCTCCAGATACCAATAATTTCACTTCACCAGCCAATGCCAATGCTATGATATGTAGATCATTAGATTTTAGCTTTCGTTGTTTTATAAGCACCTTCTCTTCTTTACGGACTTTTTTTTCATCTATCCATTTTACTTGTTCCCCACGGCGTCCTTCGTTAAAAATTTTACTCATTTTATAATTGCCTGCAAGCTCTTTCTTCATTTTTGGAGTTGGGGAATAGACAAACTTACCCATCTTTTTGTGCCACTGTCTGACAGGTTCCATGTCACGATTCGTAGGGTCGAAAAACTCCCCGTATTTATTGGTATCCAGTATCAAACACATTTTCAAGTGTCCTTAAATCCCAATAATTGATACATCTCTTTTTGAAAAAAATCCCTATAGCCACTAGGAACGTTTTCAAGCTCAGCGTTTTTATCAAAACTAATATTATGAACAAGCACTTTATTTTTGACAGCTTCCAGATAAATCAATGAAACATCCTTGTGGGGGATATTACCCTTCATGATTTCTACTCGAGCTCGGTCGATCATATAATCGCTATGAGTTTCTAAAATAAAAGTCTTGCCATAATTCTTTATACTTTCAACTAGCAGGGAAGTTAATGCGGCTTGACCCTTAGGATGCAAATGCACCTCTGGCTGTTGCATTAGGAGTAGTTCTTCTTCATCATTCAGGACACGAACCAATATAGGTAAGACCTGACTGATACCATAGCCCACATCCATTAGGTTGGACTTAGGTCCATTGACTTTAATTTGCAATCGAAAGGGAGAATTGGATGAGTTGTCAAAATTTTTTACGCTAATATCGCTAAATAATCCAGATGATTTTCCAAAATCTACCAACTGCTTTCGTAAGTCCTTCCATCCTTCTTGGTTTGATCTATATAAATTCATGAGCAACATGGGTATTTCTCCGTCCTGAGGAGTTTGGGTTGTATTCAAAGTGTTATAGGTTTGCTGTGGTTCAGAGCGGATAGGGACAATACTATAAGCAGGCAATATACGGCGATATTTCCAACCTCTAGATATAGGGCTAGGCTTGTTAGTCTCTAAAAATTTTCTGAATTCTTTCCAAATAGCATCTGATGCTTTCACTTGGTTTCGTTCGTATCTCATTTCTAATATTATGCCTAAGAAAAAAAGAATGAGTTCCAAACCCACAGGACTAGACTGTAAATTTATAGAAATGATAAATTCATCCTTATTTTTTCGAAGAGTGATACCTATATCTCTTGGATGAGACTCTTTTTGTTTAAAAGTAATTTTTCCTTTGCCAAGCTGCAATCCTATGCTTGAAATAGCAGGCTCTGAGCTATCTTCTTTTTCATAAAATGTTATTAGATATTGCAAAATTTTATCCTTATCATATTCAAGATTATACCCCAAAGCAAACTCTTCTACGCTAGTCTTCGTTTTGCGGGCAATATCAGTAAATACCCCCATCTCATAGGGAGGAGAATTGAAATCTATCGTATCTTCGCTGTCAGAATGAAGTGCATTATTTAAGGCTTGAAAGCAACCAAGCATAGTGGATTTACCTGTACTATTCTCGCCGACAAGGAAGGTTAGGGGACGTATATTAAATTTCTGTTCACCTTCAAAACAGCGAACATCTCTTAGAATAAATTCGTTTATCCTCATAGAATATGAGACCTTTTGTAAGATCCAAGTCTACATTGCCAACGCTTTTTTGTTATTCATAATCTCCATTGATTGCTTTCGTGGAGATTTTGGAAAATCTTCCTATTGGAGCTGTAAAGATCTTTTTTATTGAACGGCGGATCGAGATGGATTAAATCCACTGACTCCGCATTAATCCCTTCGAGGATTGGCAGATTATCGTGACAGAATATCGTCACACTTTGTCATACTTGCCTACAAAATCAACATATCCTAGCACATGGAGGAATGCTTTGATAATCTAATAGGGAAATTTTTTTAGTAGTTTATTGTATGCAGTCACCTTAAATATCTATTATTTTTCTCTTTGTCCTAATTTTTGGATGACTTTGCACATTGACTTAGCTCATTGACAAGAAGAGTTCATGGAGAAGAAAATCAATCAAAAAAAACTTAAAAATTTTATTGATCAATGTATCAATCAATGCGAAGGGAAAGAATTTATCTTTCGAGGAACGACACAAAGGTTCAGTTGTGATGAAAATGGAAAGCCTAGGAAAGATGGAGTCAGCTCTTCCCTTTATAGAGAGCATAAGGATATTTTCATAGAACATTTCCATCCTATTGATATAGAAAAAGAATATGTAGAGCGTGCTAAAGCAAAGTGTTTTCCTAAGAAGACCAGTAATATAGAGATTCTAACGGAGATTTGTCATTTTCATGGAAAAACGACACTCATAGATTTTACGAAAAATATCCATATTGCTCTATTTTTCGCATGCGATGGTGAGTTTGAAAAAAACGGCGAGTTGCTATATTTAGATACTCAGAAGATGAAGCAAAAAGGTGATATCGACTATGATATCACAGATGAGAAAGGGCGTCTCGAAGCAAAGAGGATAGAACCTGCGATCGTACAGACTAGTCGAAACAGAGTCATCTTCCAGAGCAGTGTGTTCGTGCATGCCCCTGAGGGCTATATCAATCAAGATACATTGTACTGTCGCGAGATACCCTCAGACTATAAGAAGCAAATACTAGAATACCTCAGGACATGTCACAATATCTATGCAGATACCATCTACAATGACTTGCTCGGCTTCATTATGAATCAAGAAAATTACAAAACAGCTCACGTAGAATTCTATACAGGTCTTTCCTCCCAGAAAAATGAGAAGCACAAAGAAGCAATCCAACACTATGATGAAGCGATCAGGCTCAAGCCCGACGATCCAGATGCATACAATAATCGAGGGAATGCTAAGTGTAGCTTAGGCTTGCATAAAGAAGCAATCCAAGACTATGATGAGGCGATCAGGATCAAGCCCGATGATGCGACGGCATATAGCAACCGAGGGTTTGCTAAGTATGAGTTAGGCTTGCATAAAGAAGCAATCCAAGACTATGATGAGGCGATCAAGCTCAAGCCCGATGTTGCAACGGCATACAATAATCGAGGGAATGCTAAGTGTAGCTTAGGCTTGCATAAAGAAGCAATCCAAGACTATGATGAGGCGATCAGAATCAATCCCGATGATGCAAGTGCATACTATAACCGAGGGAATGCTAAGTATAGCTTAGGCTTATATGAAGAAGCAATCCAAGACTATGATGAGGCGATCAGGCTCAAGCCCGATGATGCAGATGCATACAATAATCGAGCCCTTGCTAAAAAAAAGCTTGATAGTTCTTGAGTATGTTTAGTTGATTGAAGACAAGTTTAGATTCCGCTATCCTAGTTAATATCTACTAAAATGAGGCGGGACTCTTGTGATTAGGAGATCGTGGCGGGCACGGATGCCCGCCCCATTTTCGGAGCCATGAAGCTCCGAAAATGTGAGCAAAGACAGGGTTTCCCTGTCTTTGCGTCCCTCAGTTGTGCCACGGAGGGCACGACTGAGGTCTTATAAATGCCTTTAGGGAAATCGCCGAGGAAACGGGAGTTTTAGGTAGTATTTACTAAAAAGATGAGTCGCTACTAGTAAGTATTAGCTAT
>JABABJ010000089.1 GCA_014238275.1 Leptospirales bacterium | reverse complement strand
TGACTCCCGTTTTTAGTAAATACTCACTAATGCGATAGCTAATATCTACTGGTAATGACTCCCGTTTTTAGTAAATACTCACTAATGCGATAGCTAATATTTACTAGCAATGACTCTCGTTTTTAGTAAATATTAGCTAGTGTTTCCATGATACAGGAGAGGCTTACGCAGCGGGCTTGTTGTAGAGGATTTTTTGGAAATTACGGAAGGCTTTTTTTATCTCATCTATGCTATCAAATTTTTTCTCAGCATCCTCAATGGACAGGTACTTTAGACGCAGTAAATTAGGAAGCCTATCTTGTTCTAGTTCTCCAGAACCCACTTCTATGTATTTAGAAAGTACAAAATCTAAAAATTCTTTCTGGTTTTCACTCAGATCTTTCCAGAGAGTTGGTTTGATGGTATTTACTCTTTGCTCCCTTGAGATAGGTTTGATGGCAAAAGCCACATATCCCAAGACGTCAAAAAGATCGCTTCTTTCTGCATCGACCATTTTCTGTAATGTTGCCAATGCCTCCTGAGTATAGCTCGCGTCCCCTAGTCCCTCTATAAAGGCTTTTCTTGTTTCGGGAACAGACCAAATCTTTCTTAACCCTTCTTCATCCTTAAAATACTGAGGCAAATGTCCATGTAGATTATGCAAAAAATCCTCTGAGGAGATGGGCTTTCCGTCAACATCAAAAAAATGAGTCCTGATAGTAGATTGAATTTCCCTCTCTTTGCCGTCGGCTAATTTGATTTTTATTATCTTTTTCTCGTCTCCATTTTTTGTCCCTTTCTTCTTGCCTGAATGAAATGTTGCGATCTTTTTATCTTCTTCGTTATCAACTTCTTCTATAGATTCTGGTTCGCCGTCCCAATCTGGATCGGAAAAGAGGCTATAGGCACCAACATAATCGTAAATAGTAAAATAGTTTTTCCCTTCAAAGAGTCTAGTTCCTCGACCTATGATCTGCTTGAATTCAATGATGGATTTAATAGGACGCAATAGAACAATGCTTCGGATGTTTCGTGCATCTACACCAGTGGAAAGTTTCTGTGAGCTTGTCAGGATCGTAGGAGTCGTTCTGTCGTTGTCTTGAAAAGAACGAAGATATTGATTGCCTAACTCTCCGTCATCGGAGGTCACTCTCTGGCAATAGTTTGGGTCTTTGCTTGTTGTTTGCTGATTGATAAGATCTCGAATCAGCAAAGCGTGTGCTTGGTGTGCACAAAAAACGATTGCTTTTTCTTTTGGATCAATTTGATTGAATAAAACCTTTACTCGATTACGTTCTCTTTCTTGTATCTCAATATTATGATTGAAGTCTTCTTCTGTATATTCCTTTTGAGTGTCCACGTCGCCGTCGATTATAATATCATTTGGTTCATAGAGATACGAATCCAAGGTGCTTTTGATCCACTTCAATCTAAAGGGAGTCAGGAAGCCATCATGAATTCCTTCTTTTAAGGAATAGCTGTACACAGGATTGCCAAAATAATCGTAGGTATCTGCGTTATCTTTTCGTCTCGGAGTAGCTGTCAGTCCAAGCTGGACAGCAGGGGTGAAATAATCCAGAATCGCACGCCAGTTGCCATCGTCCCGAGCACCTCCGCGATGACATTCATCGATGATGATGAAATCAAAATAATCTGTGGGATATTTCTTACAATAAGAGCCCGGTTCCTCCCCACTCATAAGGGTCTGAAAAATAGTAAAAAAGATACTTCCATTTTTAGGAACACGCCCTGTTCTTGCTATTTCACCAGGGTCAATCCTCACTAGGGCATCCTCTGGAAAGTGACTAAAGGCATTGAAAGCCTGATCCGCTAAAATATTTCTGTCGACTAAAAAGAGGATTCGAGCCTGCCTTGTGCCATCCCATCTTAGATTCCAGCGGGTTTGGAAGAGCTTCCATGCGATTTGGAAAGCAATAAAGGTTTTTCCCGTCCCCGTAGCTAAGGTCAAAAGGATACGCTTTTTATTTTGGGCAAGGGCCCTCAGCACTCGGTTGACTGCTATTTCTTGGTAAAAGCGAGGGATCTGAGAGCCATCTTTACGCACAAAGGGTATGGCATGAAATTTATCCAGCCACTCATTCTGCTTTTCAAAAACCTTGTTCCATAATTCATCTGGACTAGGGAAACTAGAAACTAAGGCTTCCCTCCCTGTTTTCATAGAGACCTGATAGATCTGCTCGCCGTTTAAGGCGAAGGCATAGTCGAGCTGGAGTTTGTCTGCATAGTTTTTCGCCTGAGCCACTCCCTCACTCACCGATAGATTACTGCTTTTGGCTTCGATCACTGCCAGCTTTACGTTTTTATAAGAAAGAACGTAATCCGCCCAAAGGGACTTGGAACGACCACCATAGCTTTGTATTTTCCCTAAGGTGATTTTATGCTCACGATCTATTTTCGTTTGCGGAAAATTTCTGCCCCAGCCAGCTTTCTCCAGCAATGGCTCTATCAGTTCTGCTCTAGTGTTTGATTCGTTCATTGGTATTACTTTTTGTCAGTATCATTCATCGGGAGTCATCCCAAATGTTGCTTTGGATATTTCAGAGGTTAAAATAGCATAGTTTTTACTCCCTGTAATTCCTCTTTCTTACCATTCGTCAGTAAGATTTTGACGTATAGCAATTTCTCGCAAGCGTTTATCAATCTAATCTTTAGAATAGCCTTTTTTTTCGTAAATTCCTTTCATTCTATTTTGAGCTAAATCAGGGTTCTCTATTTCCTCAATTCTTTCTTGTTGCTTGATTTTTCATATGTTTTGTCCTAATTAGGATTTGATTTTGCAATTATTCAAGTAAGCATATATTATTGTAATATACAAAAAAATGGCAAAAAATAACACACTGACCCTAATTATTATTTGTCCTTTTAAACGACTTGTTAAATTTCATTTCCATTTGCTTGAGAAATAAACTGACACAACTCATCCACTCTTGCATTTAAATCGAGAACACTAAAGTCTACTTCATTTTCTTTAATGTAGTGCCTAGCAACCTTTACCTTATTTGCTATCTTTTCAGTACGACTTTCCACTTCTTTATATTTAAGTAAATTTTCCCATTTACCTTTTTTAAAAGTAATCTCTTTAAAAGATGGATGAACAGCTCTCACACTTTTCTCAACTTTATCATAATCTAAATAGTTTTCTACTTCGCGACCTTCTGTAACCCAAGCAAGCCCTGAACCACAATTAAACTCAGCTCTAAGCCGTTGCTTTGTAGAATTAAGTATTGCTCTTGAATTTTCTTTATCACTATCAAACATAATGCCAGCATTCCTGTTTAAATTTCTAACAGAGATAAGATCATTTATTTTGTCTTTTAATTCATCATTATCTTTCGCCGTAAGGTGACTAGACAATCTCCCACCGTAGAACATAATTGAATAATGAACTCCCTCGATAAGATTATTTTTTTTAGCTTTTATCCAATAATTTAAATAAATCCTATCAGACGGACCTTCTACCCAAATAATGCAGTTAGCTTGTAAAATATCGGACGCTTTATAGCCCAAATCATTACAGATTCTAAATTTTTCTTTTGTGCTAGCAATGGCATTAACAACTGATGCGCCGTTAGCTTGTGTAACATGAAAAATCTCAGACTCAACAGCATCCAATAAATGTGCG
>JABABJ010000085.1 GCA_014238275.1 Leptospirales bacterium | reverse complement strand
TCAATATTGCTTTGTTTCAGAGGAATAGGAATATTAGTTTATCGAATTTTTATTTTTACTCCATCTATAAAATCCATTTTCTATACAAAGCTGAATAGCGTAAAAGCTTCTTTTAGTCTTTATTTTCCCTTCGCAAGCCGTATACTAAGACCATTTTACAAGCTCTTTGCTTTTTCTATCAAGTTGATTCTCAAACTATTACTCCAAGGTCCATTGGGTGCCTACGCTTTTATGAGGGATAGACTGCATGAAAAGCCTAATCGTATAAAAGCTTATTTTATTTTTCATTTTCTCTTCGCAAGCCGTATGCTAAGACCATTTTACAAGCTCTTTGCTTTTTCTATCAAGTTAATCCTCAAACTATTACTTTATGGACCATTAGGGGCATACACTTTTACGAGAGATAGACTGCGGGGGGAATGATATAAAGAGATAGTATGGAAAATCAAATTCAACCAATCATTAGTATAATCATTCCAGTATATAACGTCGAGCCCTATATTAGAAAATGTATCTTAAGCGTTCAGAAGCAGAGCTTTGAAAACTTCGAAGCTATTATTGTAAATGACGGCACAGAAGATCAATCCATAGAAATGATTCAAGACATAGTTCGTGATGATCATCGTTTTATTATCATACATCAAGAAAATCAGAGTGCAGGTGTGGCACGTAATACAGGACTCAACCATGCAAAGGGGGAATATTTATGCTTTCTGGATAGTGATGATTTTCTTGATATTCATTTTTTAGAATATCTTCATGAAAAAATCACGAAAGAGAATGCAGATATCTGTGCTTGTTCTATTGCTTTTTGCAATCAGAATGGAGTCATCTCAAGAGTTTACAAGGTGCCATCTGTGCAGTCTTGGCAAGAGGCTTTATCTTTGTCATTTCAAGAACTTTATCTACCTTCCCCATGCAACAAGATATATAAGCGTGAAGTATTCCAAAATATTCGATATTCAAACAACTTCTATGAAGATATCTCTGTTTTGGTTTCTTTATTGGTGGGCAAGAAGCTATGCTCCGTTGATCTGCCACTTTATTTTTATTTTCATCCAAGAACTAATTCCATAATGCATGAATTAGTCAATGAGAAGAAGATAAAAGATATACTTACCATGCTTGAAGTGATGAAACGACAGCTCATTCAAAATAATATCTGGACAAGGTATAAAGATGAATTCAGTATATACTATATATTCATATCTTGGCATTATGGATATAGAATGGTTACGAAAAGCATAGATTTTAAAAGATGCAAAGAGGCTTTTTATAGATACTTAGATCGAAGTATCTATAATATAAAAAATATAAGATATATTAGGAAATTGCAAGATGAAAACTCCCAGCTAGCTCACATATCATTTCCTTACTTGCCATCAATATGGCTTTGTTTAGGAGGAGTAGGAATATTAGTTTGTCGAATTTTTATTTTTACTTCATCTATAGGGTCTATTTTTTATACAAAGCTTAATAGCGTAAAAGCTTATTTTATTTTTCATTTTCCCTTTGCAAGCCGTATACTAAGACCATTTTATAAGCTTTTTGCTTTTCCTATCAAGTTTATCCTCAAACTATTACTCCATGGACCTAGGTAGGAGCATACACTTTTACGAGAGATAGACTACGAGGGAAATGATATAAAGAGATAGTATGGAAAATCAAATTCAACCAAGCATTAGCATAATCATTCCTGTGTATAACGTCGAGCCCTATATTAGAAAATGTATCTTAAGCGTTCAAAAGCAGAGCTTTGAAAACTTCGAAGCTATTATTATAAATGACGGCACAGAAGATCAATCCATAGAAATGATTCAAGACATAGTTCGTAATGACCATCGTTTTACTATTTTACATCAAGAAAATCAGGGCTCAGGTAGAGCACGTAATACAGGGCTCAACCATGCAAAAGGAGAATATTTATGCTTTCTAGATAGTGATGATTTTCTTGATATTCATTTTTTAGAATATCTTCATGTAAAAATCACGAAAGAGAATGCAGATATCTGTGATTGCTCCATTGCTCTTTGTAATCAGGGTGGAGTTATCTCAAAAATTGACAATGTCCCGTCTGCACAATCGTGGCAAGAGGCTTTATCTTTATCATTTCAAGGAGTCTATTCACCTTCTCCATGCAACAAGATATATAAGTACGAAGTATTCCAAAATATTCGATATTCAGACAACTTCTATGAAGATAATTCTATTTTAATTCCTTTATTGATGGGTAAGAAGATATGCTCTATTGACCTGCCACTTTATTTTTATTTTCATCCAAGAGTTCATTCCAAAATGTATGAATTCATCAGTGAAAAGAAGATAAAAGGTGTATTTACTATGCTTGAGATGATGAAACAACAGCTCATTCAAAATAATATCTGGACAAGGTATAAAGATGAATTCAGTATATTTTACATCTGCATAACTTGGCATTATGCAGATAGAATGATTAAGACAAGCATAGATTTTAAAAGATGCAAACAGACCTTTTATAAAGGCTTAGATCGGAGTATCTATAATATGAAAAATATAAGATATATCAGGAAATTGCAAGATGAAAACACCCAGCTAGCTCTCATATCGTTTCCTTACTTGCCATCAATATGGCTTTGTTTAGGAGGAGTAGGAATATTATTTTATCAAAAATTTTATAGAGTAAAATCTTCTTTTAGTCTTTATTTTCCCTTTGTAAGTCGTATACTAAGACCATTTTACAAGCTCTTTGCTTTTTCTATCCAGTTCATCCTCAAATTTTTACTCCAAGGACCAATGAGTGCCTACACTTTTACGAGGGATAGACTGCGGGGGGAATAAGAACAGAATCCTAGAGTTATCAGTCTACCTGCTTTATAGGATCTTGCTTATTGCGGAATTATACCGATATTATCTGTATGAAGAAAAGCTTTGTTTTGATTCGTCATGAACTTCTAGAGACTATTGGATTGTTCTTTCTCTTACTTCTTCCTGTACAAACACTTTCATCAGATACATGGAAGGCGGGAACAGAAGGAAATCCCTTTCATCTCTTTTCTTTATCAGGAACAGAAGTTTTTCAAAAAGCAAACAAAGTAGAAAATATACGTATGAAAACTGTTTCTTATCATGGTGCTGACTCCAATATTCTCTATCTGGATTTTGAATCACAAGAACCACTATCCCTTAGAGATCAGGCCGGTCATTCTCAAATTAAGGAAGCCTCCTATTTCCCTTCTGTCAAAAGCCATAACGGGAACTATTCAGCACTCTTTCATCAATCTTCTCATCAACTTCAAATCCAAACTCCACAGATGTCTTTTGGGAAAAAAGAAGAACATAGAAATCTTACGATTGAGATGTGGATCAAGCCTATATTTTTTTATCAGCGTTCGGTACTCTTCAAAAAAGAAGATCAGAGAAATGGCAAGAAAATTGGAATAGAAATAGGGATCGAAAACTCAGGGAAACTCACAAGAAGACTCTATGTGCATTTGAGACACCTTTTTGTCGATAGCAAACAAAAAAGGCATAGTATATACATAGTATCTGAAAACCAGCTAGAAAAAGATCAATGGCAGCATATTGCTTTAAGTTGGAATGAAGTGAAAGGAAAGTTGACTTTGTATATGAACGGAAAAGAAGAGGCAATTCAATTTGCTAGGGAATCTCAGGAAATCTGGATGCTACAATTTGCTTCTTCTAGTAACACACCTCTTCTTCTTGCCTCTCATTATTTTGGCTTTATTGATGAATTTCGGATTTCTCGTCGTGAAGTTTCTCCAAAAAATGGAAAGCTTCATGTGTCTAAATTTAACTCTCTTTACTTTGACTACGATAAACAACGAAGTAAACAAAAAACAGGATTTGTTGTATCTAAGATACATAGACTTTCTGATAATCAAAAAGCAAAATTTGGAAGGTTGAGTTATGTAGCAGATCTTCCTCATGGAACTTCTATCAATTTCTATCTTCGTTCCTCAGATCAACATTTTTCTTACCAGAGCAATCTTCCTTGGGAGAGAGTGAAATCTGGCTTTCAATTACTTTCTCCATTCCAATACTTTCAATGGAAAGCAGAATTGCGTTCTGACCCGAATGGGAATGATACTCCCATCTTAGAATCTATGAGTCTCAATTATAGTCTTGTTGAGTCTCCTCCCTTCCCTCAAAATCTACGAATTATCCCTGAGCTAAGTAAAGGACTTGAGGTTTGTTTAGAATGGAAAGCAAGTCTAAGATACGCTGTACATCAAGGAGCTTACCGTATTTATTATGGTCTTCATCCAAAAAAATATTTTGGATATATAGTATATAAACCCAGTGCAGAAGCTAAGAGTTCAAAGAAGATACGTTTCTTTATGAATAATCAGGTCATTGAAAAACATCTAACAAAAATTCAGCTTGCAAAAAAAAAGTCAGGGAAGCTTCCTTTTTTGAAACATAATAGGAACTATTACTTTGCAGTTTCTGCCTATGATTCTATTTCGGAATCAAAATTATCTCCAGAAGTCTATGCCATCATTCCTCCTCTGAATGCGAAATAAGCTAAGTTTTGTCAAGCCTCATTCCTTGTAATAGTATGATTTGATCTATAATATTTTTTGTTGCAATCTAAGCTATTTAGAAACTATTTGAACCAAAAGAGATGATATGAAAATAGCTAAATATACCCTTCCATCCAATGGAGTAGTGTATAAGCCTAAAAACCCCTTTCAGGCTAAGGTAATAGAAACTGAATTGCTTGTGGATACAGGAGAAAATCATGGTGAAGTAGTACATATGGTTCTCGATATTAAGGGAAGCAAAATTTCTTATATAGAAGGACAGTCTATAGGTATTCTTCCTATCGGTACAAGGAAGAATGGGAAACCTCATAAAATTCGGCTCTATTCAATAGCTTCCTCTTCTCAAGGTGATAGAGGAGATGGAAACACAGTTTCACTTTGTGTGAAAAGGCTACTTGAGACCCATCCTGAGACAGGTTTCATTTATCAAGGACTTGCCTCTAATTATCTTTGTGAACTCAAGAAAGGAGATATGATCCATATTACAGGTCCGGTCGGAAGAGCTTTTTCCCTTCCTCAAGATGATAGTCTTCATCTGCTCCTTTTTTCCGTAGGAACAGGTATTGCTCCCTTTCGTGCTTTTCTGCATTTTATTTATTATCAAAAAAAATGCTGGAAAGGAAGAATCATTCTCATTACAGGTGCCAAAACTAAAGAAGAACTTCTTTACTTAAATTCCCAAAGAAATGACCTAGAATGTTTAAAAGAAAAAGGATTACAAATTTATACGGCTTGTTCTCGTGAGGAAAAAAATCATGAAGGGGAACGACTTTATGTACAGCATCTTCTTTCGCAACATCAGGAAGAGATATTTCCTCTCATCCGACAAGGGCTCTGTTCTATTTATATCTGCGGGCTTATAGGCATGGAAAAAGGGATTGAAAATAGTTTTCGTTTGATGTGTAATGCAAATGGAATGAAATGGGAAAATCTTAAAAATCAGCTCTGTATAGAAGGTAAATGGAATGTTGAAGTCTATTAACTCATAAAGACTCAAGTCGCTCTGAGCCCAGCTGACAAAAGTGCTCTTCTAGTCTCCTTTCTTGAGTGCGATTATTGCCTTTTTGCTCATAGTCTCTCTTTTCATTATCATCCCTCTTCATCGTCATCCCTCTTATTATCTTTGTCTTCATCGTCATCCCTCTTATTATCTTTGTCTTCATCGTCATCCCTCTTATTATCTTTGTCTTCATCGTCATCCCTCTTATTATCTTTGTCTTTGTCGTCATCCCTCTTATTATCTTTGTCTTTGTCGTCGTCCCTCTTATTATCTTTGTCTTTGTCGTCATCCCTCTTATTATCTTTGTCTTCGTCGTTGTCCCTCTTATTATCTCTCTCTTCGTCGTTGTCATCGTCATATTCATATTCATCATCTTCCTCGTCCTCTTCTTCTTCGTCATATTCATCATCATCATCGTCCTCTTCTTCCTCGTCATATTCATATTCATCTTCTTCCTCGTCATATTGATCGTCTTGTATACTTTCTATATCTTCTGTATTTTCTTCGAAAGTTTGATCAAAAGGATCAATTAAATATGCAGGGAAATTCCCTTGAATCCTTCCTTTAAGAGCAGACTGTGCGTATGCAGCCCAAACTGTTGCCGCAGTTGCTCCACTTGCAGAGATGGGGACTCCTTCATCTTGTCCAAGCCAGACTACAGTTACTTCACGAGGTACAATTCCTATAAACCATGCATCTCTTACTCCTCTGATCCCTTTATATTTGGTCTTTCGAACTTTAGAGTCAATCTGAACCGTACCAGTCTTGCCAGCGATAGGGAAGGGCAAATAATTTGTATTAGACTCTCTTCTTTTTCCTATAAAAGAAGCGGTTCCGTTCAGCGAAGGATCAAAAACATGTTCCATCAGCTTAAGCGTTGACGAAGACGATGCAGAATCAAAGACCTTTGTCTGTGACGTTTTGTATCGAGAAGTACTCCAAAGAGTATCTCCTTGAGATGTTTCAATAAATCGTATAAGCTTTGGTGTCACAGAAAATCCTCCGTTAGAAATGGGTGCATAAATCTTAGCAAGCTCTAAAGGGGAAAGCTCTCCTGAACCAAGAGCAAGGCTTAAGTTACCGGGAAAACGTTTCCGAGCCTCAAAAAAACCAAGCCCTAAAGCACTAGATAGATATGAACGAAATCGACTAATCCCTAGGTCATGAAGGGTTTGAACTGCTATTGTATTTACTGACATAGCAACTGCTTGTACCAAAGGAATTTCTCCAAGATATTTTCTATTCCAGTTACGAGGACGGTAGCCATTAATACTGATCCGTTTATCATCAACTAAAGAATTGATTTTTAGCGTTTCCTCATTTAAGGCAACTGCATATAGGAATCCTTTTAGGCTGGAGCCGGGCTGACGTCGCATAGACCACACTCTTCGTGTCATTGTACCTTCTGTAACACTATAACCTCCTACTACACTGAGTATATTTCCTGTTACTGAATCTAAGGCAATTAGTACTCCGTTTAATCTGCGACTGTACTCTTGCATGAGCTCTGGATCTTTCTTAGGATTTTTCGAGATCATCTGAATCCGCAATCTACGAATCACAGATCTTATATTGCGAAGAGCAGCATTTTGACGAATTGGGTCAATGGTTGTATAAACTTTAAGTCCTCCATTTCGTATAACGTCATCAGGCAGACTTTGGTGAAGAAAGTCTTTGACATATTCGTTTGCACTTGGAGCCATATTAAATCGAAAATACCGGCTAGCTCCATACAAACCAATAAGACCAGAATCTTTTGTTGATAGCTTTACTTGATAGCGTCGCAAAAAATGGTTCATAGTCTTCTGACGCTTGGATTGACTTAAATTGCCGATTTCTGTCATTCGATCTAGAACCATCTTTTGTTTTTTGAGAGAAAGCTCTATGTTATTTAAAGGAGAGTATTTTACCGGACTCGGAAATAATCCAACGATCATCGCTGCTTCCGCTATATCCAATTTTTCAGGTGGCTTCTTGAAATAGAACCAGGATGCTTCCTCCGCTCCTATTCTTCCTTCTCCCATATAGATTTTGTTCAGATAAAGACAAAGAATCTCGTCTTTTGAGAGGACTGATTCAATTTGGTAGGCTGCAAGAGATTCATATAGTTTCCGCGAAAAAGAGCGTTTCATATTGGTAAATAAATTACGGGCAAGCTGCTGTGAAATCGTTCCTCCTCCCTGTCGGATCCCAAAAGAAGAAATATTTTTCCAAGCCGCACGTATAATGCTTCTATAGGAAATACCTCGATGCGAATAAAAATCATTATCTTCAGTTGCAATAACTGCATCTCTTAAAGGACGCAGTTGTTTGCAAACAGGCATGGTGATTTTTGATCCCCTTTCGGGAAGGTATTCTCCCATAAGTTTTCCGTTTGCTGCATAAATCTTGATTGGCTTTTTTTTACTTTGCTCTCCAAATCCATGAAGCCACTCCTTGTGAGATTTTAATTCTTGAGAAATCCGCGAACGATCTATGGCATAATGTATCAAGACAACAGACACATATACAAATATATAAAACGCGATTCCGAGCAGGATAGCAATTGTATACTCTCTCCATCCCCAGTATGAAAAATATCTGTTATATAACATAGGACCTCTACAAAAGACAATTTCGTCTCATTTCACCAATAAAAGAAGATAAAAAAAAATCGTCAAGAAAAATTGAGTGTATTGATTTGACGATGTGAATATGCCACATTACTGTGATATAGTATATTCCATGGACTTTTTCCGAAAAAGAGACAATATAAAAATGGTTCAAAAAGCAAAGTAAAAGCAAAAGTCTCTTGACACGATTCATGATATATACTTGCATAGAGTCATGAAAAAACGAATCCAACACCAGCAATTTTATCCCAAGCAAGAACAGACTATTGCTTCTCTTGTATTCTCGCTCGTTCTCCTAATTCTTTTGCCTTCTAATAGCCTCCAAAATACACCTCATCAAAGTGCACGCTATAACAGAAAGATTTGGCGTCACTGGATTGACGCAGATAAGGATTGTCAAAACACTCGGCAGGAGGTATTGATCAGGGATAGTCTTAAGCCTGTCCGTTTCAAGACAGTAAAATCCTGCAAAGTTCTGTCTGGTTTATGGAAATGTCCCTATACGGGCGAAAAATTCACTCATCCACGACAGCTTGATGTCGATCATGTTGTCCCTCTCAAAGAAGCCTATCTCTCAGGAGGGAAACGATGGAGTCAAGAGCGAAAAATCATCTACGCGAATGATTTATCTCATCCTCATCATCTTTTAGCCGTAAAAGCCTCTGCCAATCGCTCCAAAGGGGCAAGTGATCCCGTCAAATGGATGCCTAAACAACAACCCTGCAAATATGTACAAATGTGGAACCATATTAAAAAAAGCTATAAGCTAGCTATGGATCCAAAAGAACAGGCGAAAATCCAAGAAATTCTGAACGGCTGCCAGACAAAATCGAAAAAACTAATCAAGTGATCATCCTCTAAATTAAGTTTTTCTTGATTTTATAAGCATATTTATAAAAAAAATAGATCAGTTACTGAGGATACATATATTAAGCATCAGTATGGTCCTGTTCCTAAACATATAGGAGAAGTGCTTCAATCTCTAAAAGAGAAAAAGAAAATACTAGAAATACCAGAATTTTTTGAGGATGGACATCAAAGAAAAACACTTATGCCAAATGTTGAGCCTGATAGTGATAAAATTGCCAATAATGTTTTTCGTTTTATTTGTGATAGGATCAATAGAATGCTTCGTCTTTCTGCAAAAGAAATAAGTGATCTTTCTCATGATATTGTTTGGAAATCTTTTGAAATAGGGGAAAATATTCCCTACTATATGTCCTACATAGTGTTTGGAAGCAGTAATATAGAAAAGAAAGATATCGAATGGGCAAAAGATGTATTTCAGAGAAGTTGTAAAAGAGCCTAAGGCACAAAAATAAAAGAGCCTGTGAAATAATAGAAGCTATTATTTGTTTAATTTCTAGATCTAATATAGAGAATAAAGAGGATAACTGTGTACATATAGGTACTGATGTAGACAGTAAATACTACTTATATCAAATTGAAAATATAAACCTAGTTTATAAGGTCTCTATAAATGAGAATTATTACAATCCCAAAATATATGTCCAAGATATACAATTACTTTGATGCTGACTTTGTGTATAGTTCCCATCACCTTACAAGACTCCACGAACACAAATTAGCCAATATTCACTAAAAACGACAGAGCTCATTAGCTAGTATTAGCTAGTATCTAGCCAATATTCACTAAAAACGACAGAGCTCACTAGCTAGTATTAGCTATTATCTAGCTAATATTCACTAAAAACGACAGAGCTCGCTAGCCAGTATTAGCTAGTATCTAGCTAATATTCACTAAAAACGACAGAGCTCATTAGCCAGTATTAGCTATTATCTAGCCAATATTCACTAAAAACGACAGAGCTCGCTAGCCAGTATTAGCTAGCAAAATATCCTCACATCCTATGGGGAGTACTAAGGGCTACCTCCTTTTTAGGGAACAGCATCTTTGTTTGAGATAAGAAAGTGACTTCGCATTTTTCGATCTCGTTTGAGAAACTGTTCTCTACTCATAGCTTCTCCGCGAGTGGAATAGCTTTCCCAATGAAGGAGGCTCCATTGGCGCCCTTTGGTAGAGCGAGCACCTTTCCCATTGTTGTGTTGCTTGAGCCTCCGAGCCAAATCCGTAGTCCAGCCAACATAGGTTCGAGGAAGCCCTTTCCCTTTCATAGAACCTATCACATAAACAAAGTATCCTTGAGAAAGGGAGGCCTGTGATGGACAGATCATCGTAAAACTTGAGTTTTTTCTCTTTTTGCCTGTTGTATGTCAGCTTGGATCATTTCTAAGACAATATCCTTGAAAGGGGTTTTTGCCTTCCATCCAAGGGTTTTTTCTGCTTTTTC
This sequence comes from Leptospirales bacterium, assembly GCA_014238275.1. Classification (GTDB taxonomy): domain Bacteria; phylum Spirochaetota; class Leptospiria; order Leptospirales; family Leptonemataceae; genus JABABJ01. Next base: position 16,014 of record JABABJ010000085.1, on the reverse strand, counting down.
TGCATTTCCCAGTAGGATGTCAAGTTCAGTAGGACGAAAGTAGCGGGGCTCTATAGAAACCAAGACCCTTCCTGTTTTAGAGCAAACTCCTTTTTCCGCTAACCCTTCCCCTTCCCACTGGATAGAGATATCAGCAAACTGAAAAGCAAGTTCAACAAATTGGCGGACGGTATGGTTCTCCCCCGTCGCAAGAACAAAATCATCTGCTTCATGATGCTGGAGAATTTGGTACATCCCTTCCACATAGTCTTTTGCATGCCCCCAGTCTCGTTTTGCGTCTAGGTTTCCGATATAAAGAATATCCTGCATTCCGAGAGCAATTCTTGCTACTGCTCGAGTGATTTTTCGAGTGACAAAGGTTTCTCCTCGAATCGGACTTTCGTGGTTGAACAGAATCCCGTTAGAAGCAAAGATTCCGTAAGATTTCCGATAATTGATAGTAATCCAATAGGCATACAGCTTTGCTGTTCCATACGGAGAACAAGGAGACATAGGAGTGGTTTCGTTTTGAGGAATTTCTTTTGTATTTCCATATAGTTCGGAAGTAGAGGCTTGGTAGAATCGAACGCTGTCTCTCATGCCTAAAATACGAATTGCTTCAAGGAGGCGAAGGCTACCAAGAGCATCAGCATTGCTTGTATATTCTGGTGTTTCAAAACTAACTTGAACATGGCTTTGAGCTGCAAGATTATAGATCTCATTTGGTTTGACTCTCTGGATGATACTGACAAGATTCCCTGTATCCACCATATCTCCATAAACTAAACGGAATCTTGGATTTTTTACCGTAGAATCTTCAATTAAATGATCGATCCTTTCTGTATTAAAAGAAGAAGAACGTCTCTTGATACCCCATACCTCATATCCTTTATCAAGAAGGAACTGGGAAAGATAGGCACCATCCTGACCAGTAACTCCTGTAATGAGTGCTCGTTTTTGCATAAATTCTTAAATCAATTTTGGGTTAAACTAAGAGATCAACCCCCAGAATGGAAGTGCTAAATCAATCTCCAGAAAAAAGACCCTGAAAGACATCCAGCGACCTCCAGCGGAAAATTTTATTCTGCCCAGCCTTTTACTTTTTCGATAGCCCGTTTCCAGTAGCGAAGTTCATGCTCACGCCTTTGGGAATCCATCGAAGGCTCAAAGCGACTCCCGTCAGACTGAAATGTTTCAAGGGTCTTGAGATCCCAAAGACCTGCTTCCATTCCTGCCAAATAAGCTGAACCAAGGGCTGTCGCATCTACATTACCACTTCGTTCTACGGGTTTGTTAAGTATATCCGCCTGATATTGTGCTAGAAAGGTATTAGAAGTCGCTCCCCCATCAATTCTCAGGAGATTCATTCGCTCCTTTGTATCGTTTTCCATCGCTTGTACCAACTCATAGGATTGGAGAGCTATCGATTTCAAGGCAGCACGGGTAATTCTTGCCGGAGAAGTATCACGAGAAAGACCTAAAATAGCTCCTCTTGCATTCATATCCCAATGGGGAGCACCCAAACCAGCAAATGCAGGAACAAAGACAAGCTCATCAGGACTATCATCCAACTCTTTGAGCAAATCTTCTGAATCAGAAGCCTTTGCAAAGAATTTCATTGAATCCCTGAGCCATTGGATTACAGCTCCAGCTATAAAAACAGCTCCCTCCAAAGCATAGGCAGGACCTCCCTCGGCATTGCAGGCAAGGGTTGTGAGAAGTCCAGAGTCACTAATGAGAAATTGATCTCCTGTGTTAAAAAGAAGAAAACAGCCTGTTCCATAAGTATTTTTCGCTTCACCGGGGTGAACTCGAAGCTGACCAAAAAGGGCTGCTTGCTGATCTCCAATCATCGCAAGAACAGGAACTCCTTTCAGTCCAGCTATATCTCGAATCTTCCCAAAACAAAATCGACTAGGATGTACTTCAGGAAGCATTGAGGTTGGAATGCCTAAGAGATTCAATAAATCTTCGTCCCATTCTCTTTTTTCGATATTGTAAAGAAGAGTACGGCTCGCATTAGTATAATCCGTTGAATGTTCTCCCGTAAGCCTAAAAAGGAGCCATGAATCAATGGTACCCATAGCAAGCCGTCCTTGCTTTGCCTTTTCTTTGGCTCCATCTACATTCTCCAATATCCATGCAACTTTTGTACCTGAAAAATACGCATCTATGACAAGCCCTGTTTTTTTACGGATCATTGGTTCATGCCCCTCTTCCTTCAGCTTTTCACATTGAGTGGAAGTCCGACGGCATTGCCACACTATCGCGTTATGGATGGGTGTTCCTGTTTCTTTATCCCAAACTACTACTGTTTCTCTCTGATTGGTAATCCCAATACCTCGAACATCCGATGGATTCCTTTCACTTTTCTGAAGGGCTTTTTTCAAGAGAGTTTCGACACCAGACCAGATTTCTTCTGGATCATGTTCCACCCACGCTGGCTTGGGAAAATGCTGGGTAAATTCCGCATATTCTCCCGCAATTACTTGACCTCCTCTATCAAAAATAAATACCCGAGAACCAGTTGTTCCCTGATCAATAGCAATAATACATTCGTTAGACATGAATACCTTTCCTACAAGTCATAACTGAAGATTCATCCCTTCTTGTGCAACCAAAATTTCAAGGTTAGATTTTTTTTGCGAGTCAAAAACACTCTTATATTGCACTGCTCTTAGAAAAACTTGATCAAGCATTTCATCGGTATAAGAAGGGTCATGATGAAAAAGAATTAATTTACGAGCGTTAGATTTAAGGGCAATATCAGTTGCAATGGATGCAGAACTATGCCCCCAGTCAATTTTTTGGATTTGTTCTGCAAGAGTATATTGAGTATCAAAAATGAGAATGTCTGCATTCCGAAAGTAGTCTAAATAGCTTTCGATGCTCCTATCTATGGTCTGTGGGTTAAATTCAGCATCCGTACAGAAAATAAGTTTTTTCCCATCCTCCTCAAAAGAAAAGGAATAAGACCCACCTGGATGCTTTACACTTTTCTGGGAAATTTGTATTCCGCATATCTCCCATTTTTCTTCTTCCTTGTGCTCATGATATCTTTTCGTGGCTTTCAATCCTTCAAAGGGTATAGGAAAATGATGCTTGCTATGCTGGTAGGCAAGCCTCTTTTCTAAGTTTTGGTGTATGCTATGAAAATCAAAAATATTTCCATGAATATAAAGAGGGACAAAGAAAGGAATCCCATGAATATGATCCCAATGAGTATGAGTAAAAAGAATATGTCCCTTCCCTTTTCCAGTTCCAAATCCTTCAGACAGAATGCTATTCCCAAGGGAACGTATCCCTGTTCCTGCGTCCACAATGATAAGATCGTTGTTTTTTGAGCGTATTTCTAGGCAGGTAGTATTCCCTCCATAAGTACTAATCAGCGAAGGAGGAAGAGAGTCTAAGTATTGTTCAATAGATTGATCATCTAAAATATCCCCAGCAGAAGCACAGCTGAGAACTTTTTTGATCTTAGAACGAATGATATCTCCATTCACAACAGAAGGTATAGATCCTCTAACTCCCCAAAATTGCAACTTCATAAAATTTTATAGCCCCGTCTTGTCGGTTTTTCTCTTCCAGTTTATTTTTCGCTTTAAGACAGTCTGAAAGTATTTCCTTTGATAATCATGAAGAGAGGCCAAAAGCTTTTTGTAACTTTTCGCAATTGTATGGTATTGAATTACCACATTTTTCGTTTCATTAGGATCCTTCTCTAAGTTGTACAATTCTTCCACTCCTGTCTGGAAGTTGAAAATATATTTCCATTTGTCATCTCGCAAACCTGCAAGATGATTTCTCCATGATGTATACAGAGGAGCTATTTGGTGATTTTCCCTTTTCAGAAGAGAAAGTCCTTCGTGTTTTGAGTCTGCTTGAATTCCTATCATATCCAAAATAGTTGGAAGAATATCAATATGTCTACTAATTGAATCATAGGAAATATTTTTAGAGAAAAGCTTACGGTTAAATAATATAAAAGGGACATGGACGTTTTCTTCATACAGATAAAAGGGATGATTATAATTTCTTCGATGCTGCCCAAATCCTTCTCCATGATCGGCCACGATGAAAAAAATAGTATTCTCTCCTTTTTGAGGAATTTTTTCTAATTCTTTCACGATAGTCCCCATTACAAAGTCTGCATAGTAGAGAGAATTTAAGTAATTCCTAAAAGATAATTGTTTTTTGGGTGTAGTATTCATAATTTGATTTTGTAAAGAATGATTTGTTTCCTCATATTCTTCTCTTCCTTTTTCTTGCGTTAGATTTGTTACTCCTTTTTTGATTGCTTTTTCTTTCTTATTTTTCCACCCAGAACTAATATCAAACTTCCGTTCGGGAATTTCGTAGGGATGATGTGGACTAAGAGGTGAAATAACCATACAGTAGGGTTGTTTAGCTTTCTTAGCAAATTGAACTACTGACGAGATAAGAGCTCTATCATCAAGTCCCCAGTTGATCCTCTTTTTATAGCGATGGTGGAGAATATCTTTTTCTTCTTGGATAAGATCTAATCCTCGATTTTTAAGAAATCGAAGTTGACCTGCATATCCCAAACTACCTGAATGAAAATAAGCTGTCTCATAAGAATGCTTTTTGAGAATTTCTGGAAGGCTCAAAAGAGGAATATCAGGAAATTCTTTGGCAATCCAAAAATCAGCAGGGGCACTATAAGCAGAGGTTAGTATGGAAAAAAGTGCATTAATCGAAAGAGGATTTCCCGAGTAATGATTTTTAAAATCAATCGAATTTTCTAATAGCTCATTCCAATGAGGAGTTACATTCCTATTATGAAACATTAAGTTTAGATATTTTCTTGAGGTAGATTCAAAAAGATAGATAACAATATTATATTTTTTCTTAGGAATTGGAATCAAAGTTCTCCAGCTTCTTTTTACTTGTGATGATGAGTCGAAACGAAATTTAAAAGAAGAGTCAAGTTGAGACTTATCTTCACCAAGAGAAAAATTTGTCTCTTCGTATCCATATACTAAAGCTGCAAATGTATTGAGGCTTTCTTTTCTTTTTTTAGCTTCTTTGGATTTTTTGATATAAAATAAAATTCTTTCCTCATCCTTCTGAGGAAGGACTCTCATACCTAAAACTTCATCTGCTTTGAGTTTAGACTGGATTGAGCTTGAAATCATAAGGAAAAAAGCTAGTAAAAAAAGATACGGTAGCTTGAGAAGGCTCGTTTTAGCGATTCGCCGTCTCTGATAGAAGTACATCCAACACCAAGCGGCAAGTCCAGATAAAAAGAGCTTGAAGAACCAGGATAATTCAATTTCTTTTGGTATAGAAAAAAACCAAAGATCAAAATCAAGACCACCTTCTTGAAGGTGAGATAAAAGCAAGTGATTTTCACTATAACGAATGTAATGGAGATCACTAATGTAGCATACGGCTACTAGAAAAAAATAGAATCCCAAAAAAGTTGCTCCAAGCCGAATTTTATTTTCTGGGACTAAAATCCGTATAAAAAGAGCCCCTGAACAAATGAGTAATGAGCCAATACAATCCTGCTGTAAAATATAGATAGAAATATATTTTGTTGTTTCACTTGGATAAAGAGAACGCCATTCAAGGGTAAAAAGTATCCTCATGATGATAGTCAGAAGGATAGAGAAGAGGGAAAAAAACAAAAATTCCCTCAAAAAACCTCTTTCGATAATCTCCTTCCATAGCTGAACAAAAAATCTTATACAGCTATGGATGAAGCTCTTGAAAGAAAGTACTTGAATCAAGAGGGAACTAGCTCTAGTCTTCCATTCAGAACGTAAACTCATTGAGTCTTCAGCTCCTTATTTTTTCGGGTAGATAAATAATCTATGCACAGGTAAAAACGGAATAAACAAATGACTCATTTAGCTAAGAGCAGAACGGATTGCTCCAATCTCATAGACTTTACCTGTTTCCATTAGTGCTGTCTCACCTGATTTTTTTCCTAAAATTGCTTTTGCAAGTGGTGATTCATATGAAATAATATTTTGTTCTGTATCAGCGTCCCATGGGCCAAGAATTGTAAACTCATTTGTATCACTCTTGTTTAACTTAAGCCTCACACAAGAACCTATGGAAACCATATCTGTTTTCACATCCACAGGACGAATGATACGAACCTTTTGCAACTCCTTACTAATAGAAGATATCTCTGCTTGTAGGCGACTTTGTCGCTCCATTGCTGCACTGTATTCTGCGTTTTCCCTCAAATCCCCTTTTTCTTGAGCTGCTCCAATCTCCTTTGAGTTTTCAGGCATTTCTACATGAATGAGGTAATCCAGATACTTTCTTCTTTTTTCGAGGGCATCCGATGAGCTAAAAATAATTCCTTCAGGTGGAAGAAAAGATTCTTCCTCTTTTTCTGTTGATTCTTCTTCAGCGTCGGGATCGATCGCAAAATCAGGATGAAGTTGCTGCATTAAACCAAGCATATTTTCCTTATGAGCGTCTGGTATGTAGGGGACATCACGAAACAAAGCATACATTCTTCTAAGGAGGCTTTGTTCTGCCTCTGATACAAGTTTCATCAGGACATCATATTTTTTTAGGGATTCTACCGTGATATTTGTAGTCCCACAAATTGTATCTACAGCCATGTTTTTTAGGCGAGTCCCTTTTTTCTCGATTACGTGGAGTGGCTTAAGAAGACGAAATACAAGAAGCATTACCTCTTCTCGCGAAACCTTCACCCACTCATACTCATCCCATTGCCCCAAAAGAAGTGAGCGAGCTATCCATAAAAATACCTCTGTATGCTCTCTGTATTTACGGAATACTTCTTCCATAAAAGAAATAAGAGTCTTCTCATGCCCTAGTTTTATCATTTCCCCAATGATATAGCGGTGCAGTTTGATGGGAACTTCAAATAAAAAGCCTTTGAGTATTTCAACAGGGTTTTCGTAATGATTTATAATGAGACCAATCAAATTCTTCTTCAATTCTACTGATTGTGTATTTTGAGACCATTTGGAAAGCTGTTCTGGAGTGCTTTCTTGTACAAATTTCTGCACATCTCGCAAGTTTAATTTTCTATTTGGGATTTCTTCACCCATAGCATTTTGTGCATGTTCTAAGAAGAAAAAACTATGAAGCCTTTTGAGCATATCCTTGTTTACTTCATTCTCCTTATAAAACTGAATTGTAATCAATGCAGCACCTTCTGTACTGGAATCTTTGATGGCTTGGAAACCTATCTCAAGCTTTTTATTCCAATCGGCTTCTGTCTGAAAGCGAATGGAAAGCTCTTCTGTTAGAGTCATTGGAGTATCTCGAAGGATTAGTTCATCTTTTTTATTCGGGTTAAAGCCAAATCGAGGGTCTTTCTTGAGCTGTTGGCGTGAACGGCTCCACCACTTAGACCACTCTGGAAGCTTTAAAAAGCGAGACGTGACTTCGTGCTTGATTTCTGCAACTGTCATACGGTTGCCAAAAGAAGAAAGAAGGGTCTCAAAAAACAAGGTAAGTTCCTGTCCAAATATCTCTTTGGTATCTTCTTCGTTCTCATAACAACGAACCCAAATATGACTGGCTTGCACAGGATGCAGACTTGTAATTGCCATTTGAATCGACATCCTTTGACCAGGATTATCTGCAAAATCTACGATTACTTGCTCACTGTCAATTTCCTTGATTTTCCCTACACCCCTAGTTCGATGATGTACATAGTTGTCTACATCAAAAACAATATTCCTTTCAAAATTGGCAATACACGGCTCTACGGTCTTTTTATGATTTGTAAGCTCTGACATCTTGAGAAATTCACTCAGAAGAGAATGTTCAGCGTATTTTGCACGATAGGCACGGATGAGATCGGAACGTGCCCTAGAAGATTGGGCATCGTAGTGAAGAACCTTTTTCAATATATGAATTACCCTATCCCAGTTTTCCTCACTGCGAAAGGGGTCAAGAAGGGATACATATTGGATGGAAATCCATGCTCTTTCTCTGTTCCCAACCACAATCCTTTCAATCCGTTCAAAAAAAGCCAAGTCTTTATGATCATGCTGAACGATAAGACGCCAGATACCTTCTAAAGTAGAATAATCCTTGAGTCTAGCACAGGTCTCCCCAGCCTGTTTCAAATAGCTCAATGCTTTTTCAGGCTCATCTTCTAGGATGCTTAAAGCGTATTTTTTTACGACCTCTGGATTTTTGCGATCAATCTGAGCAAGCCTTTCTAGGTAGGGACGACTTTCTTTTTTCCCTTTTAGATGCTCTATACTTTCGACTTTAGCCCGTAAGGCAAATCTGTGGGATTCATCTCTTTCAAGGAGTATATCTGAAATATGATCTACAATAGGCCATTTTGCACAATCAACAAACTCGCTCAGGAGTTCTGTTAGATAGGAATTCCCTTTTTCTGTAGAATTTCTAAGTCCCAATAGATAGCGAGAAACCAAAGATGAGGTATTAGCTTTTAGGTTTTCCTCTAAAGTGTTACTATACTCCTCTGCTTTCTCTGAGGCAAGAAGCTGTTTATTAAGAGCATTGAGGATTTTGATACGGCTCATCTGGACCGCACCAAGCTCCTTAAAAACCCGTTCTTCATTGATTTGGGCGTTTAGTCGGGAGAAATATACATCTTCCTTAGTTTTTTGCTTACTCTCACCTTGAGCCGTCTGTGACATCAAAATATTCTCCTTTCCATTCCTGAAAACTTAAGTAACAGTCTTCTAGAAGACCTTATTCTGTCAATGCTTTTTATATTTTCTTTGCAAAATCATTCGTAAATGTTCAAAAAGTGCTGCTATCTCTTGTATCATACGAATGTCTCTCCACCCACGAAATTACCCTACAAGCCTAAGCTTTTCAGTAATTGCTATACAGAGGTAGCAGGTTTTTACCGTTATTGCTAGAGAGAATGTAAATGTTAAACAAGCAAATGATAAAGAAACAATTGATAGAAAAAAGGCGCAGGCAAACCATCAAAAGTACCCCTAAACCTCCTTGTAAATGGTCTAGGCAAAATCCATCCATAGAAGGCTATGATTGTAACTACTCCCTTGAAACCGAAGATGGGGATAGGCTGAGTGTTGATTTCAAAAGAAACAGACGCCTAGCACGAATCTGTCTCAGACGCTCTTCCGAAAGAGGGAGAGAGTATTGTTCTGTAATCAAATCTGGACGAATTATCCAAGAAAGAGAATTGAGTAGCCGACAAAGTATGGATCTAAACTTTATTTTATCTCGTTTTTCTGATTACTTTGCGACTCTCCCTGATGTAGATCTATTAAAGTGTTTGAGAGGGCAATATCAAATTCCACTTCATTCTCTCAATCAAACTCGTGGAACCCAAATAGAGGATGCTTTATCTACTGATTATTTACGTAAAATACATTTTCAAAACAGCCTATGGAGATGGTTTCTTAGCAAAAGAAAGGAAAACAGGTATTTAGAACAGAAAGCGAAAAGTTATAAGGAAAGGCTTTATCGTCGCTTATCTACGGAGTGTTTAGACATGCTTCCAGCCTTATGGTTGATTTGGGCTGGTCTTCGCGGGAGTCTGGTTTTAGAGCTCTCAGCCTTTCTTCTTTTCTTCCTTGGGTTCTTGACAGGTGCTGTAGACTGGTTTTGGCGACAGAGGAGCCCTTTTCTGCCAAAATTGATGTTTTATACTACCTCTGGGATAGGGATGATCTTTCTCCTTTTCCAATATCGTGTCTGGGGTATGGCTACCTAACAACACTAGCCAGCTCTGGATTCAGCAATCTATTCAGAAATAAACGAGTAGAATGCCTAGATATAATACATTATGTCCTTTGAGAAGACAGAGGTATCGCTCTTTTTCACAAAATCAGTGAGGGGTACGGTAAGAAAGCTCCGAACCTGCTCATCTAACTCGCTCCAGAAGGTTTTCTGCCTCCCAAGCTGATTCATCTCATCTTGCTCCAATATGGAAAGTTCTCCTTCCAAAGAGGTTAGTACTTCATAAACAGTGATCTTTTCGGGAGGACGGGATAATCTATACCCTCCTTCTGCTCCTCGAACACTGAGTACAAGATTATTTTTTCGTAGAATGCTGATGATCTGCTCCAAATATTTTGCAGGTATTTGTTGACGTGCCGCAATTTCCTTGCTTTTGAGAAGCTTCCCTGTCTCAGCAGATGCTGTAAGTTCGACCATCGCTCTGAGGCCATATCTCCCTTTACTGCTAATACACATACAACCCCTGTTTTAAAAGAGAATGTCCATCTATAACAAACCAGCACATTCTACACTCCCCTATAATATCATTTCTTATGATGGATTAGTCTACGGACTAATGATCTATTCTTCATTACATTGCAAGTAATTTTTTGGAATTTAGGTTAGGATATCTGTTATTTTTTGCCAAGCCATCTGCCCAATCGATCTTAGATTAGGACAGAGACAGTTTTTTTGAGAATTGACTTTATTATTGATATCTAGCTGTTGAATTTTCCTGATTTCTTGACAGTGTAGGTCTCTTCCTATCCGTTGGAATGAAGATAGGGGGCTTAGCTCAGTTGGTTAGAGTGTTGCCTTGACATGGCAGAGGTCACTGGTTCGAACCCAGTAGCTCCCAGTTTTTTTAGCCTTGTTTTTAGTCCTGTTTTAGCCCTTGCAAAATAAAGAAAGATACAAAAAGCCCTGCTATATAGAATCAGAGAGGATAAAGGATTGATGCTTGCTGGCTCGGAGCTAATTGATAAATTTAAAAGGGCTTCTAACATTCTCCGCGACGATGGTATTGATGCTGGAGTGGAAAGTATTTACGAGTTTTGTAATCTTATTTTTATCAAAATAATGTCTGAAAAGAAAGATGTTCCTGATATCCTTAGATGGAGGAATTGGGTTCAATATCAAGGCAAAGAGTTGAAAGAACAATTTGATTCTGTTAGACAATATTTAAGAAATGAATATAACGAAGTGCTAAAGGTTACGAAGATATCGAAAGCACAAACCTTAGAAAAGCTCATTCGGCTTATTGACAAGGTAGATTTTTCCAAAAATGAAGTTGATATAAAAAGTACAGCGTATGAGTATTTTCTTAGCAGATATGGTGCATCTAAAAAAAGTGTTCTTGGGCAACATTTTACTCCAAGACATATAATACAGCTAATGGTTGATCTGATTGACCCAAATCAGAAGGATAAAATATACGATCCATATTGCGGTACGGGGGGAATTCTTGTTCAAGCATATCTTCATATTTACCAAACAATGGATAAATCTAATCAAAGAGGTTTACTTAGACTTCGGAAAGAATGTCTTTTTGGAAGAGATATTGCAAACACTGCATCACAAATTGCCAAAATGAATATGATTCTTATCAGCGATGGATATTCAAATATTCAGAATATAGATACCAATGAAAATCCTGTTGATAAAAAGTATGATGTTATAATTACTAATATACCATTTAATCTAGGGGATGTTTCGCAAAATATAGCTCAGTCTTATCAAACGAATCATAAAGATAGTAATTTGATATGCTTGCTCCATTGCATAAAAGCTCTCAAGCTTAAAGGGAAAGCAGCAATTATTGTGCCAGAAACTATAGCGATGAATCAACAGTATGCAAATTTTAGAAAAGATTTATTGAATAAGGCTAAAATAGAGTTTATGATTAAACTTCCTCCTCAAATATTCAAAAAGTATACTAATGCAAAAACATGTATTATGATTCTAAGCGATGTTCATATAGGAGAAACTAAAAAAATACCATTTGTTGAAGTTGAAAATGATGGTTTCTCTTCGGACTCTTTGCGAGAACCAATTCCAAACAGTGATTTGCCTCAAATCGTGATCAATAGGAATCATTTAGCTACCTCTTATCCATTGCATATACCAAGAGAAGAGAATCATTATTCTTTCATACCAACGCCAGATATAAATATAAATCCTAATGGGAAAAAATTACGTGACCTTGTAAAAGTTAAAAAAGAAAAAACGTTTCTTTCCCCGACAAAATTCTATGTCCATCCATTGATTAGCTCTCGAACGCATATCATCTCAAATCGTGGGAAGCCACGATTAGGGCAAAATATTAAAGATCAAGGAAAGGGAAAAATAATGATTCAACCCGGTGATTTGGCCATAGCAACGTTACACTCCCAAAGTGGGAATGGACTATTTGGGATTAGTGAGGCTGAGTATGTTGCTACGAGCCAACTGGTTCTTAAAATAAATCCCGATGTAGATGTAGACTATCTCTGCCTTATGCTTGAGATACGACTGCCAAAACTCAAACCTAAGGGAAGCGATTTGGTAGGGCGTGAAACATATAGCCGTCGCGAATTATTAAACATACCAATCCCTTATCCTCCAAATGAAGAGCTTATGAAAGTTGTCTATGAGATTAAGAAAAAGAAATTACAGGTCAAAAAGCTAGATAATGAACTCAAGTCTTCCAAAAAACTACTTGAGGATAAAATTGAATGTTTGAGCTAAAATTTGCAATTCTTATCTCCTTTGATTCTATTTCATTGTAACTGGAGTGTTATTTTGATATGGGAAGGTCTAGTGCTTCAAACTCAGTAACTCCCAGTTTTTTTAGATAATCTAGTGAGCTATTCCCATTCTTAACTTCCCTGAATAGACCTATAAATCCTCTGGAAGCAGGAGTTGTAGTAAGCGGTAAGATCTGTTTCGAGGCTTCCTTGAGGCTCCACCAAGGGATTTTGGGATATTTATGGTGGATATAGTGGTATCGGTCGTTGCGAGGACTGATTGCTAACCACTCTAAAAAACCAAAGCTATTTCTGGTCTTATCTCCGACTACTCCAAAGTGCTCTCCTGTCTCTCCCCAGAAAAGAAAAGCTGGGTAGCACCACAAAAATGGAACAAACCAATATAAAGCAAGGATATGAAGAGCTCCTGTAGCCGCAAAAATAGCTACAACAGGTATCCAGAAGAAAAAGATCCTCCTCATGTACTCCTTATCTTCCTGAAGGGACTGCCAAATACTTTTGAGTATGTAAAGAGTATCAAAAAATAAAAAGGGACGAACAAACCATATCCAATACATACGCACTCTGTTATTTGTCTTGAGAAGACCCCACCTTTGGTAATCTTGCCAAGCAGGGTCTTTCGGAGTCAGAAGCCTAGTATGGTGTTGAGTATGCTCAGTCTGATACCCCTTCCAGTTTTCAAAAAGTGGGATAAACCACAAAAAATCTAGGCTTTGATTCCATGAACGCTTTGCAAAGAGATTATAATGTATAGAATCGTGACCATAAACCTCTGCTAAGGCAATCATTCGGCTTCCAATAAACCAGACCGCTAAAATATAAAACCACCAACTCCCGATAACAATGCTGCAGCAAGTAACACCGATAATGAGAAGCCAGTCAAAGCCAATCCAGAGCAAGGAACGCCAGTTGCTTTTTTTGCTGAAGTCTTGTATTTTTAGTTTTTTCATACTATCCTGTCTTAAAACATATCGACATGAACCATTCCTGACCTATAAGTGACATAAGACATAATCAAATCTTCTCAGCGAATGATTCCATCTTTATCTTATAAGATCCCTCTCATCAATGAGACGATTTTGTTGCTCTCTTTTAATAGGGCAAGGACTAAACGATCTTTAAAATATAAGACCCACAGAAATTCGTAAAACTTTTGAGTCTATTTTTTTGCTAAAATAGACTAGTTATCTTCAAAAATAGATTGACACTTTTTCAAAGCTTTTGAATGTATGTTCCTGTATATTTTGAATATAAATTATGTTCATGGGTCTAAATTTTCCTTGACAGATTTAACTACTGGAAAAAGCTATGGTCGTTGTTGGGTTCAGTTATCCTGTCCCTCTGCTATAAGGAAGTTTGTCTAGGAAAGGAAGTATCAGTTAGTGGTTAAAATTCGTTTACAGAGATGGGGGGCAAAGAAATCGCCATTTTATCGCGTTGTTGTAGCGACATCTACAGCTCCTCGAGATGGACGTTTCATTGAACTATTGGGTACTTATCATCCGCTTCGTTGCGAAGAAAGCTGTCGTATTAAAAAAGAAAGAACCTCCTATTGGCTTGATAAAGGGGCTCAACCTACCAGTACAGTAGCAGGCCTCCTTCTTAAAGAAGGAATCCTTAGTCCTCGGACTAGCCCTCCGTTGCAGCAAGGGAAAGCTCCTTCTAAAGGCATATAAAAGATGGGAAGCTCTGCAGAATCTACATTTTCCCCAGAGGAGTTTATCTATTATGTTGCCTGTAGCTTGGTCAAGAATCCGGATGAGGTCAAGATAGATGTAATTGAAGGAGATGAAGAGATTATTTTAGAGCTAAGGGTAGCCGAGTCTGATATTGGCAAGGTGATCGGAAAAAGGGGAAGTGTTGTTCGATCTCTTCGTGGTATTCTTGCAGCCTGTGGGAGTCGTGAGAGGGTAAACTATTCCCTTGAAGTCCTAGAGTAGGGTTCTTTTTTAGGTATGTATGAATCCTGCTATTTCTTGTCCTGATTTTTTAGGTGTTGCTCGAATCCAAAAGGCTCTTCCTAACAGAGTTTTTTCTCTGACCTTTCGAGGGGATGCCTTGCAAAGCCTTGAATTGCCCTCTCGTGTTTGGATGTACAAGGACGAGAGTAATAAAGAAAGCCTTGATATTGCTTATCAAGGTCTATCCAAAGATGATATCCAAAATGCAAACACACCACTCCAAGTAGCTGAGCTGATCCACTTATGGGCCTTTCAAAAAGGAAAAGTACGAGCAAAGTTGAATCTACATGGTTCTTCTGTCGAAAGTGATGATTTTTTTCGAGGTTTTTGGCTTTGTATCCTTTCATCTGATCTAGCACTTGATTTTGAAGCACCTTTTTACTCTCAGATGAAAGGAATGCCTGTGACCTGCAGGGAAGAGAAAGTTGGCAAAGTCATAGATTATTTTGAAACTGATGCACATGGCATTCTGATTATCCTTACTCTGAGTGGAGACGAGGTAATGATTCCATTCACAGAAGCACACGTCAACATTCAGCCTGACTTTTCTAGTATGGAGGTTTATCAGTTTTCTGACTTTTCTGCTTGAGATGATTTTTCAAATAGTTACACATTTCCCAAGTCGATATACCTCGTATTTAGAAACTGGTTTACCAGCAAAAGCTTACCAAAAGGGTTTGTTTCAGGTTGAGATCGCCCGATTGAGAGACTTTGCTGGAAATGAAAAGGATATTAAAGAAGATAGTAATAGTAATGAAAACAAACATGTCGACAGTCCTCCTTATGGAGGAGGACCAGGGATGGTGCTTCAGGTTGGACCTGTAGATCGTGCAATTCAATCCTTCCCCCATTCTTTCCCAGTGATATTATTTACCCCAAGGGGGAAGAGGCTAACGCAGAGTTATGTTCGCAAATTTTTTTCTCTTAGTAAAGGCTACACTCTCGTTTGTGGTTATTTTGAAGGAGTAGATGAGCGAATTGCCCTTTATCTAACTGATTATCAGGTTTCCTTGGGTGATTTTGTCTTAGGATCGGGTGATTTACCTGCCTTGTGTTTTATGGAAAGTCTTACGAGACTCCTTCCAGATTATATGGGTTCTAAAATTAGTCTTGACTCAGAAAGCATGGAAGAGGATGGCTGTATAGAACATCCTCACTATACAAGACCGCCTATGTATCGGGGTTGGAAGGTGCCAGAGGTGTTATTAAGTGGAAACCATCAAGCAATTCAGGAATGGCGAAATCTTCATAAGCAAAAAATAGCTTCTTCTTGATAAGGAAAAACATGATGAATCAATAGCAGAAAAATAGGAAATTAAATATAAAAAAGGAGCAAATCAGTGGAAAATACTAAACCAAAGAAAGAAGAAAAAGATAAGAGCAAACTACACCCAAATGCCAAGCCGAAGAGTGGCTCATCATCAAATGTTGAGCCGAAGAGTGGCTCAACATCAAATATTAAGCCGAAGAGTGGCTCATCATCAAATGTTGAGCCGAAGAGTGGCTCAACCCCTGCTCCGAATGCAGTAGCTGAGAAAAAGGAACCAAAAGAAGCAAGCTCTATTCCCCCGGAAGCGTCTTCCAGCCCTTCTCCTCCGCCCGTGAAGAAAAAGAAAGAATCTCTTCCTTTCCTG
>JABABJ010000109.1 GCA_014238275.1 Leptospirales bacterium | reverse complement strand
GACGAAAGAGAAGAAAAATTAAAAATGAATATTACTGATCATTGTGGTACGGAAGAATTTAATAGCAAAAAAATAAACCAGATATTCAAAGAAAAAATACTAAAAATAGAAAGAGGTTCAGAAAGAGCAGCGGGACAGGAAGAATTTGTAGGGCAAAAAGACTGGTATGCTTTCAATGCAAATTACGGCACTGATGAAGAAAAGGCTTGTGTAAAATTTATGGATAGATTGATTGAAGAAGATTTTAAGAGCAAATACAAAGAAATTTATTTACTCAGAAACGAGATGCACTTTACAATCCATAATTTTGCAGATGGACAAGGCTTTGCTCCTGATTTTGTTTTGTTTTTGGAAGATAAAAAAGGCAAGAAGCTTTCTTATCAAATTTTTATAGAACCTAAAGGAAAACATATCGCAGGAACAGATGAATGGAAAAATGAATTTCTAAAAAAAATTAAGGGTACTTTTAAGGCAAAAAATTTCACAGAAACGAAAAAATATAGAGTTGTTGGTGTTCCTTTTTTTGACAAAAATAATGAAAATAAGTTTAAAGAAAATTTACTTGATTCAGTACAGAATTAGCACAAACCATCCTATCTAATAAAGTCCGAGGCGGCAAAAAGACTAAAAAGATTTACATCTTCATTGAGCAAGGCTTCCTTCGCTCCTTCTTCCCTATCCATGATAGCAAGGCAGGTATCGACTTGTAATCCAAGATTCCTAAGGGCTTGAACTGCCTTGAGAGAAGAACTCCCTGTAGTAGTTGTATCTTCCAACACCAGAACTTTTGTAGCCTTAGGGAAATCCATTCCACTCTCTACAAGTCGTGAGGTACCATGATCCTTCTCTTCTTTTCTTACGACAAGTGGATATACCTTTTTATCTATCTCCCAATAAGAAAGACTAAGAGCGTATGCGATAGGATCAGAACCAAGGGTCAGACCCCCCACGGCTTGAGGAATTGAAATTCCAGATTGAGGAATTAGCTCATCTCGAAAGGCTTTAGCAGTTAAGTGGAGACTTTCAGGATTCATAGTGACTCTTTTGCAATCAAAATAGTAATTAGACTCCTTCCCACTACTTAGAACAAAGGGTTCACTACGAAATTGGTATGCCAAAGTCTTCACAAATGGGAAGAGGCTTTGAGTCAAGGATCCAGATAACACCTTCTTATTTTGACGCAGCAATATAGGCAATCCAAGTATCTGCATTAGTTCCTCTTTTACTTTTTCGGAATATACCGTTTCCCTCATCTGTTTGATGATCCGTCCCTTCCAAATACCAGTCTACTGCCTTGAAACCAGCTTGATATAACAGACTAGAAATTTCAGGTGGAGTCCACAAACGCCAGCGATACACATAAGCATTCCTAAGCTCTGTCTTGTCTTTGAAGCGGAAGTGAATTTTGCATCCCATTTCACGAGTAATTGGATAAAAATAAGACTGCTCCCAAACATACTTAAAACCATCGCATTTCCTTTCTTCTTCCTGTTCTCTTTCTGCTTCAGGGCCTCCATAGGCATCTAAAAGAAGCAATCCATTTTTTTGGAGAGAGCGCAAAGCGTTCTTAAAGTAAGACAAGAGCTCATTTTGCTTCTGGAGGATCCAGTATGAAAAGTTAAATGCAACAACAACATCAACTTTGGGATGACTCACATCTAGGACATTGGCACAAGAGAGGGTAAGACGTTTTTTCTGTTCGGGCTTCATAGGCTCACGATTATGAATCTCTCCCCATCGAAGAGTTTTTTTGTCTAAGTCAACACCAATAGCACTATGATTTTTATTCTTTTCAATCCATTTACGACAAAGGAGAAATGTCCCGCAGAAATCTTCTTTCAGGCTATATGGATCATTCTTATGATACTTTCGGTACATACGACGTATCATATCTACCTCAAAGCTAGGATTTTGTACAGCCTCCTGATACAATATATGACGATCTGCAAGACTCGCTGTGTAGGTATTTCTAGGCATCAAATGAACTAAGGACAAGTTCCTGAGAAGGTGCTGGAAAATCAACTTGAATTTTCTCTCAAGATGAAGCATTCTATGCTCCCTCTCTGGAAATAATTTTTTTTGTTGACAGGCCACGAAAATTTTGTGTACTTGACAGGGTCGGTGTTATTGTACTATCTGTGTTGGTTCAGGATTAGAATAGATTTTGCAGTCTGTGCTTGTCCATATCTGAGATTAACTTAGCAGACTTTGCATGCTTGTGAGGTCTACGCTTATCCTAAGTTGAGATTGATTTAGCCCACCCTCTTGAATCAAACCACTAAGTTTCAAAAATATTTCTCGACATCCATTCCCATCATTTTTATGTGTAGAATATTACTTTAGAGTTACCCTTTTTCAAAAAGGAGTTTCTCTGCCTGTAAGCATAAATAGAGGGAGAAGGTCTTTGGCTTATTCAAGTTTAAAAGAAGCCATTGTAGATATGGAGAAACATGGATACTTAGTCCGTGTAAAAGAAGAAGTCGACCCATTTCTCCAAATGTCAGCAATACATAGAAGGGTAAACCAAGCAGGGGGACCTGCTGTCTATTTTGAGAGAGTGAAGGGTTCATCTTTCCCTGCTGTATCCAATCTTTTCGGTACTATCGAACAATCTCGCTTTCTCTTTCGCCATACTTTTTCCTCTGTTGAAGCTCTCATCCGCTGTAGAGCTAATCCAAAGCTGATAAGGAAATACCCTCAAATCATTCCAGCTCTTTTTCATCTTCTTCCACTGTCTCTTCCTTTTCATGCAAAGCCAGTTCTTTTCGGAAAAACTCAAATGAGTTGTCTTCCATTGATACACTCTTGGCCAAAAGACGGGGGTCCCTTCATCACTCTTCCTGAGGTCTATACAGAAGACATGGAAAAGCCTGGAATCTTTCAGAGTAATCTTGGAATGTACAGAATCCAAATGAAAGGGAACCGCTATCAAACCAATCTACAAGCTGGACTTCATTATCAAATTCATAGAGGGATTGGTATACATCATTCAAAGGCTATACAAAAACAAAAATCTCTTCCTGTAAGTGTATTCGTAGGAGGCCCTCCAGCTCATATCCTTTCGGCAGTGATGCCTCTTCCTGAGGGGCTCCCTGAGGTACTTTTCATCGGAGCCCTTGCGGGACGCAATTTTCGTTATTTAAGAAAAAATTCTCATCTAATATCTTCTGACGCAGATTTTTGTATCTTAGGAAATGTCTCCAACAATCTTCTTCCAGAGGGACCCTTTGGAGATCATCTTGGCTACTACGCCAAAAAGCATCTCTTCCCTGTTTTAGATATTCATTCTGTGTATCATCGAAAAGATGCAGTGTGGCCATTTACAGTAGTGGGGCGACCTCCTCAAGAAGATACAGTCATTGGCAAACTCATCCATGAGCTTGTTTCACCTATGGTACCAGTCTCAATCCCTGGAGTTCGTGCACTTCATGCAGTGGATGCTGCAGGAGTCCATCCCTTAATGCTTGCTATAGGAAGAGAAAGTTACGAGCCTTATAAAAAACGAAGACCAGCAGAGCTCCTAACAGCAGCAAATGCTATACTTGGTTTTGGACAGGCATCCCTTGCAAAATATCTCTTGATCACTGCAGAAGAAGATGACCCTCATTTAGACGTCCATAATGTAGAGTCCTTTTTAGGACACCTACTAGCCAGAGTAGACTGGAAAAGAGATCTTCATTTCCAAACCTGTACAACAATGGATACTCTTGACTATTCAGGGACAGGATTGAATCAAGGCTCTCGACTGGTTATTGCTGCTGCTGGGAGACCAATTCGTCGATTGGGGAGAGGGCTTCCTAAATCTCTATCACTTCCGACAGCTACAGAAGGACCTTCTCTTGTGATTCCTGGAGTCATTGTATTACAAACCCTTCCTTTTATTTCCTATCCTAAAACAGCTTTATACATGAAACGGCTTGAATCCTTCCTTTCCAAAAGTCGCTCTTCTCTCAAACCTTTCCCTATGATTGTAATTGTGGATGATAGAAAGTTTGTATCCAGAAATTTTCAGAACTTTCTATGGACTGTCTTTACTCGCTCCAATCCTTCTCATGACATTTATGGAATAGACTCCTTTATAGAACATAAGCATTGGGGCTGTAAAGGCTCTCTCATCATTGACGCTCGGATCAAGCCTCATCATTCTTCGGAGCTCCAAACAGATCCCTCAGTGGAGAAAAGTGTAGAAAGACTTGCCGAGCACGGCAAAAGCCTTCATGGAGTCATTTAAGATGGATGTCCTACGTTCAAATATCTGTTGGTTTCACATTATAGGTTTTACAGAAATATGAATAAAAATCATTGACAAAAAAAACAATGGAATACTTATGGTTGTGTGGATTCTCTCAGTAAAGAGCTCATTGGAAGGGAACTTGCTTCTTACGAGTTTCGCATAGAACGAGGCAAGGTGCGAGAGTTTTGTCTTGCCATTGGTGAGACAAATCCTATTTTCACCAATCCAGAAGAAGCAAAAAAAGAGGGCTATGAGGATACTCCTCTACCCCCTACTTTTCCAACGGCATTTGAGTTTTGGGGATGCCCTACCATCTTTGAAGATATAAGAAAGCTTGGAATTGATACTGAGCGTCTTCTCCATCTCAAACAAGAATATATTTATCATAAGCCCCTCTATCCAGGAAATAAGGTCAAGGTACAGACGAAGGTAAGCGATGTAAGAACTGGGAAGATGGATACAGTAACGTTTCAGAGTATTTGTACAAACGAACAGGGAGAAAAATGCCTTGATTTCTTGATGGGAATCATTATCAGGCCGAAAGAGTAGGAAAAGAAATAGGAAGATGACGAAGAAAATCTCTTTTACAGACTACGACAAGGGTGACTCCATACCCGAGCTTTCTATAAAGCCTGTAGAACAGATGGACTTGGTCCGCTATGCTGGGGCTTCTGGTGATTTTAATCCAATCCATACGGATCCCTCCTTTGCGACTAAGGTTGGACTAGATGGAACCATTGCTCATGGTATGTTTGTTATGGCACAAATGGGACGTTATATCAGTAGCTGGGTTCATCTCTCTCAGCTCCGATCTTTCGGGGTAAAATTCAGAGGGATGGTTCGCCCAGGGGATCAGATCGTATGCTCTGCAGTGGTAAGACGAAAAAAGGAAGAGGAAGACGGAACCAAGCAGATTACAATTACTGTGACTGCATCGGTTGACGGAGAGCCACGAGTCTCTGGAGACGCTGTGATCATCTGCTAAAAGGGCTACTCTTTGGATAGATGGAGAAAAGAACTTTCAAAAGAAATTGTCTGGCTTACAGAAAAGAATCTACTCAGAGAGCTCATACCCCACAGACCCGATAGTATTGATTTTTCCTCCAACGATTATCTCTCTCTCAATCGCAATGGAGTTCTCAAACGGATCATTCAGGAATATTTTCAGGAATATTTTCAGGAAGCCCAGCAAAAAGGGAAAAGAAGAGAGCTGGGAGGGAGTACTGGTTCACGCCTAATACGGGGCCATTATCACCAATTTTCCTCTCTCGAAGAATATTTTGCACAATCCCTTGCTTTACCAAGCTCACTTTTTTTTAGCACGGGTTATGCAGCCAATTTGGGGGCATTGCAGGCGATTCTTTCCCCTAGGTCTTCCGTTTTTTGCGATCAATTTTGTCATTCCTCGATCTTAGATGGAGTCCGTCTTTCCATGGCGAAGAAATACTACTTTCACCACAATGACTTAGAAGATCTTCAAAGAAAGTTGAAACGTAGACGGATTCTTAGCCGAAAAAAAGAAGATATCTGGATCCTAACGGAAGCTATTTTTAGTATGGAAGGAGACTCTCCTGATTTACCAAATATCTGTTCTCTCGCCGAAGAGTTTGGAGCTAAGGTCTATTTGGACGAGGGACATTCTCTTGGATTGTACCAAGATGGACGAGGACTTTCTTATGAGCTGGGGTTGCAAGATCGAATTGCCGTAAGTGTTTTCCCATGTGGGAAGGGGGTTGGATTTACAGGAGCCTTAGTATGTGGGCCTCCTGAGTTGAAGTCTCTTCTCATCAACCGTGCTCGAAGCTTTATCTATTCTACTGCCCCTCCTCCTTGGATTGCCTCAATTCTGGAAAGAATTTTCCACTATCTTTTTTCATCCGAACTGGAGTCCTCTCGGAGGCATCTTCATTCTTTGAGTGTTTGGGCGCGTAAGCTCTTTCAAGAAGAGGGATTTTCCACAGGGAAATCAACAACTCATATTCTTCCTATACTTCTCGGAAGCGAGGAAAAGACCCTCTCTCTTGCAGAAGAATGCTATAAGAATGGATTAGACATTCGCCCAATTCGTCCACCAACAGTCCCTAAGGGAAGCAGTCGGCTTAGACTGAACCTTCAAGCGGCACATACAAGAGAAGAGGTTCAGAAGCTCTGTAATGTCTTGAAAGATTCTCGCTAAGATAGGGATTTTCCTTCATCAATGACCTTTTGCTTTTGCTGATCCAAAAAGGATTTCATTTTTTTTGCAAGTTCTGCATCATTTAGGGCAAGAATCTTGATAGCGAGAAGGGCTGCATTTTTTGCCTGATTCAAGGCGACAGTAGCAACAGGAGTTCCTGTTGGCATTTGCAAAATGGAGAGGATTGAGTCCCATCCATCAATAGAGTTCGTGGATCGAATGGGAACTCCAATCACAGGAAGGCTCGTAAGAGATGCAGTCATTCCTGGAAGGTGAGCTGCCCCCCCTGCTCCCGCGATGATAACCCTAATGCCTCGGCTTTCTGCACTTTTTGCATAATCGAACATTTTCTCTGGGGTCCGATGAGCAGAAACAATGAGTGTCTCATGAGTCACTTCAAAGGAGCGAAGTATTTCTGAAGATTCTGAGATCACAGGAAGGTCTGATTTGCTCCCCATGATGACTCCAACTTGGATTTTTCTTGGATTCATGTTATAAAATCTAATCCATACCCTCCGTGGTCTTCTAATAGAAATGATCCCACTTTAGCAGGCTTGCTTCTATTTATAGCCCGTCTACGAGTGGCAATTTTGATATTTATACGCCTCTTGATTCCTTCGGCGATTTTCACTCAATTCTTCATCACACATTTTAATTTTTTTCAGCGTTTCCCCTAAAGACATTTATAAAACGTGGCGGGTATCCGTGCCCACAGATAGGAGCTCCGCAAATGTAAGCAAAAATAGGGTTCCCCTATCTTTGCTTCCTCTCAGTCATGCCCCAGATGAAGTGCATGACTGAGGTTTTATAAAAGGCGCTGTCATCCCTCTCTGGGAAGGGATACATGATAGCAAGCCTGCTAAAGCAGGAGACTTGTTAGTATAAGTAAGTATCCATGGCTTGCTTGTAGGAAACCCGCCGAGAAATCGAGAGTTTTAGCTAGTATTTACTAAAAAGGGGATTCCCTACTAGTAGGTATTAGCTATCGTCCTAGTGAATATCTACTAAAAACAGATCGGGCACGCCTATAGATGGAAGCAAGCCTGATAAGTCGGGCTTATTGTTATTAGGAGTGAGTAGCAGGCTTGCTTGTAGGAAAAACGCCGAAAAAACAGGGAGTTTTAGGCAATATTTACTAAAAAGGTGAGCTGCTACTAGTAGGCATTAGCTAT
>JABABJ010000125.1 GCA_014238275.1 Leptospirales bacterium | reverse complement strand
TATAGTACGTGCAAGGGGGTATTTTTTGTCAAGATTTTTGTCATTTTTTTGTAAAAAAAGTAGGAATATTTTTCTCGTGTATCATGGATTTGATTTAGCAGACGAAAAAGGCGTTTCGGTAGATAGCTAATACTTACTAGTAGAGACGCCTGTTTTTAGTAAATATTAGCTAAAAATCCAGATTTTTCGGCGATTTCCCTCAAAGCTAAGCCATAGAGACTACCTTTTAATATCAACAGTCACGCCTCAGCGTGGATTGCTTCCTGTACAGTCCCGATCTTTCCTTTGCAATTTTTCTATAACTTTTTCCATCCCTTGCAAATCTAAATGCTCAAATTTTTCCAATTGCACCATTAGGAAGCAAAAAAAAACTGGAACGAATAGAGAAATCATGCCCAGATGGCGGAACTGGTAGACGCGCCAGATTCAGGTTCTGGTGGGAGCAATCCTGTGGAGGTTCAAGTCCTCTTCTGGGCAGTCTTCTCTATTCCAAAGGATGGAAATCCCCCCATTGCGGAAAAAATATTCTTTCAAAGATTCCTTTTAAGAAGAAGTATCTTTAGGATTATTGGGAGTATTTGGAAGCTTCATCTTGGAAAGATGTTTCTTCTGTTGAGAGAAAATGTAGTTCAGGCTATCAGATGGGGAAGAGAAGGCTCCTTTTTTCTGGTTGGTAAATCGGCCAAGGATTTGTGAAAAGCTTTGTTGATTCTCTCTTGAGCTCCAGAAACGAAAATCAGTCTCTTTCAATGAACTGATCCATCGAGTCAATATACCAGAGGAAGGTTCTTTTCCTTCGGGCTTCGACTGTGACTGCCATAGACGTATACGATCGGCAGTTACTCCATCTTGTACATTCATGAGTAACTGTACTCCCTGATCGGAAACTCCAAGAAGAAGAATTTGTCCCCCTACATCTACGATCTGGAGAAACTTTCCCGGTACAAGGGGAACACTTGCTAATATCTGTACTAATTCATTCCCTTTTAGAAAAGGCACACGAGAACGAAGAAAACGCATTCCAAGATAAAAAACCAAGAGAAGAACGGAAATCAAGCCCACAAAGCGGAAAATTACTGAGCTAAATCCCTGAGTCGTCAAGGATTGTTCCTCTCTAGCATTCTTGGTATTGTTGTCAGGGATCGTGTTAGATTTTTCTTCTTGATATATTTTTTCATCACTTGATTTTTCTGGGTTCGTAAGATGAACTGGATCCGAATGTTCGTTCACATTCCCTCTTTCAGTTTGTTTCTTTGCATTAGAGAGAGAATCCTTTTTCTGGGATCGTTTTTTAGACTTGGAGTGAATTTGATGGAGCCAACTTTCACGAATGGGATCTAGCGAATCTTTGGGAGCCAGAGATTCTCTGGAATCTTGGGATAGGGTATCTGTTTTCTTTTTATCTTGAGGATTGCTCGCATTCTGTGCAATCAGATGTGTTCTTAGGAAAAGAAAGCCCCCGATCCCCATCACGAATAGAACAAGGATAGAACGTAACATAACAAGATAGATAGTACAATAGCACCGACTCTGTCAAGTTCTATAAAAATTCATGGCTGTCAAGAAAAAAATTCAAAAACCAGAAAAATTTTATCTCAGATATTGAGGTTCTAATTCAATCAAGTTTCAACCTCCAATTTGCTTCATGTACATTGATCCCCCTTGAAACTGAAAATCATTTTTCTGTTTCAAGGCATCTTGTAGAATGTTTCTTAATTGGGTTTTATTTTTCCCTAGGGCGGAAAATCCTTTTTTGGCTCCTATACATCCATAGAGATAGCCTGATGAATCAAGACGAAGTCTATCACAGTCGCTACAAAAAGGAGAAGATTCGTTTGCAATCATACCAAAGATATAGCCACAATTCATCTGAAAATATCTAGCTGTGGCGGATGGTGTACGAGTGAGAGGGGAAAATGAAAACTTTTGTGAAATCGTTTCTAGAATCTCAGATTCTGGGATAAAAAGCTGGGGAAAGGATTTCCGAATAGATTCTCCCATTTTCATCAGCTCCAAAAAACGAATCCTTACTCCAAGCCCTTTTGCATACTCCAAGAGAGGAAGGATTTGATCGTCATTTTGGTTTTTGAGAATCGTAGCGTTAAGTTTTAGTTTTAAGCCAATCTGTTTCGCTCTTTCTATATTACGAAGAACTCTTGTATGAAATGGATGATCCGTTAAAAAACGATAGTTTGCTTGGCTAAGAGATGGTAGAGATATATTCATACTATCCAGCCCCTCTTTCTTCAATACCTCCACCAGACTGCTAAATTGTCTCTTACTAGCATTCGTTGTCATTTTAATTTTGGAAATTCCTAGATTCTTTAGCCCTCTTACAAGCTGAGGAAGAAAACGGTACAATGTCGGTTCTCCTCCTGTAAGATGAACACATTTCAAATTCAAGATTTGATGGAGAAGATGAATGATCTCCAAATAAGAGGGAAAGTCTAGCCCTCTTTGCTGAGGGAAATCATCTGCTTTGAACCCTAGCTTTGCAGATGTGCTTTGCCGATCTGGTCCAACGCAAAAGCCACAACGAAAGTTGCATACATTTGTTACGCTTAGTCGTAATTCTCGAAATTTTCTTTCCATGAGAAATACCAATAAGCAGTATCAATGAGTGTCTTTTGATAAGACTTCACAAAGATGGAAAATCTCCGGAAGTATAGGCTCCAGCGACTCTTTTACAGCTCTTCTGCTCCCTGGTAGAGAAACAATGATCGTTTTTTTAGATATTCCAGCAAAGGAACACGAAAAAGCGGCAAAAGGAGTTCTCATCAATCCATGAAATCGAATGGATTCTCCTATTCCTTGTAGCTCTTTATCTATGAGGGGAATCATTGCTTCTCTCGTAAGATCACGTGGTGAGGCTCCAGTTCCTCCCGTAGAAAAAATAAAGTCAACTTCCTCTTGAGTCCACTTTTTCACCTGCTCGCGTATAGAAGAAATGTCATCCGGAACAATCTGATAATCTTGAATTTTAGCTTGATAGGATTCTAAAACCTTGCAAAGATACTTCCCTGACTCATCCCTTCGTTTTCCTTGGAAAGAGCTATCCGAGCAGACAAGAACACAACAACGAATCTCCTGAGACAAACCCTTCTCATAGATTGTCTTTCCCCCTGTCTTGCTGACAAGATGAATTTTTTCTATGACAATTTCTGAATCTACTGGCTTGAGTAAATCATACACAGTAAGAGCAGTGATAGATAAAGAGGTAAGAACCTCCATTTCTATACCTGTCTTTCCAATACATTGACCACTGACTCTGATGAGAATCCCCGAAGAAATAGGAGATAATTTCTCCATACCCTCTTCTTGTAACGAAAAATCTATTTCCAAATGATCTACAGGAATAGGATGACAGTGAGGTATTAAAAAAGGGGTTTGTTTAGCTCCTAAAAGACCAGCAGCTCGAGCCGTCTCAAAAAGTTCTCCCTTGGGAAGTTGGTGGTTCTTGATCTTATTTAAGGTTTCCTGAGAACAAGAGACGTACCCTTCCGCAGATGCTCGTCGAAGGCTACTTTTTTTATGAGTAATATCAATCAAAAATATTCTCTGTTAGCACTAGGTGTGTTTCAAATAGCCTCAAATCAGTCAAAATCATAGGCTTTTTTTGTCTACTTTATTTTATTTATTTTGGTTTTTACTGCCGCGTTGTCTTAGTAAATCAATCTCAGACTAGGACAAGAGTAGACTGCTAATTTAGAATTGATTTTGCGACCGGTAGATCCTTTACGATATTTTTTCCTTTTCGAGTTGGAGAGTAGACTCAGGGTATGGCTTTCGCTTTTCGTTTTTCCAGAAGTGATTCAAAGGACCCTTCCCAGAGCCAAGTCCTGGAGCGAACTGAATTGAGTTTTGAAGATATTCCCTTGCCAAAAATACAGAATGTTTAAGATCATGACCATTTGCAAGGCAAGCAGCAATGGATGCACTTAAGGTACATCCAGTACCATGAGTATTTCTGGTCTCAATGCGAGGGAATCGAATGAGTTCAGTATCGTAGCTTTCATTTGTATAGAATACATCTACTACATATTCTGATTGTACTTCCTCTTTTTGATGCCCTCCTTTAAGAAGAATTGCAGAACGATAACGCTTCCCAAGCTCTCTTGCAGCTCTTTTCATATCTTCCAGATTACTGATACTATCTCCAAGGATTTTCTCTGCTTCGGGCAGATTAGGAGTAATGAGCAAGGCTATCTCAAGAAAGGCTAATAGTGCACTTTTTGCATCATCTTGAATCAATATATCTTGCCCTGTTGAAGCCATTACAGGATCTACAATCAAAGGTATGTTTTTTGCCTTGTTAGTTAGAACTTCTTTCACGGCATCAATCGTATCTGCCGAAAAAAGCATTCCCGTTTTAATGGATTTAACGGGAATATCAGCAAGAATGCTATTTAACTGGCCTGCAACAATGTGAGTATCTATTTTTTGTATATCATATACACCCTGAGTGTTCTGTGAGGTAACAGCTGTGATAACACTGGTACCAAAAACGCTATGAGCCTCAAAGGTCTTAATATCTGCCTGTATACCTGCCCCTCCACTGCAATCGCTACCTGCAATTGTCATTGCTGAAGATATCATCAAATCTATTCCTCCTTAGAATGTGTATCTCGCATCATTGACGCAACGAACATAGCCTCTTTCATACTTTGCATATCCAAGCTCCAATCCACTTTCAAAGTCTACTGCCCAGATTACTTTCCAAGAAGGACTAACAAGATAAGGAGTCCTGACCCAATACACATCAGGTCTTGTATTGGGGAAAAAATCTATATATGTCCTAGGCAGTCCTTTAGGGGCAGTAGGGTCTACAAGTAACAGAAGCTCATTCGTTTCAGGAAGTCTCCATCGTATTCCCCTGATAGAGCCCAGACTTGCACAGTACCGAGAGGCTTCTCTATAGGATACATACTCTGCATTTCCTCTACACCCTTTTACTGTGGGAACTTGACCCCATGCACACCTCTGCCATGTAAGCCTTGCTTCAAGATCATAGACATAGATATCAATATTCTCAAACCTTCTGGTTTTCCTGAGACTTCTGTCGATATATTTGTGTCGAATGTAAGATTTTCTTCTTACGAGTCCTGTAAAATCTTTAACTTTGTCCTCATCATTGACTGTCACTCCATAATACACATAGCGATTTGAGACTGGCTGCTTATCAACAAATCGATGTAAGTTAGTGTCTTTTCCTCTTAGTTTTCCAATCAATTTTGCTTCCCTTAAAGCCTTTCTGGTATTGAGAGGTGTATCCCCACGATAGATCTTAAACAGAGTATTCTTGCCACTAGAGCGGAAAGACCATACTACAACGACCGTCTTCCTCCGGTTAAAAGCCTCGATCCCTCTTCTTTTTATTATTTGCTTTTCAATGTGTTTGTGTTCAAGATAAGACTTTCCTTCTACAAGTCCTCGAAAGTACTTGCTCTTATCTTCATTATTTGCCACCACTCCATAATACACAAAGCGATTTAAGATTGGCTCTTTATCAGTAAATTGATGTAAATTACCAGATCCTCTTAGCCTTCCGATCAATTTTGCCTCTTTTAGATCACTTCTGGTATTGAGAGGTGTATCCCCACGGTAGATCTTAAACCGAGTATTCTTGCCCCTAGACCGAAAAGACCATACTACAAGGACTTTCTTCCCCTGACTAAATGCCTCGATCCCTCTTACTCGGTTTAGCTTCTTTTCGGTATGTTTATGTCGAATATAAGATTCTCCTTGTATGAGCCCTGGAAAGTCATCGGCATAATCCTCATCATTTACAACCACCCCATAATACACACGACGATTGATGACAGGCCTTTTATCAATGAATCGATGTACATTACCGACTCCTCTTCTTACCCTTCCGATCAATTTTGCTTTTTGTACATCTTTTTTGGAATCAAGAGGTTCCTTCCCGCGGTAGATCTTAAAACTAAGATTTTTGATATTAGGCAGAGAAGACCAGATTACAACAACATTTTGTTTCTGGCTAAATGCCTCGATCCCTCTTACAATATTTTTCCTTTTTAGTATCCTTTTTTTCCTTTTTACTCTTACTCCCGCAGGAAGGAAGGGTATTGCTCCTTGCCTCTTACAGGAACAGCGATAAAATGTCCTTGGGATATAGTATCTACTATTTTTCCGGTAGGCTTTGCTTGGATGAATCCCTGTATTTTCATGATATTTGACAGCGCCTGCAATTTTTTTAGATAATCTGTTGCAATAACATTTCCCAGAATTTGTGACAAAGTAAGGGTACAAGTATGCTGATTGTCCTGTCAGCTCAATTGAATCTGTTCCCTCTCCCTCTTCCTCTTCCACAACAATTGTGCGGTTCCATGGACTTGCACTCAGGAGTAGTAATGGTAATAAAGCGAACAAAAAGAGAATGATCGCGGTGAGAAGAATTTCCCTTTTAGCAGGGTACATAATAGACAATACCTCCTACATTATCTTTCCAAACAGTACTAATTCTTAAACATACTTAAGAATTTTTTATACTAAATCAAGAATAAACTTGCACTCTAGCCTTGCAATAAGAAAAAAGATTTCAGGGAATAATAAATTTGGCTTATTTGAGAACTTTTGTCAGTATTTTCCTAGAGTTTCCAATAAGAGAAATATTATGAAAGTTTAAAAAACTGGACAATTTTTGACCTTTTATGTAATATAGAAAGTCTCATCATTTTTTTAGAATTTACGAGATAATGGAAAAGATCACTCAACAGAATCTTCAGCAGAAACTTGGTTTCACAGCAGCATGTTCTATTGTGATTGGAAGAATTATCGGTTCAGGAATTTTTCGCACTCCTGGTCCCATTTTTATTGTTGTCTGTGGTCTCAGTCTAAGCCAATCTTATGAACAGGGGAGTATCCCTCCCGAACGTCTTTCGATAGGCCTTTTTTTTCTTGCTTGGATCATTGGGGGAGTAGCTACTTTCCTTGGTTCTCTTTGTTATGCTGAGTTGGTTTCCTTTCTTCCCCGTTCAGGAGGTCCTTATGCCTATCTCAAAGAAGCCTATCCTGAGTTTTGGACATTTCTTCGCGGATGGGCAATGTTTTTTGTCAGTGAAACTGCTTCCATTGTTGCCGTTGCATCTGTTTTTGCTGGTTATACGGCACTCATGTGGGAAAAAATAGTCGGAATTTCTATATCTCGATGGATGGAAGGAGGGACTGCTCTTGCTTTGATTTGGCTCTTGACCCTTGCAAACTGCTTTGGAGTAACTCTTTCGGGAATTTTCCAAAATGTAATTAGTTTTCTTAAGCTTTTTTCTCTTCTAGCAATGGCTCTTCTCCTCTTTAGTAATGGAAGCCATGAACATTTTCTAGGAAGCTTTTGGCCTGAAACATGGGGAATCGAAACTATCATTGCTTTGGGTGCTGCAATGCGATATACCTTTTTTGCGTATAGTGGATGGGAAGGAGCAACCTATATGGCAGAAGAGGTGAAAAATCCTAGAAAAAATCTTCCTTTATCCCTTTTCCTTGGGATAGGACTTGTTACGGTAATATATCTATTAGTAAACGTGGCTTATGTATTTCAGATCGGTCCTGAACAGATCATTCTTTCTCGCAAACAAATCGCTGGAGCTGCCGTAAAGTCTGCTGCTGGTCCTATTGGTATTTTGGTTTTGACATCTATCGTGATGCTTAGTACAGCTGGGAATGTAAGTACTCAGATTCTGGTAAAAGCAAGGACATGGCATGCAATGGCACGAGATCGTCTTTTCTTTTCACCTATGGCAAAGCTCCATCCCTTATACCAAACACCCAATATGGCTCTTCTGTATCAGGCAGTCTGGGCTTCTTGCCTCCTCATTCCAGCATATCTTTCGGAAAATTCCTACGAGACCATAGTCGACTTCTTTAGTTTTACTTCCGGACTATTCAATTTTTCTACCTTTCTTGCTGTCTGGATCTTACGTAAGAAAATGCCTAATGCTGAACGGAAATTTCGAGTTCCCTTTCTTCCCTTAATACTAGGAATCGTTCTTTTCATTCAGTTTTGGTTTCTGAGTGTGACTTTATACGATCGTCCTTGGGAATCGCTTCTTGGTATTTTCATTACCTTGAGCGGTCTTGTGTATTATTTTTTCAAAAAACGTTCTCAGCAAAAAGATGTTCAATAAGAATAGATATTGAAATGGACTTTCCTACCTTATCTTTCCATTTCAATTCCATCTTAGGACAAGAGTCGACTTCTCGATCATTCCTTCCGAGTAAGATATACCATATCTTCAGGTACTCTTCTTCGATTCTTGATCCTAAGATACTTTCGAAGCCTTTCCCACACACTCCTTTTCTGAGGAGAATTTTGCGAAATATTCCTGTTCTTCTTGTCTAAGGTAGAAGTAGAAGAAGTCCTTGGAGAAGAAGAACGAGTTTGGAGAATATCATCTATGAAGCTTTTCACATAACCAAAGACACGATCTCGACAGTGGATATGAGTTAAAAGTGCGTGCATTGTCGTGAAATCTGGAGGAAGGAAGAAATTGTAGGCTCGTTTTTCTCTGCTTTTGATATGGTTAAAGATATAGACCTGATTTTCTTTGGATACACGACGGTCGTTGTCGGCAGTAATAGAGCAATAAGGGATATGGATTTTATGAAGGATTCCACGAAGCTTGGGAAGGGCTCTCTTGAAGCTATGAAATGCTGCAAGGGAGTGAAATTCTGAATAACCAACCCATGGATTGATCCCACTTGAAACAGAATAAAACCTATTTTCCAGCCGTATAATGTTGATAATTTTCGAAAAGAGCCCAGTTAGTAGTATGGAAGGATAATTTAGAATGATTTTTCCGTTAAAAAAGCCATTAAAAAAAACAGGAGCTGCAATTGTAATAATTCCCGTAGGCCGAAGAGATTCTGCATGATCTGCTGCTAGCTTCATCACCAAAGACCCTCCCATAGAAAAACCAATCAAAAATACATTCTTATAACGGGAACGTTCTTCCAGATATATCTTCCTAAGATGTTCCTCCCAATGATACCATCTACTTCTACTCATATCATGAATCGTAGAACCGTGACCAGGTAGTAGAATCCCTATTGCGGTATGACCCTTCTCATGCAGGAATTCACCGAGAGGCCTCACATTAAAAGGGCTTCCTCTATAACCATGGCAAATGAGGAAGGCAGTTTCTGAATCACCTTCTAGGCGCCATGGTTCCGCTTCTGGCATCAGCCTTTCTGGAGATGGGGTTTTTGGCATCGGCAGACGTTTTTCAGGAAGACCAAAATTTCCCCAAAGAAAGAGGACTAAGAAAACAAGAAGAATTATAATAAAAATATACATCTTTCTATCTGAATATCATCTTTACAGAAACCACCTAGGTCTGGTTCTATGGATACAATCCATTGACTGTGTTATCGGCATTTCACATCCACAAAAGGATACTTATCTCATGAGACATCTCAGCCGTCGACTTCAAATTTTACTTTCAAAGGAAGATCATGAATTATTGGAGTCCCTTTCACGAAAGGAAAAAAAGCCTGTTGCAGAGCTAATCCGCCGTGCTATAGCTTCTCTGTATCACCCGTCTAGTTCCTTGCAGAATCTGGAAGCTCTCAATAGAATCTCTATTTCTTCGCTTCTTCAAGCATTTCAATGGGAAAAAAGCTACATTGAGCATCTTAGCATTGCTTCCAAGTGTAAGAAAAAGAAACCTTCTTTGGACTCTCATGTCATGTCAAACGAGAAAGAGCCTCATCTTTGGGAAGATGATTTGTACAAAGCAAATGCTCCAGTTCCAATCTATCTGGAAGAATGGACTCTTCTTCTTCTTGTAAGTACACACCCTTCCCGTTTGGATATCAAGCACTCTCTCAAAAAACTTCTTCAAAAAAGATGTGTTTTATGTACCTCAAGTGTTGCCTTGGAACGTTCTTTGAAATATATTCGTTGTTTTGCTGATGATTCTTCAGAGTTATCTTCTACCCCTAAGGTCTTCCTAACAGAAATCCAATGCCTTTGTTCCGAAATCCTTCAGGCAACTCCTGAAATCCTTGAAAGAGCTATTCTCATAGAAGAAAGTATGAATTTAGATCCAGAATCGTCTCTTCATTTAGCAATGATGCATAAAAAAGGTATTCGAAAGATGATAGGACCTCGTCTTCTCTTTGGTGATCTGACAGGAATAGACCTCCTTCCTATTCCGTGAAAAATGAGGATAATTTGAGTCTTAGGGATTCTTTTTTAATATTCTCTGAACTGCATCTTTCAGAACAGGATTTACATTGATAGGAAGCATACCATCTTGATCAAGAGCTGGAAGCTTTGAGGGATTTTTAGACCGTCTGTTTTCAGTTGAAGAAGATCTAAGCAAGGATTGTGACTCTGGTCGTATCTTATCTTTGCCAATCCATTCAGAAAGAGCACCTATCATCCTTCGTTGTATATCTTTCGTTTTCTCCCAAGCATTTGCCTTTTTATAATAGCCATAGGCAAGGAGAGGAAGTTTCCTCTTGTACATTAAATAATCTCCCAAGGAGATTATTCCCTTTTTATAGTCTGCACGAAGGAAAAACTCGGAAGCCTGCTTATAGTTTCCTTGAGAAAAAGCCTGCTCTCCTTTCTGGATCATCTCGGATTTCTCTACGGAAGTCATATTCCTCATATCGGAGTAGAATTAAAAAAACGATTCTCTTTTTTTGTTACATTAGATACATCATTGTGCGAGCTTAATGATGGGAAAGATGTTTTCATGTAATAGAATCCGTAAGAGTAACAGCTCTACGCGAACGAATACTTCTTGCTAAAACAGAAGTTTCCGTAAATTCAATGCTCCCTCCTGTTGGTATTCCATGAGAAATACGAGTGATGAGGAGATTCTCATACTTTTCCAGACGTTTTGTAATATAAGATGCAGTTGCGTCCCCTTCCAAGGTTGGATTCGTGGCTAAAAAAAGCTCTTGAAGTGAGCTTTTTCTTTTTTCAATAAAATCTATTAGCTGGTTAATGCGAAGGTCTTCCGGTCCAATCCCATCTAAAGGAGAAAGAGAACCCATCAAAACCTGATAAAGTCCCTTAAACTCTCCAGTTCGTTCCATAAATAACATATCGCCAGGCTCCTCTATCACGCATAATTGAGATTGAACTCTATCTGGATCATTACAAATTTCACAAATGGATGTATTTGTGATACCAGCACATTTTTCACAAAACATGAGTTCTTTTCGAAAAGAAAGGATAGATTCACTCAATCTTCCTGCAGATTCTTCACTGCTTTTCAAAATGTGAAACGCAATCCGAAACGCACCTCTTGTCCCGATTCCAGGAAGAGTTGCAAGCTGCTTGATGAGGCTTTCCAGAGCTTCGTTCGTCATAAGAATGATTCTTCCATAACAAAGATGCTTCAGGGAAGAAAAATCTTTATTCAAGACCCATGAGACGCTCAAATCCTGGAAGAGGAGCTCCTCCCGTGAGAGCTTTCATCTCATGAGCAAGTATAGCACGAAGTTTCTTCTGAGCTTCGTTGAATGCAGAAACAACTAATTCTTCTATCATATCTTTTTCCTTTTCTGAAAATAGTATTGGATCTATCTCGACATTTTGCATATTTCCATCACCATGAAGGGTAACTTTGACCATCCCAGCACCTGCTTCGCCAGTAATTTTCATTTGATTCACACGCTTGCGAGCGGAGTCTACTTTTGCATGTAAGCCACCCAGATTCAGGTTTTTGAAAATATTGTCAAAGTTTATACTCATTCTTCTTCTCCTTCTATGACTTGAGACTGGGAAGATATTTGCGTAGTTCCCGTGTCTTGGACAGAAAAAGGTAGCCTATCCGATTCGATTACTTTTCCTTGAAACGTGCTCTGTATGTCATGCTCTATAGAGTAGTGTTTTTTTGCAATCTTTTTATTGTTTGAGTTGAGGATTTCTTTATCAGTTTTGCTCAAACTAGTTGCTTCGTTGATTTTTGGAGTGATACTTTGTTCGGGAAGGCTTGGGGAGAGTTCGCTATCATTGCTCTGGATCGTATTTGTATGAGGTACTCCACTACTATTTTCGAGGGATAGGGATGCACTAAATTGATTGAGTCTTCGGAGAACTCCCGACAAAGAAGGCCGGCTTAGTTTCTCCTGAATCCGGAGAAGATGCATTTCTGTCAAAACTTTCATTTCATAGGAGTTCTGAAGTCGAAGCCTCCGAGCCTCCCCCATAAGCTCAAAAACCCCATGAAAAATGACTTCTATGCAAACGGGATCATGAGAAGTAAATTGTTCTTCTAAACGACGGATCTCCAAACTTGGAAAACCTATAAATTCCGGGTTATGAATACCCTTTCGGATATAAAGAAGTGCCTTGAGAAATTCTAAATATTCCCAAACAAATCGATGAATATCCATCCCTGACGCAAAAACTTGCTCTATAGGTTGAAGAATATCTTCATAGCTTTTCTCGCGAAATTCAAGAAGAGCCAAACTTAGGTTCGTAAAAATATCAAGAGGAAGGTGACCAATTAACTCTTTCACTTTTTGGGTTTCTAGCAAGCCATCGCAATACAGAGCGGCCTGCTCCAAAAAAGAAAGGCTATCTCGAAGAGAACCATCTCCTCGACGAGCAATCCAGAATAAGGAATCTTCTTCTACTTCTATACCTTCTTTTTTACAAATATTTTTCAGATAGGATTGGAGAAGTTCTAAGGGTGCTTTTTTTAGATTAAAGATCTGACAGCGAGAGAGAATAGTTTGAGGAATTTTCTGATACTCTGTTGTGGCAAGAAGAAAGAGAACATGATCAGGAGGCTCTTCAAGAGTCTTGAGAAGGGCATTAAAAGATTCGTTCGTAAGCATATGAACCTCATCGATGATATAAATCTTTTTTGAGCTTTGCATGGGGCGAAACTTGACGTTCTCTCTCAGCTCTCGTATATGATGAATTCCTCGATGAGAAGCAGCATCAATTTCTATCACATCCATCGAGTTTCCTGCAAGTATGGTTTCACAGGAGCTACAGCTCCCACAAGGCTCTGTCTCTTGAGGATTCGTGCAATTGATCCTTCTTGCAATAAGGCGTGCCAAAGTAGTTTTACCAACCCCTCTCGGACCAAAAAAGAGGCATGCAGTATTCATTTTTTCGGATTCTAAAGCATTTTTCAGGATGCGTACTGCTGTTTCCTGTGCTACAACCTGTTCAAAGAGGAGCGGGCGATACTTTCTGGCAAAACCTGCAAGACGGGAAAGATTTTTTGGCTCGATTTCTGGCGACACACAGACAGTTTCCTTATTGCCCAAATTAAGTCAAGTTTTTGAAATATAAAATTTCCGAAAAACGAATCATTTTATAGGCTATCTACAACTGCTTTCTCCATGACAAGGTATACCCTCTGAAGTTCCTCTTCCTTAATGCAATAGGGAGGGGTGAGATAGACAACATTTCCGAGAGGGCGTAGTAGTACTCCTTCTTTTAGTGCTTTTTGCATCACTTTCCAGCCAAATTCAGAGGTATAACTTGCATTATGTTGAAGCTCGACGACACCTACAGAGCCAAGGGAGCGAAATTCACGGATTTTATCCCTAAGGGGTCCTTTGCTCAGGTCTTTCTGAAATGTATGATGATATTTTTCAAGCAATGATGTCTTTCTCAAGAGGCTATCTTTTTCCATAAGATCTAATCCTGCTAGAGAGGCACTGCACCCAACTGGATTTGCTGTCATACTATGACCATGAAAGAAGGTATGAGAACGATCGTTACTATAAAATCCATTATAGATATCTTCCGTTGTGAGAGTCGCACCGAAGGTAGCATAGCCTGCACCAAGCCCCTTACTAAGAGCAATCATATCAGGCCAAATTCCAGCTTTCTCACATGCAAAAAAACTCCCCGTTCTTCCAGAACCAGTAAAGACCTCATCAGCTATCAAAAAAATTCCCCATTCTTGACATATCTCATGCAATTTTCTTAATAAAACAGGAGGATAAAAGCAAAATCCTCCTGAAGCTCCTTGTATCAAGGGTTCTAAAACGAGGGCACAAATTTTTTTTCCCTTTTCCCTGCAGACTGTTTCCATTGCTTGTATCACAGGAGCCGTTTGCTTGAGAGCTTCTCGTTCATCATAAAAATCACGGAAGAGACAGGAAGGCTTTGGCAGACGGATACAGGGAAAAAGAAGCGGCTCAAAAACCTGATGAAAAATACCTTTTTCGCCCACTGACATGGCTCCTATCGTATCTCCGTGATAGCCTCCACCTAGGCTAATAAATTCTTGGCGTGTTACAGCTTTTTGGTTCTGGAAGTATTGGTAGGCCATCTTAAGAGCAATTTCAACAGCTGTACTTCCATTATCAGAATAAAAGACCCTATTGAGATGATGATTGGTAAGTTGGCTGAGTCTCTGAGCAAGACGAACCGCAGGTTCATGTGCAAGTCCTGCAAAGATTAGATGCTCAATCTTTTCCATTTGTTCTGTGACTGCATGTATCAGAGCAGGATGAGAATGACCGTAAATACTGACCCACCAAGAACCAATGGCATCAATGATTCTCTCTCCCTTCTCATTGATAATATAAACACCCTCTCCTTTTTCTATCCAAATGGGCTTAGGAGCAAGTTTCATCTGAGTAAACGGCTGCCAGCAATGCCTCTGATAGAGTTGAGAGAGTTCCGTTTGACTCATTTTGTTTTTTGCGTTGGTCATCTCTGCTAAGGATGGAATCTACTGTGTCAGATAGCTTCTCATGGCTAGCAAGGAAAAATTAAAAAAAGTAGACATCCAAGTTTCATCCCTTGTTCAAATTCCTTGTAAAAAATGCAATAATAGATTTATAGATTTCCTCAAAAATATAGATAGATTTAGAGTGAAAATATTGACAGCCTACGAGTCCTCTTAGTATATATGTGGTTATGCTACGAGAGATCATATTACTTTTTATAGGGATTGCTATTGGATCTTTGATGAGTGGATGGTCTCTTTGGTACATTTGGCTTTATTCTCATTTAAGGCAAGAAAAAAGAAGGCAGAATAGATTGTATTTCCGTATAGCAATTCCTGTAGCACTCATTGGATTTGGAGATCTTTTCAAATCTCTTTCTGATTTGCTTTCTATCTTAACCTCCTAATTTCAAGCTATGGCTGAATATACTTACTTACTTGTTTTTGGATTCGCCCTCGTAGCAACAATCCCCTTATTCTTGTTTCTTTCCGCCTTTTCTTATCCAAAAAATACTAAACACACCCCAAAAAGGAAGGCAAAAGGAAAGTGTCCTATTTGTGGAATCCTTCTTTATCAGGGCCAAAAAGTTCGCTCCAATCGAACAGAAATTGCTGATCTTGCACATTACACAAGGATCAAGGGATGTCTACATTGCTACCCTGAGGGAAAGCGGAAAAGAAGCTGTCCTGTATGCCAAAAGGAGGTTCCGATCGATGAACATGTACTCGCCGTCTCTGAGCCTCGCAAAAATCCCCTGAAACTTATGCTCAGGGGATGCCGTAACTGTTATCCTGAGGGTTTCTAGTAGGCTATATATATATTATAAGGTCTCATTTATCAGCCTGCTACTTGAGGGGATTCAGACAAAACCCTTATCCATTTCATAACCTGACGAAATACAAGAAAATCCTGATATACTCGGTGATGGCTACTTTCTCCATACAAAGTTCTTTGATGAGAATCTTTGAGCATCTCTTCAAGAACTTGGGCTATTTCCTGAGGATCATCAGGATGATGGACCAGCCTACCGTCTTGATGATCTCGTATCTGTTGGCGAGGACCCACCGCATGAGTCGAAAGAATCGGTTTCTCCTTCCACATTGCCTCTGTTATCGTAAGACCAAAACCTTCTTGAAAAGAATTTTGTACCACGATGGTAGAACATCTTTGGAGAGAATTGACAATCAAGGCATTTTGTTCAAGAGAATCCATTGGAAGAGCAAAAAAGGAAATATCCTTCTGCAAAGAGGGCTCCAATGCACAATAAAAATGGATCAGCTCAGATAGTACCTCCTTCCCTTCAGGGTCATCTTGTATAGAGCTAGGATCTGGTCCTGCTATGACTAGCCTCATAAGTTGTAGGCGTCTTTTTTCTAGGACATTAAACTTCTGCTTAGTATCTTGAACTTTCTTTTTTAGGATTACAAAAGCCTCTACGAGGGGTTGAAAACCCTTCAATCGATCCCATCTTGATATTTGAGTAATAATGGGACGGAACATTAATCCTGTGCTTTCGGGAAGATAAGCGTTTTGAAAGGAGCCGTCCGGCTGGAGCCTCTTCGCAGGAAAGGAAAAGTCTGGCGTAAGAACAGGATGTTCAGATCTTTCTATCGAGCTATTGTTGAGAATTCCTGAAAGGCGATGAGGAGAAAGAGGACGATTTTTACGAGACAGAGGATCGATCGCTGGATGAATCAAAGAGGCTCGTTTTGCAAAAAAGGAGGGTATATATTCAGGAGCTGTAAAAACACCATGCTCATATCCATCGGAGTAGGCTTCTAAGAATTTCCAAACATTGAGCGTTGATTCATTTTCAATATCCGTTCCAATATGACTTCTCCAAAAAGAAGGGAGGGAAAGCTCGCGAGAGAGAAGAGAACCCATCCCCATTGGTTGAGGGTCATGTACAATCAGTATATCCTTTTTCTTAAGGAGGGAGCGAAAAGAATCAGCATTCTCACGGTTAACATTTTCATATATCCTTTTTTCTTCTTCGGAAATCAAAGAAGCACCTGAAGAATCACTCCCTCCCCCGTGAATCATATTATGAATTTTCTTGGTGAGATGAAAAAAAGCTTCTTCTTTTGTGTGAATCACAGCCCATTCTACTGAGAAACCAAGATCTCGCAAAATGGTAATAACTCCTGGAAGCATTTCTGCTACCCCTCCCCCTTGATCTGTTGAGTTTACCATCCATATCGTCCTATCTCGAAAAAGATGAGCCTTCCCTGAGAACTCTGCCTTCAAATCGCTTACCGCAGATTGATATTCTGGGATAGCTTCATAAACAGAAAGACTGGTTTTTGGTTCCAAGGGAACTTTTCGAATCACAAAGCCAAAGATTTATTTTCAAGTAGAGACACAAGAAAAAAATCTTTCAAAACAAAGTCTATTTGCTAAATCAAATCCAAATTAGGACAAAAATAAAAAAAGTAGATATTTACAGACTAGAGCCATCCAACTGTTTTTGAAAACATAAAAAATAGGAGGATGACTCATGGTAAAAGTCAACTTGATAGTCCGTAAGGCTATCGAAAAAGGATTGAGGGATGGAAAAAGTTATAGAAAAATTGCGGAGGAAATAGGTGTCTCAAAGAGCACTGTAAGTTACGAGATAAATCAATATAGGTATGCTCATTGGTGTGCACATGACACTTATAATCCTGTACTTGCAGACTTTATAAACAGAGAAAGAGCTAAAAGAAAAAATAAAACACGAAGGAAATTTCTACAGACAGAGCTATTGCACATTGTAGGTAAACTACTGGTAAAAGATAGGCGTTCTCCCAAGGATATATCTTTATATCTAAAGAAAATATATCCAAATCGGAAAGACCTTCAAATATCGCATGAAAGTATCTATAAACTGGTAAATGATTTTGCAAATATAAAAGGGCATGCATATCGTTATTGGTATCGCTATTTGCCCAAGAAACGCAAGAGAAAGGGGTTTAGACACCGTTCTAAGGCTCATAAGAGGTATTATGGAAGGTCTATACATGCAATGGACACTGACATTAAGAAGTCTTTTGGTATATGGCAAATAGATATTGCCTATATAAAAAATGGTTATATTTTTGTAGCTGTAGAGACTTTTTCCAAGAAGGTCATGGCGAAGCTGGTATATGATCTTAAGGCAGAGACTATTCAAAAAGCCTGTAGGTTTTTGTTCTCGAGAGTAGATACTATTAAGGCAATCATTTGCGACAGAGGAAGTGAAAATAGAGGCTTCAAAGATATGCAAAGAATGTTGAATACAGTCTTCTATTTTTGCGATGCAGGTAAGCCATATCAGAAAGGCTTGGTAGAACAGACAAATGGTGTATTGAGAAAGTATCTACCTCTTAACACCGATGCTCGAACCCTAACACAAAAAGATGTTTACAAATATGCAGCGAAATTAAATAACATGCATAGAGTTTCATTGAACGGAAGGACTGCTTGTGAAGTCTACGCTTGTCCTAATCTGAGATTGATTTAGCCAGTAGAGACACCTGTTTTTAGTAGATATTAGCTAAAACCCCGCTTTTAGTAAGCTTATATGTTACTTATTTCTATGGGTTTGATATGCTCTACGTATGAAACTGTTTGATATGAGAGCTAAACACTTAATGAACTGTACGAACTAGAGGTATAGTAGCTGTCAATGATGTATAAGTGATAGTATTTAGGAAGATAGTATTTTTTATAATTCACTTGTCTTGCTAATAACTTTGTACTCTACTTCAGGAAAATTTTTGAAATGTGCTTTGCCGCAATTTATTTTTCTTTTTTCACTATCACGGAGTTCTTGGTTTTTCGATTTTGTCTCGGTAACAAAGTAAACGGTTTTTTCATTTTTTTTAGTTAAAGCCCAATCAGGATTATAGTTTCCAATTGGAGTTTTGATTTTAAACCAAAATGGTAATTTGAAATAGAACTTTATATCATCCCTCTCTTCGCATTCCTTTGCGAAGTCACACTCAATTTTAGAATCCAAAGGCACAAGTTCATTATATATAGTCTTGGCTTGTTTCTTGATTTTAAAGACTAACTCATTGATATGAATATCATACTCTTGGAATAGGTGCATTTCATATATTTTATCTCCCATTTTCTCATATTTAATTCCATCTACCATAAATTCCGCGATTTGATCTTGAATGGAAGACAAGCTGTAATCCAGAAAAAGTTGTGGGTTAAGTAGTACATCATTTAACCGCTTCGATCGCAATAGAATTCCTGCAATAGTAGAACGACTAAGCCCCGTTCTTTTTTGAAGATAAAAAAGTAAATCTGGTATACTCATGGAGTTATGAACTTCAGTTGCAGAAGATGCCCTCACCTGGAATGTTAAACCTTGGGGAGATAGCTGTAATGCCATTTTCGTTGTTTTGATTTTTGCAGGCTCTATTCGAGGCATTTTCTCAACAGCTTCAGCGGCACGTTCCACTAATTTTTCTGTGCTGTATTCTACTTTATAGGTCGTTTGAGCTTTGATTCTGTCCCAAATTCCTTTAAACTTTTCATCTAAGTGAAAGCCTTTACGGTAGCGTACAGTTTTCCTATCCTCTTTCCTTTTTACACGATCGCCGAAAGATACGCCGCATTCACTTTCAATTTCTGTTTGTAGTTTATTTGCAAAATCTTCGTAAGATTCATTGGCTACCACAGTTAAGCAGTTGATTGATTTATCCTGTACTCGATAACCATCCTGATTGACGGCAAGACGCAGGCCGCGACCTATTTCTTGTCTCTTTTTTAAGTCCGAGTGGGTTTCATTCAGAGTGCATATTTGGAAGACATTGGGGTTGTCCCAACCTTCTCGCAAGGCGGAATGGCTAAAAATAAATTGCAGTGGTTCATCTGTAGAGAGTAGCCGCTCTTTATCCCGCATGATAAGCTTAAAGGTATCATTATCTGCCTTTGTGTTTCCCTTCGTATCTTTCCAGCGTCCTTTATCTTGTGAAAAATAGCCGTTGTGGACTTCCTCTACTTTATGGCGTACTAAGTCTTTGTACTCTGGTTTAGCAGACACCTCATCGTAAGCCTCTTCAAACCACCGTGCTAACTTACCTTTTACGACCTGACCTGCTTCATCGTAACTACGGTAATGAGCAACTCG
Source organism: Leptospirales bacterium (assembly GCA_014238275.1). Taxonomy (GTDB): domain Bacteria; phylum Spirochaetota; class Leptospiria; order Leptospirales; family Leptonemataceae; genus JABABJ01. The sequence goes on along the minus strand of JABABJ010000125.1, from coordinate 16,138 downwards.
ATCAATAAAAAATAACGAAAGCACCTTGATGCCCTTGGCTATAAGTCTCTTTTCTTTTGCAAAGTGTTCTTGGACTGTCTTCTTGATTTGTGCTTGCATGATCTCATCTTGAAAGCTACCCAAGGGCTTATCCTGCCAGAGTGTGGTGCCGCTTGAAAACTTTACAAATCCTTCACCAGAATCTATCTCATTGACAATATAACCATCTTTGTAAATTTCTCTTTGATTAGAAAGCTCGTATAGATCATCTCCCAAGCCTACTTTGACCACCTTACGCTTTACTCCATCCTTATCATTTACATCAATTTTGAGTTTCACAAAAATGCGTGTTTTCATTGGTTGAAAGCTCTCCAGATGGATATAGCCTTGATTAAAATCGTTTGCTGTGACGATGGAGTCTACTTCGATCTGCTTGACTAGCCCTAAATCGTATGCACGCACAGGATCTAAACGATAGAGCATGTTATAACGCTTGGTATGGGTAGCTGAATAACGTAGGGTGCATAAAGGACTGAGGTTTTGGATTGCCTTTTGCCTTTTTTCTGTTTCCATGTTTTGGGGCTCATCCGCAATGACAATGGGGTGGGCATTTTGGATAAACTCAATGGGTCTCTTACCCATTAGCTTGTCGTTCGAGCGGTTGATTACATTTTCATCTTTGGCAAAGGAATCGATGTTGATCACAAGTATTTCAATGGAATTATTAAGATAAAAATTCCTTAAGGATGAGATGCGTTTGGTATCGTAGACAGAAAAGTTAATGGGAGCTTTGTTGTACAACTTCTGAAAATGGTCATGGGTAATTTTTAGGTTTTTCAAAACTCCTTCACGTATGGCAATGGAAGGGGTAACGATAACGAATTTTTTGAAGCCATAACTCTGATTCAGTTCGTAAATCGTACGCAGATATACATAGGTTTTTCCCGTACCTGTTTCCATTTCAATGGAAAAATGCATCCCATCCAATTTGGAGGAAACCGGCAGTCCTTCCTCCTTCTGCACTAACTGTAGATTGGCCAGCATTCCCTTCTCCTCAAGAATGAGTACATTGGCAATGCCCAGTTCATTGCTTGGGTTATCAGGAGCTAAGGAGAAATCAAGATTGTCAGAAGTACGCGGCTGACCTGTAAATATCTTCAGCACACTATCGATGGCAGCTAGCTGATAGGGTTGATTGGAGTCAAAGTGGAGTTTCATTCTACCCAATTTTACACCGTTTCAAAATCTATCTCTTCGTCTCTCATTTGTATGTGCGTATTGTTTTTGAGCTGATCCTTTCGATCTCCTCCGTTAAACAAGCGATCCAAGGCTATGATTTTTTGCGGTCTGGCTTCCATTGCTATCTTTATGTCTTTTGGAGAAACGCTTTCTAAAAGTAAAGCCAACTCATTATCATTGATGATGTACACCTTGCCCTTCTTTTCAATTTTGGCAGTGAGCTCTAGGCCAGACTTGAGTAAAAGTTCATAGAGAATGTTCTCAGTTTTACTTCCTTTTTTCACAGGATCCACATGTATTTTCAACTGTTCCGCAAGCTCATGGGCGTCTTTGATTTTTGTTCGCCACTTCTTGAAATTGGAGTCTTGGAGCTTAAATGCTCTAAAACCCAAGTCTTGTTTGCCATTCCCATTGTCTAGTGCAAGCTTCTCCTCATCCTTGATGCTTTGAATCACTCGTCGAACGCGTTCCTTGCCTATGTCAGCGATGGTTTTGTAGCCAGCTTTGTAAGATTCAGATTTTTCCTCGCAAGGCTCCGCCATTTGCACCATAATAAATTTGCGATTGCCACCATCTTCTTTGTTCAAGTCCAGGACAGAATGGGCAGTGGTAGCAGAGCCGGAGAAAAAGTCGAGGATGATGGAGTCATCCATAGCGACTAAATCAATAATAAAGCGAACAAGCGTGATGGGCTTGGGATTATCAAAAGCCCCTCTGCCTATAAGCTCACGAAGTTCAGCATTAGCCTGTCGTGTACTGCCGAAATTTTTATGGGACCAGAAAGTGCAGGGACGAGTCCGATCACTAACCTCTGACAAATATGTTTTTCTTTGAGGAATTTTTTCACCTTTGGGATCAAGCCAAATACGTTCTGACTTTAAGAGTTTTTTCAATGTATCTATGGAGAACCTAGGATAGGTCCCTTTTGGGGGCTTCCATATCTGTCCATTTGGAAAACGAAATTCGTAAATGTTATTTTCTGTACCAGTTTTGGCATGTAAGGGAGTTAAAAGATAAGGCCCACGGGAATCATCATCTCTATTTTTATAGGGCTCTTTTTGCTTCTCTGTTCTTTTGAAACCTCTTATAGTCGACTCTTCAAGGTTCTTTGCAAAGCAAAGAATGAATTCACAATTATTTGAGAAATGCCTTGCATCATTTTTAATAGTATCCATCCCCTGCCAGCTAATTAAGGCAAGAAAATTCTCTTCCCCAAAAATCTCATTCATAATTAAACGTAGATTGTGCACTTCGTTGTCGTCTATGGAAACAAAGATGACTCCATCTTCACGTAAAAGATTGCGTGCGAGGTAGAGACGTGGATACATCATGGAAAGCCAGTTGGAGTGAAAGTGTCCGCCCTCTTTGATATTGCGTGTTAGGTTGCCATTGATCTTAAAACCATTGCCATCTTTGTCACCAACGCTCTGTAAGTAATCCTCGCGGTCTTCGGCAAACTTGTCGTTGTAAATAAAATCCTTACCAGTGTTGTAAGGAGGGTCGATGTAAATCATCTTGACTTTGCCAAAATAAGAGCGTTGCAGGGCCTTCAATACCTCTAAGTTTTCACCTTCGATGAAGAGATGTTCTGTTTTGTTAAAATTGACCGATTCCTCTTTGCACGGTACGAGGGTTGCACTGCTCGGCTCTTGGAGCTTTAGAAAGGCCTCAGATTTACCGGCCCAGTTGAGGACATAACGCTCATCTCCAAACTCGGCAAAATGGCTTTCTTCTAGGCTAGCTCGTAGCTTTTCCCAATCCAGCTTGTCTTCGACAAAGACCTCCGGTAACAGAGCTTTAAGCTTTTCCAGCTTGTCTTGAGTCAAATCCAGCGATTTCCCGTCCATAAAGGCAATTCCAGTCTCCTAACTATAGCCAGGGGGTGTGACAACATAGAAAAGCCAAGCCCTCTGATAGAACACTTTGTAGCATAAAAAAGCACACTCTACACAAGCAACTATTTTTTTAAGCTAAAAGCATTTATAAGCCCTAAGTTGTGCCGTCCGTGGCACAACTTAGGGACGCAAAAAGAAGGAGACCTTGTTTTTGCTCACATTTTGCGGAGCTTCATGGCTCCGAAAATGAGGCGGGCATCCGTGCCCGCCCCGATCTCCTAATATCAACAGTCACGCTTTAGCGTAGATTGCTTCCTGTATAGTCCTGATCTTTCCTTTGCAATTTTTCTATAACTCTTTCCATCATCCAATCCTTTTTCGATAGCCTTACGGACTATCAAGTTGACTTTTGCCATGAGTCATCCTCCTATTTTTTATGTTTTCAAAAAACAGTTGGATGGCTCTAGTCTTTAAATATCTACTATTTTTTTTGTCCTAATTTTGGATTTGATTTTGCAGAGAAAAAAAAAGAGGTACAATGATGGCTTGACAGCTAAGAGCATTCAGGAAAATGATGATGGTAGTTGATATAATATTTTGAAATGACAGATTATCGCTCTGAAAATGATACAATGGGTTCTGTTCAAGTACCCTCTTCTTCCTACTGGGGAGCACAGACCCAGCGATCTTTAATGAATTTCAAGATCGGTCTGGAAACTTTCCCTCGAGAGATGATTCGATCCCTTGGCATCCTAAAAAAGGCAGCAGCCCTTGCGAACCATGAACTCGATCGACTTCCCAATGAATTGAGCCAGATCATTTCTAAAGCAGCTGATGAGGTAATAGAGGGAAAACTTGACTCTAGTTTCCCTCTTTCAGTTTGGCAGACAGGAAGTGGAACACAGACCAATATGAATACCAACGAGGTTATTGCGAACAGAGCTATTGAAATATCAGGAGGAGTACTAGGGAGTAAAAAACCAATTCATCCAAATGATCATGTAAACTGTAGTCAAAGCTCCAACGATACCTTCCCTACAGCTATGCATATTGCAACTGCAGAGCAGACAGAAAGATTTCTTTTACCTTCCCTCATGAAACTCAAAGAAGGCTTGCAAGAAAAGACAAGGGATTTTACCGACATTATCAAAATTGGACGTACTCATCTCATGGATGCAGTTCCTCTTACTTTAGGACAGGAGTTTTCTGCCTACACATCTCAGATTCAAAACGGGATGAGCCGCCTCAAAAGGACTCTCCCCGGTATCTATGAGCTTGCTTTGGGAGGTACTGCTGTTGGTACGGGACTCAATACTCATCCTCGATTCGCAATACTGGCAGCAACAAAAATAAGAGAGATCAGCGGTCTTCCTTTTGTATCAGCTCCGAATAAATTTGAAGCCCTTGCCTCCCATGGACCTTTAGTTGAGTTTCATGGGGTACTAAAAACCATAGCCTGTGATTTGATGAAAATTGCAAATGATATACGTTGGCTTGCGAGTGGTCCTCGCTGTGGTATTGGAGAGATCTCTATTCCCTCAAATGAACCAGGTTCCTCGATTATGCCTGGGAAGGTAAATCCAACTCAATGTGAAGCTGTTACGATGGTTTGTGCCCAAGTCCTTGGAAATGATGTTGCGGTCAATGTGGGAGGAGCTTCAGGAAACTTTGAACTCAATGTCTATAAGCCTTTGATCATCCATAATGTACTTCAATCCATTCGCCTTTTGGGAGACTGTTGCCTTAGTTTCTATGAAAACTGTGTCAAAGGAATTACAGCAAATAAAGAAAACATAGAAAGTCATCTACAGCGTTCTCTCATGCTTGTCACGGCTCTGAATCCACACATTGGCTATGACAATGCTGCCAAAATTGCAAAACACGCCTTTTCCCAAGGAAAGACATTAAAGGAATCAGGGGTGGAACTAGGGCTCCTAAGCGAGGAAGACTTTGATCGTTTGGTCAAGCCAGAAGAGATGACCCAGCCCTAGAATAGAAATAAATCTTAGTACCCCCTCCTGTGGCAACCTAGTCAATATCTACTATAAAAATAGGCAATGTTTACTAAAAATGACCCAAGGGCATAGCTAATATTAACTATGGAAATAGTGAATATCTACTATAAAAATAGGTAATATTTACTAAAAATGACCCAAGGGCATAGCTAATATTAACTATGGAAGTAGTCAATATCTACTATAAAAATAGGCAATATTTACTAAAAATGACCCAAGGGCATAGCTAATATTGACTATGGAAATAGTGAATATCTACTATTTTTGAGGTCTTGTCTTTCACTTATATGATTTGGTCTTTTGCACTATCTTTCTTGTATCAAGAAAGATTTCATTCCCGTGCTCATCAAGGTTTGGAAGTCTGATTTCTTTCCATTTACCCTTTCAATCCAAAGGGCTTCGTATTTGGGCAGGTTTTCTATGATTTTTTTTCCCTCTTTAAGATTCAAGAGCATGAGTGCCGTACTCAAGGCATCTGCTCGCATACAGGAAGGACCAACAACGTTTACTGCAGCAAGAGATGATTGGGCTGGATAACCCGTTCGAGGATCAAGGATATGAGAATATCGTTTCCCAGATTGAGTGAAGTAGTTTCGATAATTACCAGAACCTGCAACGGCTATATTTTCTAAAAGAAGACGCTTCCATATAGTTCGTGTGTCCTGATACTCTGGCTTTTCCACTCCAATCATCCATTTACGACCATTTGGCTTGGCTCCTCCTATCCTAAGCTCTCCTCCAATCTCTGCAGTATAGGAGTCAAATCCTCTTTTTTGGAGTATTTTGGCTGCTTGATCTACTGCATAGCCCTTCGCAAGAGAAGATAAATTTAGTTGTACATACGGATTGAGCTTTCTTAGAAGTCTGGAGCCATTCCTTTGGGGAGGGCTTAGTGCAATTTGATCCATCCCTCCTCTTTTGAGAAAGATCTGAATTTCCTCTTCCTCTGGAACTCTTTTCAAAACCCTTTTCCCCGCCTCTTCTGTATTTCCTCCAAATCCCCATAGCCAAAAAAGCTCCTCTTGTCCTGGATCCAATGCTCCTGAACTTAGCTTATGTATATTTTTCGCTTCATGAACTACCTTCCATAGGTCTTCTGAAATAGAAATAAAGGATCTTTCTCGACGCCTGTTGAATCGCTGCACTTCACTGTCTTTTCTCCAATTTGAGAAAATCTGATCTATCTTAGAAAGCATCTGCAAAAGCTCTGCTTGAATGGCAGCCTTCTCTCTCTCGTTTTCCTCTCTTGTAAGAGGTAGATTCGGGTAGGCTTGAATAGAAAAAAAAGTACCAAGTCCCTCTCCAAAAACCCTAAGAGCTTCGGGCAAAGGACTTTTCCTGCGACAGTTGATAGCAAGGCTATATGCACAAACAAGGAGAAGGATGAGTCTGCAAGGAGGCTTTAGGAACATATCACATCCACAATAGGATTACATACCGAAGCATAACAAATTTGCTGGGATTTTAGGGTCTTTGGTTTTTGGGTTTTTTAGGGAGAGGAAAGGAGGGATTGCCTTCCTTTTTACATATTAGCAATCAATTCGTCTCCAAATTCAGAACATTTGAGAAGTCTTGCCCCTTCCATCAATCTTTCAAAATCATAGGTGACTCTTTTCAATGCAATGGTTTTGTCCATTGCAGAAAGTATTCTATTTGCCGCCTCATCCCATCCCATATAGCGAAGCATCATCTCTCCAGAAAGGATTACAGAACCAGGGTTTACTTTATCTTGATCCGCATATTTGGGAGCAGTTCCATGAGTTGCTTCAAAGATAGCTGTCCCTGTCTGATAGTTGATATTCCCTCCAGGTGCAATTCCAATCCCTCCCACTTGAGCTGCTAAGGCATCACTAATATAATCCCCGTTTAGATTCATCGTTGCAATCACGTCATATTCAGTTGGGCGAGTAAGGATCTGCTGGAGAAAGGCATCTGTAATCGCATCCTTAACAATAATTTCACGACCGTCGGCTTTGATAGTCATCCAAGGACCTCCATCTAAGAGGGTTCCGTTATACTTTGTCTTTATTAGATTGTAACCCCACTCACGAAAGGCACCCTCCGTATATTTCATGATATTTCCCTTATGAACGAGGGTGATAGAGCTTCGTTGATTTTGAATCGCATAGTCTACTGCAGCACTCACGAGACGCTCCGTCCCCTCACGGCTAATGGGCTTGATTCCATATCCTGTCGAAGATGGGAATCGTATCTTTTGTGCCTTTTCTGGGAATGTACTTTGAATCCATTGGTAGAATTGAGAGGACTCCATATTCCCCTCTTGAAACTCAATTCCTGCATAGATATCCTCAGTATTTTCTCGAAAAATAACCATATTGATGTTTTCTGGCTCCTTGACAGGACTGGGGACCCCTTGAAACCATCGAACAGGTCTTTGACAGACATAGAGATCCAGCTTTTGGCGAAGTGCAACATTGAGAGATCGTATTCCTCCCCCTATAGGAGTCGTTAAGGGTCCCTTGATTCCTATTAAATACTCTCGAAAGGCGGTAATTGTATCGGGAGGAAGCCAAGCATTCGATAGTTCATCTCGATAAACATCCTTGAGTTTTTGATAGGCCTTTTCACCTGCAAGAACCTCAAACCATTCGACCTTTCGTTTTGTCCCGTAGGATTTCTCTATTGCACTATCAAAGACTTTCTTTGACGCTCGCCATATATCTCTTCCTATCCCGTCTCCTTCAATAAATGGGATTATGGGATTATCAGGTACCTTCAACTTCCCATGGGAAGAATCCTTTGTAATAGCATTCCCTCGTTCAGGAGGGATAATATGATCATATGTCATAATTTCTCCTTCTTCCGTTAAGGCTTCTTTTTAGGCAACGATATTTCATTGAAAAATAGCAGATATTTAAGAGTCATCCAAAGGATGGATGAGCGGGCCACAGGAAGATAGAAATATCATCGTAAAAGTAGCTATAATCCCTTTATTGTATTCTTCATGTTTCATCCATTGTGCCAAAAACAAGGCACAGTGGAAAATGCGTATAAGAAAGTATTTTATGTCAAGTATTTCTTATTATTTTTTTGTGAAAAAGCAGAAAAAACTATATAAAACCTAAGTTGCACTCTCTCTGGAAAGTAAATATTGACTAAGATGAGAGTGAATACTCTCTGCAAGTTTCGTAAAATACTCAAAAATCCTTGTTCTTACTTTTCTTTAAGATACCGAAAATAAACTATCGTTGATCACTCTTGCAAAAAAAGAAAGTATTCTCAGGAATAAACCCTATCTGAGAGTTTATTTTGAAAGCTCTCCCTCCTCTCTCTTTGAACTTGAAGCTAAGGAAGACTCTTATCCCTTAGCCTTCCATCATATCAAAGGAAGGAGACTAGCTCTTACATCACCTCAAAACCCTAGGCGTGATATACTTCTTGTTCTTGATGAGAAGGAAGGAGCATCTCGGACAGACTGGAAGGACTCAGAAATGATCGTCCTTCTTGGTCTAGGAGCACCTGGAGTCCTTCCCGAAATCTTAAAAAGGCTCCAAAAAAATCAGATATGTATTGCAATTGATGCTCATCTGGAGCTTGCTTCTCTTCTCTGCCAAAAAAGTAGGGCAATGGCTTCTTTTTTGGAAAGACCTTGTTGCCATCTTTTCTGCGGTCCCTTGCTTCAAGAGACTCTTCACGTATATCTGGATTCTCTTCCTGTAGAACGACTATCTGGAATTAGAGTTCTTTATCATCGTCCATCCATCCGTTTGGCTCCTAAACACTATAGAGAAACAGAAAATTTTATAAGAGATCAAATCAAAGCTCGCATTTCAGATCTTCTCACGAGAATGGAATTTGAAAAGCTATGGATTCAAAATATCATGCTCAATTCTCAATATCTCCCTCCTCTTGCCTCGGAAGGTGCGAATTCCTACACAATCAAATCTTATCATGAAGTACTTCAGGGAATTCCAGGAGTGCTGGTTGCGGCAGGTCCTTCCTTGGATCAAAGCCTAGGAGATCTTCGTCTTCTAAAAGAAAGAGCTTTCATTCTCTGTGTAGATACAGCCCTCAAGACCCTACTCAAAAATGATATTCAACCCCATGCTGTAATTACTCTCGATGCACAGCCTCAGACTCTCTTTGCCTTCTTGGGAGTAGACTTGAGAGAGATCATCCTCTTTGCTGATCTTTCTTCCAATCCTTCAGTATTTCGAAACTCTCAGCTAGGCAAGGTAATCTTTTCTACAACAGCAAAAATCAGCAGTGGGTTTGACGGAAATTCTAAACGAGAAACAACTCCAGGTACTGAGTTAGCCGAAAGTATACACGGAACCGTAGGACATCTCCAATCAGGAGGCTCTGTCGCAACCTCAGGATTTGATCTTCTCAGGAACATGGGATGTAGCCCTATTCTTCTCTGCGGCTTGGATCAATCCTACACAGAACGAAAGATACACAGTAATGGGACCTATCATACAGAACAAAGGCTAATCCAAGTGAATCGAACAAAAGGACTTGCTGGAATCATTGAAAAGATCATTCAGAAAAGATATACTTTCCCCACTAAATCGGTAGAAGGAGGAGAAGTGTTAAACGATTATGTCCTGAATCTATATCATCGTTGGTTTGAAGATAGTATTTCCCGTTGCCAAGTTAAGACCTTCCAAATTAATCCACAGGGAGCTATCTTGGAGGCTTCCATCCAAGCAAGCCGTCCATCGGAACGAGCCAAGCTCATACGCTCCCTTCCTGAAAGAAAAGGGCTACATAAGAGTCTTTGGGAGAAGGCTCCTCAGCTTTGCCAATTTGATCATCCATTGATCCACGATTGTCGAAAACAAATCAAACTTGCTTTACAAAAAAAGATCAGCATCCCAGAACTCTTTCTAAAATACGGCTTTCTTCGTTATACGGGAAGACAGGCTGAGATTTATAACAAACGGAACAGGGATTCCTTGAGTCCTCTTCAAGCCAAAGCAATCGGAACAAAACGAGTGATGGAATCCCTTCAAAAACTATTTCTCTCGACTCGCTCTCTTAGTAAAGAAGTATGATGAATCAAAGAACAGGAAGATCTACTTCCTTTGTAGATCTTTCCAAGTGAGCGGGGGTCCCCTTCGATTTTCGTACATTGTGATGCAACCCTCTACAGGGCAAACTATTTGACAAAGATTACACCCTATACACTTTTCCTCTATGATCTCATAGCGATTGGGACTGGAAGAGCTTTCATCGCGAATCATTCGTATGGATTGATGAGAAGCATCTTCACATACTATATAACAAATCCCGCAGTTGATACATTTTTCCTGATCAATCGATGCTATAACATGGTAGTTCAAATCAAGATTTTCCCAATCGGTAATTTTATCTACCGATTTACCCTGAAAATCCTGAACGCTTGCAAATCCCTTTTCCTCCATCCAGTTTAACAAGCCTTCACACATATCTTCGATGATCCGAAATCCGTATTTCATCACAGCCGTACAGACCTGAACATTCGAAGCTCCAAGAAGAAGAAACTCTGCAGCATCCCTCCAATTACTGATTCCTCCCATCCCAGAGGCAGGAACTCTCGATGTGACTGGATCTTGTCGAATGCTTGCAATCATTTTCAAAGCGATAGGTTTCACCCCTGGACCAGAATAACCTCCAAAAGCAGATTGCTCTCCCACTCTCGGATATGGAATAAATGTATCTAAATCTACTCCCATCACGGACTGGATTGTATTGATCAGAGAAAGCCCACTGCACCCCTTCTGAACCACAGCTCTTCCCACAGGAACAACAGAATGGACATTTGGTGTAAGTTTCACAACGACAGGAAGAGAGCTAGCTTCCACCACCCATTCTGTTATCATGGATGCAATCTCAGGGTCTTGCCCCACTACTGAGCCCATTCCTCTCTCATTCATTCCATGAGGACAGCCAAAATTCAATTCTAAGGCATGACATCCCGTATCCTCAGCCTTTTTTACCAACTCTTTCCACGACTCACGTTTCGTTGCTGCCATAAGAGAAAGGACTACAGCACGGTCTGGCCATTCCTGAATGATTTGAGAGGCCTCTCTTAGGTTATCTTCCAGAGGGCGATCTGAAATAAGTTCAATATTGCTGAAGCCTATAGCCTTTTCACTATGCTGATCCATAGAAGCATATCGAGATGATGTGTTTGTGACCTTTTCACCTATAGTTTTCCAAACGACACCTCCCCACCCTGCTTCAAATGCTCGGGTCACGTTGATTTTTTTGTCAGCTAGGGGAGAAGATGCCACCCAAAATGGGTTAGGGGATTGGACTCCAAGAAAACTTGTCTCTAGGGTTGGCATGATATATAAGTAAGCATAGCTTTTGCTGCTATTTTTCCATCTTCTACAGAGTCAACTACCTCTTTCCCACCATTGATACAGTCGCCGCCAGCGAAGACTCCAGGTATATTGCTTTGTTTGTGTGAATCAACGAGAATCTTTCCATTGTTCATATTCGGAATCATCAAATCATCTGAAATAAAATCTTGACTTGGAAGAAGACTCCCTAAAGCCTTTACCACCATATCCGCTTCTATCTCAAACGTTTCATCCATGGGAATAGATGCTCTCCTTCCCGAACCATCATCCTTTCCAAGTCTCATCTTACGACAGATTATCGACGATACCTTAGAATTTTCTCCTAGTATCTCCATAGGAGAAGCGAGAAAAAGTATTCTACAACCCTCCTGAAGAGCCTCTTCCATTTCTTTTTCTGTAGATGGCATTTCGTACTTTGTCCTTCGATATAAAAGAGTCACTTGAGAAGATCCAAGCCTTAGACATTGCCTTGCAGCATCAATCGCAGTCATTCCCATACCAATAACAACTACCTTTTCTCCTATAGAAATGAGAGATCGTTCCTTAGGATCATCTGAAAAACGAATCCTATAAATCAGCTTGGACGCATCAATCACTCCTTCTAGTTCCTCTCCCTTTATAGAGAGCCTTGGAGAAGAAGAAAGGCCAATCCCTATAAATATAGAGTCGTAGTTTTGTCTTAGAGTTTCCAGAAAGATGTCCTTTCCAAAGGTCATTCCGTACTTGAGATGGATTCCTCCTAGTGAAGTGATAAAGTCCATTTCCTTTCGACAAAACTCAAGATCGATCTTATAGCCTGCAACCCCAAACCTCATCAAACCTCCTCCTTCCATATCTTTCTCATAGATATCTACCTCAACTCCTTCTCTCGCTAAACTATGGGCACAGCTCAATCCAGCAGGTCCTGCTCCTATTATAGCTACTTTTTTCCCACAAGATGGTTGTCTCGAAAAAAGCTTCCATCCCTTTTGAATTGCTCGATCTGTAGAGTAGCGCTGGAGACGACCAATAGAAATTGGTTTTTCTTTCAGGTCATTCATCACACAAGAAGACTCACAAAGTTTTTCAGTAGGACATACTCTAGCACATCCAGCTCCAAAAATATTGGCAGAAAGAATCGTATGAGAAGAGCCTTTGATATTTCCAGAAGAAATTTGTTTGATAAACTTAGGAACATCTATAGCTGTAGGACAAGAACGAATACAAGGAGCATCGTAGCAATAAAGACATCGATCTGCTTCTTTTATGGCAGCCTGTTCATCTTGAAATGGAGGATGAATATCAGAAAAATTCTCCCGATACTGATCAGTACTTAGCAGATTGGTTTGGATTGTCATTTTTGTTTTTCTTGTAACGATTCAAAAATCAAGAGTTTCATATAGTCATCAAAACTCTGTCATAATATCCTAATCTCCTATAAAGATATAAGAGGATGATAAGTTTCTGGCCTACGATCTCTATAAAATTGCCAGACTGCTCGCGTCTCTTCTATTATGTTTAGATCTAGATCTGCCACAAGAAGCTCATCTTGATCTTCTGAGGCCTCTTTGATAATATGTCCTCGTGGATCAGTGAAATAGGAGTTTCCATAAAACCGACCGATCTCCCATGGCTTCTCTATTCCAACTCGATTGACGCATCCCATAAAATAGCCATTCGCTGCTGCATGAGCGGGTTGCTCCAGCCTCCATAAATGCTTCGAAAGGCTTTCCACCGTAGCGGATGGATTGTATACGATCTCAGCACCATTCAAGCCAAGAACTCTCGCTCCATCAGGGAAATGACGATCATAACAAATATAAACCCCAATCTTTGCATAGGCGGTAGAAAAAACTGGATAACCTAAATTCCCTGGACGAAAAAAAAACTTCTCCCAGAACCCAGATGTATGAGGAATATGATTTTTTCGGTACTTCCCCAAGTATGTCCCATCTGCATCAAGGACAGCAGCAGTGTTATAGAGAAAACCTGCCGATTCTTTTTCATAGATAGGAACGATGAGAACCATTTGATATTTTTTTGCATATTCTGCCATTCGCTCAGTTGTCGGACCTGGAACCGACTCTGCTGCAGAGTACCATTTTGGATCCTGACTTGGACAAAAATAGGGCATTGTAAAAATCTCTTGAAGACAAAGAATCTTGACCCTTTCTTCCCCTGCTCTTTCAATGAAAGGAATGTGCTTTTGGATCATTGATTCACGTATTTCTGCAATATTTCCTTCACACGTGGGGGAAGGTAGACTACATTGAATTAATGCGGATTTGATAATTTCTGACATAGGTTCTCTAATATAGGGTCCAGTGTCACAATGCCCCAATCTCCCAATACCCCACCCAATACCATAGTAAAAATTCTGTTTCTGATGACAGTTGTTTTTTCTGTTTTTCCATGTCAATGCTTAAAAAGTAAAAGTAGATAGAATCTTATTTTTACATTGGACTTAACCTACAGAACCTTTTACTTCTATTCCCCTTATAGGAAGTCTTACTTCTTCTAACACGTCAAATCCTACTCCCGCAAGAAAGCTCTCCAGATAATTCATTTGATTGGTAATATCCGTAAGACAAATGGAAACCTTTCCTTTAGATGTAGTAGATGAAGATGAATTAGAAGAGATTATCTCATTTTCTTTGAGTCTTTTTCTTACTTCTTCTGCTGTTTCCTGAGAAGAGTCAACTAATTCTATATTAGGAAATTCTTCTTTTACAACAGACTTGAGAAGAGGATAATGAGTACATCCAAGAACAACAGTATCAACTTCCTCTCGTATAAATTCTGAAAAGTACTCTTGAATCACAAGCCGAGTGATCTTCTTATCAATCCATCCTTCTTCTACTAAGGGAACCAAAAGAGGACATGGTTTACTGAAAATGTACGTAGAAGGTTCTTTTTCTAAAATCCGTTTTTGGTATGCTTTCGACTTAATTGTAGAGTTTGTAGCTGCAATTCCAACTCTTTTATTTTTCGTGCTTCTCAAAAGAGAGTCCACTCCTGGCTGAATCATTCCTATAACAGGAATGGAATCGTATTGAATGGAATCGCATTGAAGACGAATTTCTTTTTCAGCATGAGCACTTGCCGTGTTACAAGCAATGACAATCATCTTAACTGGATGCCTCAGAAGAAAAGTAGTATTTTCTAGACTATAACGCTGAATAATATGTGATGAACGGCCACCATAAGGAACTCGAGCAGTATCCCCCAAGTAGATGAAATTCTCATTTGGAAGTATTTTCACCAACTCGGAAAGCACAGTCAGCCCACCTAATCCTGAGTCAAATACCCCTATTGGATCAAAAAGGTTCATTCCCTAAATTAAAAGCTTGATGAATCGCTTCTAAGACTCGATTCCCTTCATCAGGGTGAACTACAACAGAAATTTTAATCTCAGATGTACTAATCATATCAATATTAGTGCCAATTTTTGCAAGAGCTGCAAACATAGAGGAAGCTACTCCAGAATGAGACTTCATCCCAATTCCCACAGCAGAAACAACAGCAACCTCAGGGATAATCTCAATCTCCCCACTTTTTTGTTCAGAGATAAATTCTTCTGAAAGAAGCCTTGCTTCTTCTAGATGCTCTTTCATGACAGTAAAAGAGATCGTATTCAATCCTTTTGCTGGTGCACTTTGGACAATCATGTTTACATTTAGATTTGCCTCTGCAAGCTTTCCGAAGAGGCCAGCAGCAAGTCCAGGCTGGTCTGCAAGATTCATTACAGAAACTTTACCTTCATCCATTTTGAGGCTTACCCCACGTACAATTGCTCTTTCTAAAAGCTGATCTTCAGACACAACTAAAGTCCCAGTGACATGATTGAAACTTGAGCGTACATGTAAAGTAATACTGTGCCTTGATGCAAGCTCTATACTTCGGCTATGAAGAACCCCTGCTCCTAATCTTGCAAGCTCCAGCATTTCTTCGTAACAGATACGTGGAATTTTTTTTGCCGAATGGACTTGCTTTGGATCAGCAGTATAAACTCCATCCACATCCGTAAAAATTTCACATTCTTCGGCATCCAAAGCAGCAGCAAGAGCAGTAGCAGAAGTATCACTTCCTCCTCTTCCAAGGGTGTAAATTTCACCATCTTTATCTCTTCCTTGGAAACCAGCCACAAGGCAAACCTGCTTTTTTTCGAAATGTTTCAAAATATATTCCGTATGGATTTTCAGGATACGTGCATTGGAATGAACACAAGAGACTTCTATCCCCGCTTGAGCACCTGTTAAAGCAACTGCCGAAACATTCAGTCGAGCTAAGGCAATTCCCATCAGAGATGTTGAAACAATTTCTCCCGTAGCTAGGAGAAGGTCCATTTCACGACCATTGGCTTTTTCGTAGATTCTATTTGCAGTCTCAATGAGGCGATCTGTCTCATTTCCCATTGCAGATAAAACTACTACTAGTTTGTGATCTTTTGTACAGCTTTGTTTGATTCGATTTGCTACTTTTTGGATACAGGCTATATCTGCAAGAGACGTACCTCCATACTTCTGCACCTGAATGTACATGAAACTTAGTAATTCGGTCGATTTACTTTCACGAACTATCTTCCTAGTAAATCTATCTTCCTAGTAAATCTATCTTCCTAGTAAATCTATCGAGACAAGAAAAAAGAAACTATTGAGTACTCCTTTGGCATCCCGTAGGGGAGTTGAACCCCTGTTGCAGGAATGAAAATCCTGAGTCCTAACCACTAGACGAACGGGACATTTGACTGCTCTATCATTAAGTAATATATTTCTTCCCT
>JABABJ010000143.1 GCA_014238275.1 Leptospirales bacterium | reverse complement strand
GGAAGAACTCCTTTGGGAAGAACTCCTTTGGGAAGAACTCCTTTGGGAAGATCCCCCCGGGGAAGACTTCTTTCAAAAGAATTCCAAGTCTTTCTTCCCATGATTAACCAGCTCTCCTTAGTGACTTTTGCGAAAAAACGAAGGTCTTCAGGCTCACTCCAAGGAAGGTCTCCCCCAATCCCAATCACACCATTTAAAGACTGTGCAAGAACGCATGATATACAAAGATTCTTCTCTTCTTTTATAGAAAGAAGTTTTTGTAAAACATCCTCCCTCATATAAAGCTTTTAGATAGCAACCTCTGCTTTAATATGTGGATGGTATTTGTAATTCTCAATCTGAATGTGCTCATAGCGAAAAGAGTCTATGGACTCTACAGAGCCTAGCATTAACAAAGGAAAAGGATGAGGAGTCCTCCTTTGAAGCTGTTCTTTTGCCTGTTCCAGATGATTTTTATATAAATGAACATCTCCTCCCATAAACACAAGCTCAGAAGGCTTCATTCCTGTAGCCTTTGCCATCATACAGCATAAAAGTGCATATGACGCAATATTGAAGGGAAGGCCTAGAAAGACATCAGCACTTCTTTGATAAAACTGGCATGAGAGCTCCTTGGCTCGACTAACATAAAACTGAGCAAGTATATGACAAGGAGGAAGAGCCATATCATCAATCTCACCCGTATTCCAAGAAGAAAGAATATGACGTCTACTAAAGGGATCGTTCCTTAGATTTTTTTCCAGTTTTGCAATTTGATCGATTTCATGTCCTGTACCCTTAGAAGAACTACACCTTCTCCACTGTTTACCATAAATTGGTCCAAGATCACCATGTTCATCCGCCCATTCATCCCATATTTTCACCCCATTTTCCTGAAGATAGCGAATATTGGTATCTCCTCGCAAAAACCATAGGAGCTCATGAACCACGGAATCAAAGTGGATCTTCTTTGTAGTCAAAAGTGGGAAATGATCCCTCAGAGAAAACCTCATCTTGACTCCAAAAAGCCCCTGAGTTCCAACACCCGTACGATCCGTACGCTCTTCTCCCTCTCGGAGGAGGCGATCCAGTAGATTCAGATATTGATATTCCTCATGCTGCATTTAGAAGACCTAAGTTGCATCCTTCATGACTGTCAAGCTTTTTATTATAAAATCTATATCAAACCCATAGACATTTATTACACTTGTAATAGGTATCTATTTGCCAAAATAGATACCTATTACAAGTTGTACATATAAAAAATAATAATTAGGAGGTAATTATTTATGAATAATTATGATGATATTCTTGAGAAAATCAAGAGTAATTTAAAGGGTGTTAAAGATTACAAGATACGCAAAAAAGCCTGTTACCTCATCCGTGTAATGGAGAGTAAAAATATAAGATTGGGTTGCGAGCAAATTGGATTGCTTCCTAAGACTTTCTATGATTGGCTTGGGAAATTGAAAAAAGCTAACTATGAATTAACTGCTTTGAAAGATAAATCTCGGAGACCAAAAACAAGTCCTCGGCAAATTGGAGAAGAATTGAGTCATAAGCTACTTGAGATTCGCAAGAG
>JABABJ010000141.1 GCA_014238275.1 Leptospirales bacterium | reverse complement strand
GCCTGTTTTTAGTAAATATTCACTAAGACGATAGCTAATACCTACTAGTGGCAGCTCACTTTTTTAGTAAATATTAGCTAAAACTCCCTGTTTTTTCGGCGGTTCTTATGTGAGCAAGCCTGTTATCCACTCCCAATACCAACAATTCCGACTTATCAGGCTTGCTTCCATTTATAGGCGTTTACGTCTGTTTTTAGTAAATATTCACTAAGACGATAGCTAATACCTACTACTAGCGACTCCTCTTTTTAGTAAATATTAGCTAAAACTCCTGATTCCTCGGCGACTTTGCTAAAGGCAAGCCATGGCTACTTACTTATAATAGCAATAAGCCCGCTTCAGCAGGCTTGTTTCCTTGCATAGGCGTTTCCGCCCCATTTTAGTAGATATTCACTATAACGATAGCTAATACCTACTAGTAGTGACTCACCTTTTTAGTAAATATTAGCTAAAACTCCCGATTTCTCAGCGACTTCCCTAAAGGCTAAGCCATGGCTACTTACTTATAATAGCAATAAGCCCGACTTATCAGGCTTGCTTCCATAATAAGTCAAGAGTCACTAGGTAGATTTGTCAAAAATGAGTTAAAATGATCTCTGCTTTTATAATTCCTTGCGTCTGCTATGATTAAGAGCTACTTATTGAAAGTGATTATGTATTATAATAAAAAAAATTCAAAGAAGAAAAATCTTCAACAGAAAGATATAAACAAAAGAAGGTTCTTGAGATCACAGACTCTCATTCTGATTTATATTTTTTTAGTGTTTGCTTCATCTGCATATTCTTGTGGTTCAATTCACGATTATAAACTTTTTTTCTCTAATGATAACAATGATACCCTGCCTAATGATACTCCGCCTAATAATACCCTGCCTAATGATACCCTGCCTAATCCTGACACAGATGGTGATTTGATTGATGACAGTATTGACAACTGTATTACTATCCCGAACTTTGACCAACTAAATCACGATAACGACTCTGAGGGAGATCTATGCGACACAGATGACGATAACGATCTCCTCACAGATAATAATGATAGTTGCCCAAAAGGCATGATCAACTGGACACGTAATAGTAGTACGGATTTTGACGATGACGGCTGCAATGACCTAACAGAGGATGAGGATGATGACAATGATGAAGTCAAGGATGAAGCAGAAGGAAGAAATCCAGGAGACAACTGTTTATTATTGCACAACCCCGGACAGGAAGATACTAATTCAGACGGTGAAGGTGATTCCTGCGATGATACAGATAATGACGGAATCAATGATGATACGGATCCAGATATTGATGGAGATGGTAGCGAAAACGATATTGATGTGGATGATGATAATGATGGATTGATTGATATATACAACTTTGAGATGCTAACTCATATTAACTATTTTCCTTCAGGACAAGCCTATCAAACATCAGCGGGAGGGACTCGTGTGACAACGGGAGGTCCTCAAAATGCGACAAGCAATTGTTCTATTTTGATATATAGTGCTTATCTATGCGGCTATGAACTTGTTAGAAACTTGGATTTTTCCAAAGAAGAAAGCTACGCAGGAAACACGATCAATCCCAACTGGGTCCCTGATGATATGGATGAACCAGACAATGCAACAAATGCCGGCTGGATACCATTAGGAACCAATTCTGCAAGTCTCAGTAGTATCTTTGAGGGAAATGGAAATACCATTAGAAATCTTTATGTCAGACATATTACAAATACGAATGGAGACATCGGACTATTTGCGAATCTAGGTACAAATGCTTATGTACGGAATATAAATATCGTGAATGCTCGAATCTATGGGAACAATGGTAATGACAAGTTAGGGATTCTGTTAGGAGAAAATGATACAGGCTCGATATTAAGTAATATCTATGTAGAAGGTAAATTGGACGGCAAAGAAGGTACTAATTTTATTGGAGGAATCGCAGGCGAGAATAATGAAGAGATTAGAGACAGCGAATCCAATATCACAATCAATGGTGGAAGTGGTACTGAGATAATGGGAGGAATTGTTGGACGGAATTTTTTCGGAGATATTACAGGAAGCCATTCAATTGCCAATATTAACGGAGGAAGCGGAACTGACCACATTGGAGGACTATCAGGAAATAATCAAGGCGGTGAGATAATAGACAGCTATTCTTTAGGAACTCTCAACGGAGAAGTTGGGAATGATAATATTGGAGGATTGATAGGTGGAAATTCAGGAGAGATTCGTAATAGTTATTCTTCAGGAGTCATAAATGGAGGTAATGGGAATGATAATATCGGAGGAATTGCTGGTACAAGTAGCAGCCCAATATCATACGTTTATGTATTTAGTAGTTCTCTCAATGGAGAAGATGGGAATGATAAGATCGGAGGAATTGCTGGTACAAACACCATGGAGATCTTAGACAGCTACTCTTTAGCAAGTATCGATGGAGGAGCAGGTAATAATGATATTGGAGGAATTGTAGGAACGAATAGTAGTACAATTACGAATAGTTACTATAATAATGAGATGACTATCACGGGAGGTACAGTCAATAGTTACGGTGAAGGAATGACAGAGACACAACTCCAATCTCCAACAGTAGCAGGATCTGCTACCTGTACCTCTTGTGCTTATAAGGGATGGTCTCCTACCATATGGTATTTCGGCACCAGTTCAGATTATCCTCAGCTCTGTCCTTCCACAGCAACCTCTTGTGATGAATCCCAACTTATTCCTAATCAATTCAATCTATTAGGAACAGAAAGCATAAGTATCATTGACGAATCTTTTCTCATATTGGAACAAAATGAAGCTAGCAGAGTAAAATAATCGTACCAAAAGAGTCAATAAAAAAGCAAAACAGGTGAAAACTTGTTCCCATTTCCAAAGGTCTAAGCGGCTTTGACCTAAAGAAGGTGGCAGAAACTTAGAAAGTAAGCTAAGTGACTGAAGTGTGCACTCAGGATAAAGAACGATTGAAACATCAGAAAACCAGCCCTCCTATCCATGATGTCAGGAAAGATCTTCTAAATCATCTCCCAGAAAAACAAAACAACGCCGTATGCAAATTTTGCCATATCATAAGAGATGCTGGATTCTCATGCTATATAATAGGGGGGGCTGTTCGTGATCTACTCAGGGGAAAAAAAGCAGAAGATGTAGATTTCACTACTGATGCAAGACCCGAAGAGGTTCAGAAAATATTTCATTCGGTTATCCCCACTGGGATTCAACATGGTACCCTTATGGTACGTCTTGGAGGATTTTCTTTTGAAATCACCACTTTCCGATCTGAAAAAGAATATAGTGACTCTCGAAGGCCAGATCAGGTTTGGTTCAGTACAAGCCTAGAAGAAGACTTGAAAAGGAGAGATTTTACTATCAACTCTATTGCCTACGATCCTCTGACAGGAGAGCTTTTTGATCCTCACGGAGGAATGCAAGATATTCAAAAACAAATCCTGCAAACAGTAGGAAAAGCAGAAGAAAGATTTTATGAGGATGGCCTTAGGCCGATACGAGCCTGCCGGTTTGCGGCATATCTTGGATTTGATCTGGAGACAAAAACCCGATCTGCCTTCAATCTACCTTCCGTACAACAAAGATGCTCACAAATTGCACCAGAGCGACTTCATGCAGAGCTTGAGAAAGGGCTTTCATCAAGATCAGCTTCTCGTATGATTCAGCTCATGGAAGAAAGTGGTCTCATCTTTCTTTTCTATAAGAGTAACAGGTTCACCACTTCTAAAGAAGACCTCAATTACATAGATCAACTCTATCCTGCTTCCCCTTGGTTCAGAATGGCTTATTGGAGATTTGCCACAGGAAGCTCCTCACGGGAGGAGCTAGAGCAGTGGGCTCAAGATATACGTTGCTCCAGTCGACAAAAACGGGATATTCACTTCTGGAACCAATATTTTCACTTCCAAAAAAACATGTATTTGAAAATGCTAGAAGAGAAAAAGGATTCCTCATGGAAACAACAAAAAGAATTTATGAGGCAGCCAAAAGTCCTTTTTCAGATCCGTTATTTTCTCTCTTCAATCAAAGCCACCTATCGAAATAAGACAAAGGACTTTTTATCCCAAACAAGGTATCATACCAAGGCCTCTATACCATATCAAGAACTTCTTCAAATTTATCAAAACTCTCCATTGATTCCAACAGATCTCAAAATCAATGGAAATGAACTCCAAAAAGAAGGGATTAGCAAAGGATATGAAATCGGACAAATCATCCAAGAGCTACTGGATCGTACTCTTCATGATCCCAAACTCAATCAAAAAGAAACCCTTCTGAAAATAGCAAAAGAATGGAAGAGAAAAAATAGGATAGAAAAATAGAGAAAGTTCCTACTTTCCTACTTACTTATGGCTAAGAATCATATAAAAACGAGAATTCCTACTACTTTTTAAATTTTTGCAAGAAATTTTGATAAAAAAGGTGATAAAATCCTCTTTCTTGTATAATATATGTATGAGTTATAAATGGCAGCATAGACTTATACACCTAGCTAAGAATTTTTTGGCTTTTTGTTGTGATGAGCAAAATCCTTTCTTAGATTTGAAAATGCTCTTGTCCCTAGGGTATGGGATATGCTTCATGGTAAGATTTGATGCAAAGTGACCTAAAAGAAAAAATCACTGCTGCAGTGCCTATCGAAAGCTATATAGGTAGATTTACTCCTTTAAAGTCAGTGGGAAGCTCCTTTCAGGGCCTATGCCCATTTCATAAGGAAAAAACTCCTTCTTTCCACGTATCTCCTGTCAAGGGATTGTACCATTGCTTTGGCTGTGGACAGGGAGGAGACCTATTTCGCTTTGTAATGGACTACGAAGGAATTTCGTTTACAGAGACACTCAAACTATTGGCACAATATGCAAGTATACCAACAGACTCTGTCTCTTCCTCCTCTCATAAAAAAATTCATATCCTTGAAGATCTAAACCAAAGAACCATGAAATCTTTCCAAACATTTTTCCATTCTGCACAAGGAGATATTTTTCAGCGTTATCTTGCCCAAAGGGGTATTCATCATAAAAGCATCCAAGACTTTCAAATAGGAGCATGTCCAAACGAGAGAAACTGGATAGAAAAACAGCTTCCGAACTATGAAAATGAGCTGTTGACCCTGGGACTACTCCGCCGTAGTGAAAAAACCGGGAAAAATTACAATTTTTTTCATAATAGAGTGATTTTTCCAATTTTCAATGTAGCTGGGAAAATAGCAGGGTTTGGAGCTCGAACGATCCCAGGAAAAGACACAGCAGCAAAATACATCAACTCATCTGATTCCATACTGTTCAAAAAAAGCAACCTCCTCTATGGGTTCTATCAAAATCTTCATGAACTTCGAAAAAAGCAAGAGGCACTCATCGTGGAAGGCTATCTGGATGTAATTGGTCTAAATCAAGCAGGGGAAAACTACTCCTGTGCCCCTCTGGGGACATCCTTTGGGATCCATCATCTCAAGCTTCTTTCCCGTTATGTGAAACATATCTGTCTGATCTTTGACGGTGATTTTGCAGGGATACAGGCAGCCAAGCGTGCTGTAGAACTTTCTATCCATTTCCCTCAGCTAAGTTGTAGCCTCATTCTCCTTCCTCCAGACAAAGACCCGCTTGACTTGAGCCTCTCTCTGAGTAAAAAAGAGCTTCATCAGCTACTGAATACTGATTCTTATCGCATTCCAGCTTGGAAGTTTTTTGTCATGGAATCCATCAACCCTGGAGGCTTCTGGAATCAGAAGATCTCTTCCAAGCAGGAGTCCAAAGAAAATGCAAACGATCCTCTTATCACAGCACAACTAGCTTCCCAATACTATCGAGGAAAAATCCCAGAATCTCTTCCTGTTGGCGGAGAGAAACGTCAGGCTTTAGAACGTCTTTATACAGACCTAAAGCCTCTTCAAAATAGGGAAAGTGACTGCCGTTTCCTTTTAGAAGAAGCCTCGTATCTTTTGAAACTTGACATTCATTTATTACTGAAGGAATGGAAAAATCACTATTTGGAAAAAAATACAACTATTACTCCTTCTAAAAAGAAGAATCCCACACCAAACGATAAAAAGAATATCTTAAAAAAACAAAGTATGAATCACTCTTCTATTCAAGCAGGAGGAATAGATGTACAAACAGACCCTATCTCTGCAAAAGGACAAGTAATACAAAAACGTCTCATAGAATGCGAAAGAAATCTGTTAATTGAACTTCTTTTTTTCCCGAAACTCATGGAAGAATATCAAAATACTCTTGCTTTGATAGAATGGGAAGATCTCCAAAGTGAATTTTTATGGAGACAAATGGAAAGCTGTGCTCTAAGAGGAAATATCTGGACATCTGGGTCTCTGAAAAATCTTGAGCTTCCTGAAGAATGCAGAAATTTATTCACATCACTTGTAATGGGATATTTTGATATACAGGAAAAAGGAGTTGAAAATCCTGACACAAAAGGGATTTTTGAGCAATATTTAACTAGGCATGAAACATTAAGAATTGAAAAGAATAGTGAAAAAATTAAATCTATCTTTTCAGTTTCTGATGTGACGTCTCAAAGAGATTTGATAGAAGAGCAATGTCTACTTACCGAAGAGTTAAAGAGATTAAGGGGATTACAAAATAGAAGTACAATAGTATGAGTTTTTTGTTTTATACTAAATTTTTTTATGCTAAGTCTCATTCACATAGGGCTGACAGTTGATTCGTAAAAAAACAGCTAGTCCCATGTGTATGAGAGAATGAAATCTTACGATAATATGAAATAAGAGCTGGATACTACTATACACCTACCGTAGGCACTTTAAGGGAAAAGAACAGCAAAAGATGGAGAAATATGGCGATTGAAGAACTTGCAGAAATACAAAAAATTGTTTCGATAGGAAAAGCAAATGGAGAGATCACTTATGACGAGATCAACGGGTATCTTCCTGAAAAGATTGTCAATTCTGAACGAATAGAAGATGTCTTCGCCCTTCTCAATCAGATGGGAATCGAAGTAGTTGAAGAATATACGAATCATACCCCCGCTAAACGAGATTCTCTGTCATCAGAAACTCCAGTACTGTTTCAAAGAAAAAAAGAAGCACCTCAAGGGAAAACTTCAAGTGACGATCCAATCCGTCTCTACCTCAAAGAGATAGGAAGAGTATCTCTGATTTCTGGAGACAAGGAGGTCTTTTTAGCTAGGAGAATTGAAAATGGAGAAAGTATTATAGAAAAAACAGTATTAGCTTCCTCTCTTTTACGGACAAGCTTTTTCAAACTTCTTCCTAAGGTTCGTTTGGGTAAGCTCAGGGTATCCGAAGTGATACGAGTAAGCAAGGCATATTATCTAAATCAAACTGAGCTAACAAAACTCGAAAAAAAATTCTTTGAGAAGATGGAGATTATTTCCCGTGAAGAAAAAAATCTTCATGAGGCAAATACTCGGATACGGAAATATACAGAAGGTTCCAAAAGATGGAATGAATGTAAGCAAAGAATTGAAACCTCTCTTAGAGCGATCAATAATACCATTCAAGTCATTGGAGTCTCCCAAAAAGAAATTGGGAGA
Organism: Leptospirales bacterium; assembly: GCA_014238275.1. Taxonomy (GTDB): domain Bacteria; phylum Spirochaetota; class Leptospiria; order Leptospirales; family Leptonemataceae; genus JABABJ01. The sequence goes on along the minus strand of JABABJ010000141.1, from coordinate 5,574 downwards.
ATCTCTCAAAAAGTCAAGTCTATGGTATTTCGTATTAAGGAAATTGATCGTCACTTCTTGTCTATTCGTGCACGATACCACAGAGATATTAAAGACATTAAGGCATATAACCGTTTTATCGAAAAAAACGAACATCTAAAAAGAATCGAAAAAGAAATGAGATGTTCTACTGAAAGTGTTCGAGAGGTCATCAAGGATATTCGAAACAATGAGCGAAAACTTAGAAGGATGGAACAGGAGGCTGGCTCCCCAATCTCAGAGATTATAAGATGGGGAGAATCACTTAACAAAGGGGAACGGGAGATTGCACAGGCAAAAAAGGAACTGATCAAAGCAAACCTTCGCCTAGTAGTGTCTATTGCAAAAAGATATGCAAACCGAGGTATGCACTTTTTTGATTTGATACAAGAAGGGAATATAGGGCTCATCAAAGCAGTCGATAAGTTTGAGTATAAAAAAGGATATAAGTTTTCTACTTATGCCACATGGTGGATTCGCCAAGCAATTACTCGTTCCATTTCCGATCAGGCAAGAACGATCCGAATCCCTGTCCATATGATTGAACAAATCAACAAAGTAGTTCGAGAAACTCGTCACTTCCTCCAAGAAACAGGAAGAGACCCCACCATAGAAGAAATTGCAGAAAGATTAGGTTGGCCAGTGTCGAAAGTAAAGACTGTCAAAGGAGTTGCACGAGAGCCAATCTCTTTGGAAGTTCCAGTTGGCTCCGAAGAAGATTCAGAGCTTGTCGATTTTATTCCCGATACAGACAAGGAATCCCCTGTCAATGCAACTGCTCATCGACTCCTTGCCGAACAAATCAGAACAGTCCTAAACACACTTCCTGCACGTGAACAAAAAGTATTAAGAATGAGGTTTGGATTGGATGATGGCTACTCTCATACCCTTGAAGAAGTAGGTTATGTTTTCCAAGTAACCAGAGAAAGAATTCGCCAGATCGAAGCAAAGGCATTAAGGCGACTTCGACATCCATCGCGAAGCCGGAAACTCAAGGACTATATTGATTAAAATCCTTGTTGAGATACAAATTGCTTTTCCTATCTAGGTCTTGAGGCAAAGTTATATGTCTAATGATCTTTCCAGAGAATTAAGATAAAAATCTTGAGCCTTTTTCTGAGAAAAGTGCTTTAATACAAATCTCCGTGAAAATTCACCCATTCTCTCTCTTTGTCTCGGCTCCAGAGAAATAAAGTCTTTCATAATAGATACTAGAGAATCAATATCCTCACATTCACAGAGCATAGCAGTCTTATGCTCTACACAACACTGTTCCCAACCGTCAAATTTAGCTATAATGGAAGGTATCTTCATTGCTCCTGCTTCCAGTACAACACGAGGAAGCCCTTCTCCGTAGGAAGGAAGCACAAGACAGTCACATTTTGCAAGTATCGATTCTGAATTTTTTTTGACACCTAGATAGCGAATGAAAGGATATTGGAGAAATTCCATCAATCTCTCTTTTCCCAACGAATCAGGATCATCCACATCCAGAGAGCCAACAAGCACAAAGCTTGTCTCAGGATATTCCTGATGAATCATACAAGCAGCCTCAAGATATTCCACTACCCCTTTTGCTTTGATGAGTCTCCCTAGATAGAGAAACTGTAAAGAGTGATTTGCCGAGTTGTCCTTTTTCTGAGTACGTGCAGGGAAAAAAACAGTTTCATCTACACCGCAGTCCGGACTAATGAGAATTTCTTTCACTTTGGTTTTTTTTTGAAGGAAAGAACGATGAGATTTATTGAGTACCCAAACTTGTTTAGAGTGCTTCAGGGAAATGAAAAAAAGGATCTGAAGAAGTCTCCTGAGAAATGTCGGCTGTGAAAAAATACGCCCTAAGCCAGTAATTACAGGAATAAAATGAAAGGTATAAAAAAACCTAAGAAGACCAAAATAAAGATTTGGTTTGAGCGTATAGGTTAGAACAATATCAGGCTTGATTTTTTTGAGAATTTTTTGAAAACGGAAAATTAAAACAATTTGCTTTAGAAACGAGGTTTCTTGAGCAGAAAAAGAAAGAGTTTCAGAGAAAATTCCATATTTCTGACAATCAGACAAATATTTTTGTTCATCAAAATGCTTCCCTCCGACATGATTCATCGCTAGCGTTAGAATTGCTCCTTTTTCAGCTAAGTACCTAGCAATATGGAAATAACCCCTGTTAAAACCAAGGGAGTCATTCCCAACCATAAGAATACATTTACCCTTGATAGACTTCATTTAGAGTAGCCCCTGAAAAAGAGGCTGAAAAATGATAGCTTGTCAATCAAAAAATAAAAAACTCATCATATTCGTGCCTAAAAAATAACACAAAGAGAGATTGACAAATAGATGCAGAGAAGTATTTCTATGCTCGACAAAATACTGCTCATCCAAGACTAATGACAAATCAAAGATCAATGCAAAAACAAACAAAAGATCCAAGAAAGATTCATTCTACTTATTTGGTAAAAGTCAGGGTCTCTCTCAAAGAATCCATTCTGGAACCTCAAGGACTTGCTGCTTCCAATGCTCTTCAAAGACTTGGACACACAGAGCTCCTAGAAGTCCGTATTGGTAAATTTATTGAACTTAGAATTCAAGCAAAAGGAGAAAAGCAGGCATTAGAAAAAGTGGAAGAATATTGCAAAGACCTTCTCATCAATCCTCTCATAGAGGTCTATGAATGTAGTATCGCAAAGGAAATATCAAAGCAATGAATGTTGGTATTATCACCTTCCCGGGTTCAAACTGCGATTACGACATACAAAATATACTCTGCTCTTTTTTTTCCGTCAAGACAGAAATGCTTTGGTATAGGGATTCTTTTGAGCAAAAGAAATTTGATCTTCTTATCTTGCCAGGAGGGTTTTCCTACGGTGATTATCTTCGACCTGGAGCAATTGCAAGATTTACGCCAGCTATGAGTTCACTTAAGGAACATGTGCGAAGTGGAAGAAAGGCTTTGGGAATCTGTAATGGTTTTCAAATACTTTGTGAAGCTGGATTTCTTCCAGGAGCCCTTCTTCAAAATCAAAATCTAAAGCATATCTGTAAAGATACTGTTTTGAACATAAACTCACAAAATAAATTTAGCCATCTTTTGCACGATACCGCCTCTTTATGTATTCCTATATCTCATAGCAGTGGAAATTATTATGCAACTCCCGATCAGATTAGAAAGATGAAAGATCAAAATCAAATTGTTTTCACCTACAAGGATGATAATCCGAATGGCTCTGTTGCTGATATAGCTGGAATTAGCGACAAGAATACAAGAGTTCTTGGAATGATGCCTCATCCCGAACGAGCTGTAGACCCTATAACGGGAAAAGAAGATGGGAAAAAAATTCTGACCTCTTTCTTAGATTATTGTATAGGAGATGAAACTTAGCTTCTTAGATGATTTCCTTTCATTCTTGAGATGGAAAGGGAAAAAAGAAGTATTCCCGAACAGATTCCTGTTAAGACAAAAAGAACCAAAACAGCAAACCTTCCGAAAGCAATCCAAGGAGGCCCATAGCGAGCTATAAAAGTAGAAAGTATATCAAGTCCTCCAAAAAATATCAAAAGATGAGAAAGGTATTCTGCCATTTTGCTTCCACCAGTTAAGGAACGCAGAAAATGAGCAAGAGTAAAGCAAAGAATTGCATAAGCTGTAGCATGAGAGACAGCAGTTTTGAGAAGTCCTCTAAAAGAGCGGGGCTGATAAACCTTGCTTGATTCAGATACTTCATCACTGCTATAGACCTTGCTTCCTTGATAGTATACAAGTGTGTTCCTTGGATCAAAGTCGAGTTTCTTGAGATAGATCCAGAAACCGCTTAGAAACTGCAATAAAGAGAAAACTCCAAATACAAGTAGAAGTAGACAAAATCCTTTATTTGTTTTTTCCATTAGGATCATACTGAGGGATCACAGTCGGCATATACAAGAATATAAGGAGGAGGAGTATCCAAACAAGAAGAGCAAGGTGAAAAATCAAGAAACTAATATAGGCTACAATAGCTAAATTCATATTCCAATAGACCATGAGCTTAGACAATGGATAAGAAAGCGTCGAAATCATAAAAATGGAAAAGAAAATCATTTTATTTTTCGATAAGAAAGGAAGATGAAAAAAAATAGCACCTAAAAAAAGAATGGTCAAACTCAATAGAAAAAGGTCTATATGAAGATCTTCTATGACTGTGATGAGGCTTCGAGAACCAAGGCTCGGAATCCCATGAAGTGCTTCTGAAATATGAGAAAGACTCATTTCCAAGTCAAGACCTATACCCAAATGAAGCCCTTCGCGAATAGAGTGTGCAAACACAAATAACAAAAGCATCACAAGAGTCATTCCTAAAATGGAACGAGGTCCCTTGCTACTGTGAAGGTTGCCTGTAGTAAAAAAACGCATAGCATTCTCTTATGATTTCGATTTAGAGCCTCTACCTGAAGGAATGCAAAGGCGGTAGAGGGAAAGAGTTCGAGCCACAGAACGAATCACAGCCTGTCGCGTAAGAGTAGCTCCTGTTAAAAAATCGACGTTTTTTTCCAAGACTCCATCATCCCCAAACTTCATTCGATTATAGAATTGCTCCAGCCAATTTGCAGGAGGGCGATATTCTTCTGGTTCATAAAAAACGATTGGCTCTATACTCCGTATGTAAGATTGCTTCCCTCTTCCAGATAAAAAGGGCTTGGGGCTAAGAGTATAAAGAAGTGTCTCTGTTTGAGATCGTATCAAATGAGTGTCAAAAAAGGCATATCCTTGAACGGGAGAGTCCTTTTCCTTCCTCATTATATAGTAGGTATGAAGACGACCGATCCTTCTTGAACCCAAGGAATTACCTAATTCTTTTATCTCCTCTTTTTTCAGAAAACAACTTACTGCCTCTATCTGCCCCTTTGGCCAGTGTTTCCTAAGGGCTCGTTGGAGGATAGGATGCATACTTGAAATCTCAGCCTGTAGCGGAGGAATCAAAGAAAATATCAAGAAAAACAAAATAGGAAATAGATAAGACTTCATTCTGAGACTGCCTCTCATTCTCATATAGACACACGTATGGAAGAAGAACAGAATGTCAAGAATAAAATTACAAAAGACTAGTTATATAGCATTTTTGCGTTTTTTTGCGTTTTTTTATAGAAGTTTTTCGTGCTTCATCCTAATAAAAATGATAAAAAAACTAGACAAAAAATAGTTTTATGTTTATCCTATCAGACATAGTTCGTCTTCTATGGAAGAGAGGCTTTATTTAAAAGAAGGCATAAAAGAGGTGCCACGAGAATGAAAGTAAAAACGAAAGAAAATACAAAAAAATTAGCTAGAATGACAGTAGGAGCCATTGCTCTATTCATCGTCATATCCTGTGCAAATAGCCTCCCATCGGGCGGTTCACTGGGTAACCAGCAAGATAGCTCGCCAAAGAAACAAGTAGGAGACCCGTTAAATAACCAATTCGTAGGATTTACAACAACATGGAGGGTCACTTTGAATGACCTATCCGTTACAATCCCTACTTTAGCAGGCGAGACTTACAACTACACGGTAGATTGGGGCGATGGAAGCTCAGTTACGAACCATAG
>JABABJ010000140.1 GCA_014238275.1 Leptospirales bacterium | reverse complement strand
CACAGGGAGACCACGGAGGGTCTCCCCATTTGCGGAGCCATGGGAGCTCCGCAAATGTAAGCAAAAATAGGGTTCCCCTATCTTTGCTTCCTCTCAGTCATGCCCCAGATGAAGGGCATGACTGAGGTTTTATAAAAGGCGCGGTCATCCCTCTCTGGGAAGGGACGCGACGAGGAGAGTCCCTCAGTGTTACAGCATACCTTCCGTGGTATTAGAATTACTTCCCTGTCAATTAGGCTAGGGATCGGGGCAGATATTACGTTCGTCCGCAAAATCTGGCTGCTTCTCACTTTCGAACATGGTAGCAGACATAGCAAAGTTTGTAGCACCGTTGCTTGTTACCTCGCAGACATTCCAGCCACTTAGGTCTTGGTTAAAGCTACGGGCACCAGCAAACATAGAACGCATCTCAGTTACATTAGAGACATCCCAATCCCCTATATCTTGGTTAAAGGGAGTAGCCATAGAACTGCTATTGGAAAACATAGAACTCATATTAGTTACATTAGAGACATCCCAATCCCTTATATCTTGGTCAAAGGACATAGGAATGGTTCCTCCGTTAAACATAGAATTCATATTAGTCACATTAGAGACATCCCAATCCCCTATATCTTGGTTAAAGAGATAGGCTGCATTAAACATAGAAGTCATATTAGTCACATTTGATAGGTCTGGGGTGTCTGTAGCCTGACCTGCCAGATTGCGACAGCCAGAAAAAGCACCCTCCATGGATGTCCAGCGGATGCTACCCCATTGATTGATGGCAATGATTCTATCAAGCAATGGAGCTTGTACCACAGCAAAATAAATGCTAGGGAAGATACCTGTGATACTGATCTTGTATTCCTTTTCTGTTCCGATTGAGGGGTAGGTATGTGATACATCTCCCGTCTGGTTAGCATCTGTCTTTCCATCGTCCCAATCCACAGTGTAGTCGTAAGTCTCCTCTGGAAAGGTAGGGATTGTAACAGTGAGATCATCAGCTGGAACTAACCAAGTTGTTATAAAGGCAGAACGACTATCTGTAATATTCCAGGACTTCGCAGCCAAAGAATCCCTATTACTCTCTGCCGTTGGAGTGCTTTTCCCTCCATCAAAGGAAACCTCATTCCCAGCAGTATTTGACCATCCCAGCAGTAGTCCATCGTAATTCTCGCTTGACAGTTCCACTCCAAAAAACATATCCTCTGCTGTCTGAAGGCTACGGATGTCCCAATTCCCTAGGTTCTGGTTGAAAGAGGTTGCAGTCCGAAACATGGAGTTCATGTTTTCTACACTGGAAACATCCCAGCCACTTATATCTTGGTTGAATGCATGAGCAGTCCGAAACATGGAACTCATGCTTTTCACATTGGATAGGACTGGAGTGTCTGTAGCCTGACCTGCCAGCATGCGACAGCCAGAAAAGGCACCCTCCATGGATGTCCAACTGATGATACCCCATTGCTTGATTGCGATGATTTTATCCTTATTGTTCCCTTTTTGATCATTAAAATAAATACGAGGGAAGCTACCTGTGATACTGACATCGTATTCCCCTTCTTTTTCGTATTCGTGCGTTGCATCTCCCGTCTGGCTAGTATCTGTCTTCCCATCGCCCCAATCCACAGTGTAGTCGTAAGTCTCCTCTGGAAAGGTAGGGATTGTAATACTAAGGTCTCTCTCAGTAACCCTCCACGTCGTAATAAATTCTTGGGGTCTGAATCTGGACTCCTCATCCAATCCACTTGAACAAGATGCGATTGCAAATAGGGAAAAGACTCCAAATACCGCCTGTGTGACTCCAGTCACTCTAGCTAGATTTCTCATATTTATTGTCACTATTGTGCCTCCTTCTGACACAATAGTGACAATAAGCCTAAGCCTGTCTTTTTGTCCAGTTTTTTTTCTGTTTTTTTGGGAAAAGGCAGAAGATTTATAAGACCTAAGTTGCACCTTCCGTGGTGTAACAATGGGGCGGGTATCCGTGTGGCGATCTTTGGTAGCAAAGGGGGATTTTTGATTTTTTTGGCGATTTCCCTCAGAGCAAGCCTACTACTTATTTATAATCACAATAGTCCCGATTTATCGGGCTTGCTTCTATATATTTTGTTTGACTTCCCTCTATGCGTTTAGCACTTTTGAAAAGAAGGGGGCGTAGCTCAGTTGGTAGAGCGTTTGAATGGCATTCAAAAGGTCAGGGGTTCGATTCCCCTCGTCTCCATCTTGAGGTATAGATGGCAGTTTGCAACATATTAAAAGTGGGAAATCCCATGCTTAGGAAAAGATCTGAGCCTGTTCCAGAGACAGAAATATCTTCCAAAGAGATCAAAAGATTAGTTCGAGATATGTATGATACGATGAAGGATGCTGGGGGGATAGGGCTTGCTGCTCCTCAGATTGGGGTCTGCAAACGAGTGGTTGTTGTTGGTTTTGAGGAAAACGAAAGATACCCAGAAATAGAGGAAAAAATAGAGTTTCATACCCTTATCAACCCAGAAATTGAATACTTGGATACTAAGGTATATGGTTTTTGGGAGGGCTGTCTTTCTGTTCCCAATATGAGGGGATATGTAGAGCGCCCTCGTAAGATCAAGCTTCGCTGGAACGATGAAAATGGAGATTTTCATGAAAAAATCCTAGAAGAAATGGAGGCTGTAGTATATCAGCATGAATGCGATCACTTAGATGGAGTACTCTATATTGACTGCCTAAAAAGTCCTCTCCTTTTTGGTTTTTGCGATGAATTAGAGAAGATTCAGGAATCTCCATAAATGAGTATGCAATAGATACTCAATAACTCAGAATATTATTCACAGCATTCCCTTTCATCTCTATGTACTGGGCATGAGTATAAATCTGATATTCATATCCCTGCTCTGTTAGGAAAAGTTGGCGGTTTTGTGCAAATCGTTCCTCATTTGTATCTCTGCTTACGATCGAATAGAAAAAAGCCTGGGTTTTTTTCTTTTTCAGGCGAAGGATACGTCCCAGCCTTTGAGCCTCTTCCTGACGCGAACCAAATGAGCCGCTGACCTGAATCGCAATGACAGCATCAGGAAGATCGATAGAAAAATTAGCAACTCGAGAAACTACCAAGCATGGGATTTCCCCATCTTGAAACTCTTTATAAAGCCTTTCTCTTTCAGAGATATGGGTCTTTCCCATAATCGTCGGGAAACCAAAATGTTCGGATATTTTCTCAAGCTGTTTGATATACTGTCCTATGATCAAAACATGGTCAAGTCCATGTTCATCCAATATAGCCTGAATTACCTTGAGTTTTTCAAGATTTTCAGAAGCAAGCCTATATTTCTCGCGGTTATCAGAGATACTATACTGGATCCTATCTTCTTCTCTCATATCAACCCGTATCTCAATGCAACAGGCTGAGGCAATCCATTTCTGCTTCTCAAGTTCTTTCCATGGAATATCAACTTTTTTCGGACCAATGAGTGAAAAGACATTTTCTTCCAAACCATCTTCCCTGACCAGAGTCGCTGTTAGTCCAAGCCTTCGTTTTGCCTGAAGCTCAGATGCCATACGAAAGACAGGGGCCGGGAGCAAATGAACCTCATCATAAATGATCAGTCCCCAGTTCCCACTACTAAAAATGCTGAAATGAGTAAATTCTCCCCCTTTTCTCCTCCGATGAGTCAGAATGTTATAGGTAGCTATTGTAATAGGAGAGATTTCCTTTTTCTCACCACTAAACTCACCGATTTGATCCGCATCAATATTTGTTTTATCAAGAATTTCATTCCTCCACTGACGTATAGACAAGGTATTTGTAACCAAAATGAGAGTTTCCATCCCAATGATCTGCATCACTCCAATTCCTACGATGGTCTTCCCAGCCCCACAAGGAAGAACAATGACTCCTGACCCCCCCTCTTGAGAACCTTCAGCATGAAATACGTCTACTGCTCTTCTCTGATAATCCCTCATCCCAAAGATACTTTCTTTTTTCGTTTTTAAATTAAAGTTGAAGTGAAATTTCGCACCTTCGTCATATCCAGCAAGGTCCTCCACAGGAAAGCCAATTCGAATGAGAGCCTGCTTGATATGGCCCCGAAAGTATGGCTTGATCTTGATCCTATCTTTTTTCTGTTCATCAATGAATTCTTGTATTTTATGATGAACGGAAATTTCTTTAAGAAACGCTTGTTCGGATGAAATAATAAACAGGTTTCCTGAATCATCCTTGATTAGTTTGACTTTTCCATAGCGAGAAACCTGCTCCTGAATCTCTGCAATAACGTTCTTAGGAACAGGATATTTAGAATATCGTTCTAAGGTTCCAATCATTTCTTCCGCTGTCAATTTGGCAGAAGCAGCGTTCCAAAGGGATAGAGGAGTAATACGGTAAGTATAAAGATACTCTGGACTTTTTTCAAGTTCCGCAAAACGATTTAACAATCGCTGGCATTCATCAAATAGATCGTTATTTACCTCAAGAAGGATCGTCTTATCCGATTGAACAATAAGCGGGTTATCGATATTTGTATCTGACATAAAAGAAAGTCTAGCAAACGAGGACTCCGTCTACCGTTCCTATATGAATGGACTTTTTGTCAATGATTTTATTTAGACAAAATCTATAAAAATCACAGACATTTATAACATTTTCAAATGCTTCTGCACAGGTAAAGGAAAAACCGTTTCTATCCGCTTAATCACTCACATTAACTGACTCTTCTTTTCTTCAGACTCTTCTCTTCATACATAGAAGACGGTAAAATAGGCCAAGTCTCATTTTTTTGTTGATAAATTCCGGCTTCTCTCATGCCCAATTTGAGGATGAAAATACGATTCAGCAGACGAGAGTCAGAAGAATTCTCTGTAAAAATACGGATCAAAGAATACTTCTGTTTTTTGCTTTTATGATAAAATATGAATTTGCAAAGCGTATTTCGAGGCTTTAGATGTATCATAAACCCTTCTTTTCCTTCTCTTTTTTGATTGAATACCTTTTTTACTTGAAAACTGATATTTTGGTTTTTCAGCTCGGTCAAAAGGGCTGGAAGGAGATGAGAAACCAATTTTTTGGATTCATAGCTCCTCCATTCAGCAGAAAGAGGAGAAGAAAGAAAAAAACAAAAAAATCCCAAACAAAAGGAAGAAAAAATACAAGACTTCATTCTCTACAACTCGGAAATTTATCATATTTCTTAAAGTATTTTTGCAATAATACTTTCATGCCTCTCAATTTATATGTAGCATCATAAAAAAGGTGTTTACATATACAAGAGCATGATAGTAGCTAGATCTATTCCGTCTATGTCAAAGAAAATTCTCCTCTTTGTAGGATTTCCACAGCCTCATTATATGGCTCGGTCTTTCATGGTTTTTTTATATTGTACGGTTTCTTTTTGTTTCTTGCAATACTGCTCCTTTGATTTATCCCCTTCCAATGCCCAAAAAAGCTTCCCGAAAGATTTCCTGCTTCAAGTTCATACATACACTCATCAAGGGAGAGCCCTACGATACGTAGAGGTTGAAAAGAGCATTTCTAAAGATCAAAGTACGAAAAAGAAAAAACCTCTCCTTTTATTCATCCATGGTTCTCCTGGTGGATGGAGTGCTTATCTCAAATACTTAAAAGATCCTCGTCTTCAGAAAAAAGCAAGGATGATTTCAATAGACCGCCTAGGCTATGGGGGATCAGAGAAAGGGATTCCAGAGCCCTCTCTCGAAACTCATTCAGAGATTTTGAGGCCGATCTTAGTTCAAAACCGCTCTTCCCCTATTCTTTTGATAGGTCATTCTATGGGAGGAAGCATCCTTGCAAAAGCGGCAATAAGTTTCCCACAATACATTCACGGAATAGTGATGATCGCAGCTGCTGCCTCTCCAAAGCTGGAAAGGGTTCGGTGGTACAATAGGCTGGCATATCTTTCGGTCATTCGATTTTTCCTACCCGAAGATTTTGACACAAGCAATCAAGAGCTAGCTCCTCTTCAAGGGGAGCTAGAAAAACTCCTTCCTTTTTGGAAAGAAATCCGTCAAAGAGTTACTGTCATTCAGGGACAAAAAGATCGGTTGGTTCCATCTGCCAATGCAGACTTTTTGAAAAAGATGCTCATCCATGCCCCACTAAGAACTCTTCTTATCAAGGAGGGAGGACATTTTATACTTTGGAATCGTAAGGATGAAATTGTTTCCGAAATTCTCCGCCTTCTCAGAAAAATAGATAAAAGATAGACATTTGAAGATTATATCCACTGTATCAGAGCTGAGACCAGCATTAGAGCTTTTACGAAAAGAAGAGCCAAAACGACCCCTTGTGTTTACAGCAACCTTGGGATGCCTTCACAAAGGGCATGAATCTATGTTTTCTCTAGCTACCAAAAGCGGTGGATGGAGTGCTGTTAGTATTTTTCTCAATCCCCTCCAATTTTCTGACCCGAACGATTATAAAATATATCCCTCAAATTTGGAACAAGACCTAGAACTTTGCAAAAAAAACCAAGTAGACCTAGTATTTGCTCCTTCAAAAGAAGAATTTTATTCCCAAAAGCCTCTGCTGAAGATGCAAATTCCTTCCCTTACGGATGTCCTATGTGGACTTGGACGAAAGGGACATTTTGAAGGAGTGATGTACATTGTTGCTCGTCTTTTATGCTTGTTTATGCCTGACAAGGCTCTTTTTGGAAAAAAAGATTACCAGCAATACAGAATCATTTGCCAGATGGTTTCAGAGTTTGGGCTTCCTATTGAGATTCAAAGCGTCGAAACGGTTCGAGAAGATGATGGGCTTGCCTTCTCTTCTCGAAATCTTCTTCTAAGCCCTAAAGCAAGAGAGGCGGCAGGACTCATATACCGTTCCCTAAAAATGGGGAAAAAAGCAGTCGACGAAGGAGAGAGGGATCTTTCTTTGGTCAGTGAAATTGTCAGAGATATTATCCTATCTAACTCCCTCAATCGTATAGATTATGTAGATACAGTGGAAGAAAAGACCCTTAGGCCGCTAAAAATGCTCGAAAAAAAAACAGAAAAAACGAAAGAAACAACACGGTTTTTGCTTGCAGTTGCTGTCTTTTGTGAAAACACTCGCCTAATTGATAATATAGAATGCTCATCGAGCTAATCAAACCTGCTTTTAGAAGGATTCCAAAATTGACTTTTTTCAAGGATTTTCGAAAGTATCTCCTTAAAAAAGAGTTTGTGAATCAGTTCAAGAAATGTTTGGCATTATTGGAAGGGTTTCTGCCAAAAAGGTTTCTGTTAAGGGAGGTTTTTAAAAAATCCTATAAAAAAGGAGGGGTTTTTGTTGCCCTCGTTGTTCTGTTTCTTTTGCTTCTTGTAGTCTTTCCTGTTATTCTTCAAACCATCCGTCTCAGCTATAACAAAGTCCTCCTGAGTCTCAGTGAGTACATGGATGAAGTATATCAAACCGAGCGAGCTTATTTGGAAAAGCTTCCCATTTATTCGGACTATATCACATCGAAGAAAGAAAAGCTCTTACGAACCCACCTTCTAGCAGATCATCTTCAAGTAGCATATTCAAGTGGAATCGAAGCGGTAGAAAATGACAAAATGATTCCTCGTCTGGAGCGAGATGGGAAACTCATTGCAGTAGGCTACAAAGGAGATTCCGAACTTGCAAAGTTTTGCTTTTTCTATAATGTTCCCCAGAAATACCGCTATCTGATGCCAGAATCCAGAGAGATTTTAATAGAGCTTGGCAAACGATTTCAAGATTTACTAAAAGAACGAGGAGTCCATCATCAAGTAAAGTTTGCAGTTTCGTCGGCTTTGAGACCTCAAGAATATCAGTCAAAACTTATTGGTCGTAATATCAATGCCGTTCAGACCTCTAGTCATAGCTATGGAACCAGCTTCGATGTTTTCTTTGATGAGTTTTTTGTGGCTCTCAAATCCAAAGATTCCATAAAAAAAGATCCGAACCCATACAAAGCTCTAAAGGCTAAACTTCAGTGGAGGCTTGGCTTTCTTTTGGGAAGCTCTTTAAGAAGGCAATTTCGTGCAATCCTTACAGAAGCCATACTCCAGCTTCAACAAGAAGGGAAACTCTATGCAATCCTAGAAAGAAAACAGAAATGCTACCATATTACCTTTCTTCCTTCTTCTCATAAAACAAAACCTTCTTTATAAAATACTTTATAAAACAGATAGCTTACGAATCTCTTGAAACTCTTTTCGATTGAAAGGTATCACTGAAAGCCTAGCTCTTGATAATAAAAGACACTCCTCAAAAGAAGGATGTGTCTTCATCTCCTGAAGAGTGACTTTCCGTTCAAAAGATTGGATAGGACTCACATTGATAGAAAACCATGGATTTAATCCTTCCTCTAACGCAAAAGATGGATCGGGGTATGGGTCACTTGAGACCTCTGCAAGTCCCATAATTCGCCTTTCTTTTCCCGTATGATAGATGAACACTTGATCTTTGATCTTCATCTTTTTGATGAAATTACGAGCTTCAAAGTTGCGGACTCCATCCCAGCAGGTTTCCTTTTCACGAAGTAGGTCATCCCAAGAATACTCTCTCGGTTCTGTCTTTAAAAGCCAATAGGATTCCATTTATAAGACCTCAGTCTTTCCGTCTCTTCCCTCTCCTTCCATCAGGTAGCAATCTGTTTCGTAGAGCAGATTTCTTCGCAAGGGATGAAATCCACTTTCATAGATAAAATCTCTAGCTTTTTGCTCTGACTTGATACCATAGCTTTTTAGAACATTTTCTTCAAGGACAACAGAGGAAATATCATCCGCCCCTCCATGAAGGGCAAGGCTCCCTACTCCCTTTCCAATGACCATAAGAGAAGTTTCTAAGTGATCGATATTATCCAAAAACAGACGGCATATTCCAAGAACCTTTAAATATTCAGTAGAAGGGACGTCTCGTACATAAAACTTTTTTGTCTGTTTCTGAAAGGTCCAGGGAATAAAAGAGAGAAAGCCTCCAGTTCGATCCTGAAGCCCCCTTACAAGACTCAGATGTTCGATTATTTCCTCTGGAGTTTCTTCGGAACCAAAGACAATATTAGCACTACCGAAAAGACCTTCCTCATGACAGCTTTCCATGACTCGTATCCACTCGCTTGTAGATGCCTTTTTAGGAGAAAGAATCTGTCTCATTCTCTCGACAAGTATCTCTGCTCCAGCACCAGGAACAGAATCCATTCCAGCCTCTTTGAGATTTTGTAGGACTTTTTTGAGGCTCATCCCCGAGCTTGATTCCATATGAAGAAGCTCCACAGGCGAGAAAGCTCGTATATGTATGTGTCTTCCTATCTCACTTTTAATTCTCGATAAAACCTCTAAATAATAATCAAAAGGAAGATTTTCATCGACCCCTCCCTGAAGAAAGACCTGATCTGCCCCTTGTTCGGATGCCTTAGACATCTTGTCTATGATTTGTTCTGGAGAGAGACGGATTCCCTTCTCGGAAGAGTATGGCTCATAAAAGCTACAAAATGAACAATCTATATTGCAAAAGGTACTATAATTCACAATTTGAAAGATCGTATAGGTCACAGTTTTAGAAGATACTTTTCGGTTTCGAACCCTACGAGATACCTCCATGACCTTGAGGAAATCCGCTTCCTTATAAAGAGTCAGAGCTTCACTAGGCTCTATACGTTCTCCTCCTAGACATTTTTCTAGTATAGAGTCCGTGGATGGATGTTTAGGGAAAAAAACCACTCTATATGCAATCCAAATCTCTTCTTACGATATGGATACTGCTTTTTCTTGTGAAGTAGTTTTGAGTTTGACTTCACCAGCAACTGTAATACTAATATCAGAAGGAACTTCTTCATGAGCTATTACCGTAAAACTCCGTAAGGGAAAAATCCTTTCAAGTACATGAAAAATACCCGCACGAACGGCTCGACTGCAAAGAAAAACAGGATGCCTCCCCTCTTTTAAGGACTTCTGATACTCTTCTTGGAGACTGTTTCGAAGAAGCTCTTGAAAATCAGGGTGAAGAGCCATAACAAAGCCCTCTTCAGGATCACGGTGAATCCCTTCTCTCAAGCGACGCTCGACCGGAGAATCTATCGTAATACATAGAAGTTTCCTTTCATGATCTGCAAGCGTAGTAAGTATCTGTCTTTTTAAGCCTAAACGAACCTCTTCCGTAAGGAGATGAGCATCTCCCTGAGTTCGTTCTGCATGATTTGCAATATTTTCCAAAATACGAGTCATATTGCGAATGGAGACCCCTTCTTTGAGAAGATTCTGTAAAACAGTCTGTATTTGTCCCAGATTAATTTTCTTTTCATTTAGAACTTCATCTACAACGACTGGATTATCTTCCCTGATACTGTCCAGTATATTTTTTATTTCACGTCTTCCCATGATTTCAGAACAGTTTTGCTGGATAATACTGGAAAGATGAGTTGCAATCACAGTAGAAGGATCCACTACATCCATCCCAGCTGACTCTGCATCAGACTTTTTTTCTGCTTCCACCCAATATGCCTTCAAATGATAAGTTGGTTCCTGAAATGATTCTCCCTCCCATTCTTTCTCCATCTCTCTTGTGACAATCGCCATGAGCTTATCTGGTTCTAATTTAAAGCCTCCGATATGACTCCCTTGAAGTTTGATACTGTATTCATTTGGTTCTAAATTCATATTATCTCGGATTCGTATGGGGGGAACAATCAATCCATTTTCCATCGCAAAACGCCTTCGGAGTCTGGATATCTGATCTAAAAGAGTATTTCCTGATTTCTGATCTACCAATGGAATAAGATTGTATCCGATTTCAACCTCCAATGCTTCTGTCCTAAGATGCTCCAGATATACCTCTGGTCCTTTCTCAGAGTCTGGCTTGGTAGAGTCGCGACTCTTATCTGTTTCCTTCCCTAGCAGATTTTTCTTGTCTATCCGAGTGCCCAAGAAAAATATCAGTCCACCAATACCTGTCATAGCAATAAAGGGAAATCCTGGTATCATACTAGACATCATAAGAATACTTCCAACTATGTACAAAAGTCGTGGATTAGAAAATAGTTGTTTTTGTAAATCTTCAGGAAGGCTTGCCTCTCCAACCGAACGAGAAACAATGATACCTGTCGCAGATGAAATTAAAAGAGCAGGAAGAGCAGAGACAAGGCCATCTCCAATAGTAAATCTTGTGTAGATTGCAAGAGCTTCACTGATTCCTTCTCCTTGTATTCCAGCTCCAACGATCAATCCACCAATGATATTTATAAGGATCATAACTATTCCAAAACGAACATCTCCCTGAACAAACTTGGAAGCACCATCCATAGCACCATAAAATCCCATTTCTGTCTGAAGCCTCTCTCTTCTTCGACGTGCCTCTGTTTCATTGATATAGCCTGCGGCAAGATCTGAGTCTATTGCAAGCTGTTTACCTGGGAGGGAATCCAAAGCAAAACGAGCAGCCACTTCAGAAACACGAGTAGCTCCTTTGGTGATTACAAGGACTTGCACAAGGGTTAAGATGAGAAAAATGATAATACCAATGATATATCCTCCTGCATCGCCTCCCCCCCCTACCACGAAGTTTCCAAAAACCTCGATAATTTTGGAACTGGCAGAGGTTCCTTTGGTAAGAATCATACGAGTAGTTGATACATTGATAGCAAGTCGATAGATAGTCGTCAAAAGGAGAAGTGTAGGAAAGACAGAAAAATCTGCGGGGTTTCTGGAAGAAAGAGAAGTCAGAAGAATTAGAACAGCTGTAAAAAAAGAAATTCCAATCAATCCATCAAGAATGTATCCAGGAAGAGGTATGATGATCAGAACTAGAATGAAAATCATTCCTATACCGATGATAATGTCGCTATCTTGAATATGTTTTCGAATCTGTTCAAACATGAGTTACACCCTCCTTTTGAAATCGACTAAGTTTGGCAAATATAAGGCTCACAACACGATAGAGAGTCTCTGGTATTTCTTGACCAATGTCCACATCATTATACAGAGCTCGAGCCAAAGGAGGATTTTCCTCAATGTGTATTCCGTTTTCTTTAGCAATATTCCGAATCAAATATGCAAGATGATCTGTTCCTTTTGCTATCACAACAGGTGCTTGATTCATTTCTGACTCATACTTGAGGCCAACTGCAAAATGAGTAGGATTGACAACAATAATATCAGCATCTGTTACATCTTGGATCATATTTCTTTGCTTCCTAAGCTCATGTGCTCTATCTCTTTGACGCTGGCGAATCAATGGATCTCCTTCTTCATCACGTCTTTCTCGCTTTGCCTCAGAAACTGTGATTTTTAAATTCTCTAAGTACTCATAGCGTTGAAACAAAAAATCTGCTATTGAAATAATGCCAAGTACTATAGCAGCCACAAAAAGAAGTTTCACTGCAGCATAAGCAAAAATGAGAATTGCTCTTCCTAATCCCATGTTGACTGTTTTCAGCATGAACAAATAATCATCTGCAATGATTACTCCTGCAACTACAGATATTACAATCACCTGAGCACTTACTCTCCCAAGATTGAACATAGTACGCCTTCCTGGGAAAATCCGTTTGAAATCAGGTTTCATTCTATCCAATCGAAATCCAAGAGGATAGGCAGTAAAAATAAATCCAAACTGAGATACATTTGCAATAATTCCTATCAAGACAGAAACAATAAGAAGTGGTAATAGAATTTTACTCGTATAAATCGATGCTTCAAAAAAGAACTTTTGAATTCCTTCCATCTGGATTAGACTCTCTGGATTTTGAAAACCATAGTTTATGTATCTCTTAAATAAGCTTTGGACAGAAGCAAGCATATAGCTACCAGAGACAAGAAGAGCCAAAGTTACAGAAAATAAAACAGATGCAGATACAATTTCTTGAGAACGAGGAACATTCCCTTTCTCTCTTTCTTCTCTCCTCCGTAATGCACTTGGAAGCTCAGTTCTTCCTTGATCTTCAGCTGAAAATCTCTGTAAATCAAATACAGGTAGTTTCGAACAGGAAAGAATTTTCTGGAAATCCTTTTGAGGAAACTCTTTTTGAGAAAACTCTTTTGAGGATAAGTATTTTCGCAATTTTATTATATCTTCCGATAACTTCAAAGAAAAGAAAATATATCTCATATTAGAAGCTTCCTTGAGGCCATGTTTGAAACATGAGATCTATTTTTTGGTATAAAAGAACAAATGAGTCCTTCATAATGGGAAGAATGACAGGTATAAGAAAAATTAAAACCATGATTCCAATAGCAATATTGAATTGAATCCCCATACTAATCAAATTCATCTGAGGAGCTGCTTTCCCCAAAATGCCAAGAGTAAGGGATGTAATGAATAAAATTCCAATTAAAGGAATACCAATTTTCAAAGCAGTGATAAACATGAGGCCAAAAACTTCATCTACATGCTGAAGAATACCTCCTTGGACCTGTTTGCTTAACACTATTTCAGGGACTGCTTGAAAAGAAAGAGCAATGGATCGAATCATATGAATGATAGCAGAAGAATAATAGTCCCCAATTTGAAAGGGAAGGCTTAAAAAGATGAGCATCCCAATGGCATTTTTCAGGGTTCCTAAAAGAGGCAAGGATATTTGAGATTGAGGATCCAAAACTTCTGAAAATGAAATTCCCATTTGAAGTGAAAAAATTTCTCCTATGATCTGAAACGAAGAAAAAATAAGCAGGATAAAAAAACCAATCAATACACCTATGGCTGTTTGATTCAAAACAAAAAGAAGATAAGCTGCTGAAGAAGAAGGAAGTTCTGGAAGGTAATTTGCACAAACAGGATACAAAATCACAGCAGTAAGAAAAGCAAAGACCATACGAATTCTATAACTGAGCACTTGAGATGATAGAACAGGAGCTGTAAAAAAAAGACCCATAATTCGTGCCATAATCAGTCCAAAATACTGAAGGTTTTGATCTATATTTTCCATCTCCTTTTAGAATTGGGAAATTATATTGAATACTTCCTTTGTATAATCAACAATGGTATGAAGCATATAAGCAAAAAAGAAAGAAATGGCAATAAAGATAGCTCCAAGTTTAGGAACAAAGGTCAAGGTCTGTTCTTGAATGGAAGTCGTGGTTTGCAAAATAGAAATAAAAAGACCAACTGCCATACTTATTAGAAGAATAGGAGCTGATATTTTCAGAGTGGTAAGCAATGCCCCTTGAACCATTGCGATAATGTCTGTTTCAAGCATAATGATATTCCTTAGAGTTTATCTGATTTTTTCCTCACTAGAGTGTATGATAAGACTGGACAAGATTATACGTGATCAAATGCCATCCGTCCACAAGAATGAATAAAATTACTTTAAAAGGAAGGGAAATCAAAGCTGGAGGAAGCATGATCATTCCCATAGACATGAGAGTAGAAGCAACTACAAGATCAACAATGATGAAGGGAATAAAGATTACAATACCTATGATAAAAGCCTTTTTGATCTCAGAAAGCATAAAAGCAGGAATGAGGATATAAGAGTCAATATCATCTAAGCCACGAATATCATCTGCTTTTTTACCAGATAGAGAAACAAAAAGACCAACCTCAGAAGCACCATCTTTCCCAATTTGTTGAATCATAAATCGACGAAAAGGCTTGATCCCTTCGCTTAGAAAAGTAGATGTACTGTTTTTTTCATTGAGATACGGCTGAAGAGCACTTTCATTAAACTCCTTGAGTGTAGGTGCCATAATAAATACGCTCACAAACACAGCAAGTCCAAAGAGAACCTGATTGGGAGGCATATTTTGAAGGGCAAGAGCTCTCCGAACAAAATCAAAAACGATAATGATTTTCGTAAAAGACGTAATCATCATAATCAATGCAGGGGCAAGACTCAAGAGACTTAAAAGAAGAATGAGCGTCAGAGAAAAAGATGCCTCTCTCCCATTCCGTGCCCCTCGAATCCCTTCGATAACAGGTATTTCAAATCCACCAGGGATCTGAGCCTGAAGCACTGAAGTGGGAAATAACATAATGATACTTACCAACATAGCTAAGAAAAATAATCCAAACACGACAGAGCTTCGTACCTTTCCCCAAGGAAAGTCCAAAGAATGCCTGTTTCCTTGTTCTTTTGCAATAGGAGACATAATATATAACCCTTGTTTCACACTAGTGAAAATGTACAAGCATTTTTTTCAAAAAATGAGATAAAAGTTAAATTTTATAAGAGGCTTAGGATAGGGCTTTATAAAGTTCTTTAGCAGGATAACTCTTGATAAGTAGCTGAAACCATATCGACCTATGCCAAAGTGTTGATGGCAAGTCTATTCCAAATATTGAAACTT
>JABABJ010000136.1 GCA_014238275.1 Leptospirales bacterium | reverse complement strand
CGTCCCTCACTTGCACCAAGGAGGGTGCAAGTGAGGTTTTATCTGTGAAGCATCGGGCGCGGGGAGAGTCCAGAGAGGGGGCTGCGGTGCCCCCTCTCTGGAAAAGGATACGCGGGGAGAGCCACGAGAGGGAGGCGCGGTCATCCCTCTCGTGAAACTGGCGGGCATGGATTCCTGCCCCATTTTCGGGGCCATCGGTAATCCGTAGAAGTGAGCAAAAACAAGGAAACCCTTTAATTCATATTAGATATTTTGGCAAATAGATACTCTCAAAAGCCTTAGAAATGTTTGTGGGTTTTATAAAAGTTGTCTCAAAGTTGCTTGACAGGAATCTATGGATTTCAGATTACAGAGCAAGCATCAGCCCAGATAGCTCAGTCGGTAGAGCAGAGGACTGAAAATCCTCGTGTCGGTGGTTCAATTCCACCTCTGGGCAGATGCCTTTTTTTTTGATACTTCTTGATATTTCTTGATATTTCTTCATTCTTTTTTATTCTTCTTTTTGAGATAGCTAGTTAGAGCCTTCTTCCCAGATGCGATGAAACTCTTCTTGGCTCGACTCTTCACATCTTTCGGGAGCAAAGAGCTTTTTTACGGGAGGGTTGGGATACAAAGCTATTTTAGCCGTATCAGGAATATATGTCAGCATTCGATTGATTTGTTCTTCTCCTTCCACCTCATAAAGGGTGTGGCTCATCCCTTGTCCGGGGATGGGCTGTGATGTTTTAAGATAGCGAAAGCTCATGTTCCAAGGCCTCCAGAGAAAGACGTTTCCATTTCCATAGCTGAGAATGCTCTACGGTCTGACACGGTTCAATTTTATACAAAGGAGAATGAACTTCAGCTTCGGCATAATCCATCGTAGGAGAATTATAGACCTCTACCATAGCAGACTCATGAGCATAGGGAGCATTACAAGTCACAGAAAACAACCTATCCATAACAAGGAAGTCTTTTTTACGACGAGAAGGCTTTGCGGTGAGTAATCGTCCCTCTTTCTCAGAAGGCACAGTCGGGCTATCCGAAAAAGACGATAGGGACGCACCGTACTTAAAATGACAAGGGCTATCACATCTGATACGAGACCAGTGCTTTCCTATAGGCTCAACCATTTCTTTCTTGAGCCCTTGGGAATCCCCTTCATCGGGATAAGAAATGATTTTTTCGCAAGAAACAGGCAAATAAACGAATATATCCCTTAAAATCTGAGTCACATTCCAGATTCCTTTGGAGACTGTCTTGGAAGAAAGATTCGAAAAAGACTGGCTAAGGAGAACAGAGTGATCTTCCCTAAGAGTAATTTTCCGTACTATCTGAAGGCCTGTTTCAGGATCCATGGAGCTTTTGAGAACGATTCCTGTTGCAGACAGGTTTTCGTTTGGGTTTTCGCTTGTGCTTTTGTGAGGGCTTGTATAAGGGATTTTGAGGGGCTCACATTGGTAGGGACCTGCATCAAGGGTGAGGGGAGGTATGCTCGATAGCCATTCTTTTTGAGGGGCAATCCATGTCTTATCTCCCCCCCACAGACGGAACCCAAGAAGTTCTTTCTCCCGAGCCCAATCCTTCACTTTACTGAAATCAAAGGTCTCTCCAAGGTGTTCCTCTTGAACAAAAAGCCATTCTTCTTCGTCAAATTTGAGTGATATGATTCTCCCTCCAATGGCTGGGGCAATAGCAAGCTGGATTCTTTCTGAGCTAAGCCTATAGGTATCCCATCCATAGAGTGAGGTATAATTAGTTTTAGGAATCTTAGACACAGTTGAACCATAGAACAGCGTGACAGCTGTGATACTAGCAAAAAATCATTCTCTCAGACAGGAAAAGGAAGGGTAATTCCATATCACCAGTTCAGAACGAAAGAAAAATAGCTTTTCATGAAATCTAAATATTAAAAAGTGACAGGAGGGGTTTTTTCATTAGATTACTATGGCAAAGATCATATCCATCATTAACTATAAAGGAGGAGTGGGGAAGACGACTGTTACCCTCCAGTTGGGCATTGGACTAGCTACTATTTATAATCAAAAGGTTCTTATGGTCGATTTGGATCCTCAATGTAGCCTTTCCCTTTCTACTGTGGATGAGTATTTTTGGGCAGATTGGCTTCGTAATCATGGCTCTGTAATCAATGTCATTTCTTCATTTGAAAAGTCTGAACATTCTGTTCTTCAACCAGAATGGGTCATCCAAGATGCTCTGGATCGAAGTTTGGATAAGCCCCATGGAAGGGCAGAGGGGCTCGATCTCCTTCCTTCTCATCTGGATCTCCCTGATTATGAGATGCAGTTGATGAGCAGAGAGCACAACTCATCAGATAATGACAAGGATTTTTTCCTAAATCGGCATCTCCTTTTATGGAATTCCCTGAAGATGATCCACGACAACTATGACTACATTCTTTTTGACTGTCCCCCCAATATCTATCTCGTTGCTCGAAATGCGATTCTTGCAAGCGATTTCTTTCTAGTGCCAACAATACCAGACTTTATTTCCTGCTATGGGATTCCCTTCATTCTTCAGCATATCAAAAAAATGCAAGAAAAAGTTCAGTCTTATGGGGCTCGCTCTAACGCCTCTCTTCTAGGAATTTTGCGAAACAAGGTCAAGCAGGCAGGGGAGTATCTCGTCAAGGAGCATGAGGAGCATAGCAAATGCTTAGAGCTGGAATATGGGGATTTCCTTTTCAAGGATATGATCATGGATCGAATTGGTATTGCAGAACTTCTTAGCTCTCGTAAAAATGTCTTTTCTTCTTTGACGGAAAAAACCCAAGCTATAAGGCACGATTTTTCAGCTGTGATCAAGACGGTTTTTGACCGAACCCATGCTTGAGAGAATGATGTTTCGAGAAAAAGAATTACTTCAAGATCTTCTTTCACGAGCCGATACGAATAGAAGGGCTCCGATAGAAGGTCTCTGATATAAGGGTTTTAGATATGGAAAACTTTACTGCCGATAGTCTCAAAAAATTTATCAACAGTGGTGGGTCTGTTCGTTCAAACAAACCTGCGAATCCCTCCACTCCTCTTTCAGATGCACAAACAGCAAGAGGACAAAGAGTCGCAGACATACTTCGCAACAAACCATCAGATTCACAACAAAAACCTCCTATTAGTGCCGATGTGGTCATCAGGCATTATCTGGGGGAACATGTAAGAGATAAAATGAAGCAGCATGATATGGAAGGACTCAAGAAGTCACTCCTAGAACATAGGGAATTCATCGATGATATACTCGCTCTACTAGAGCAAACACGCTAGGGAAGTAGACTACTCTGTTTTCGTGACCGTCAAAAATCATGCTTGGAAGATCAGTTTTGAGCCATCTTGACTTGCTCAAGCCTCGTTTGATCTAAAAATCCCTTCTCATAGGCAGCTTTTGCGAACCCATATCCTCCATCGCAAAGAATGGGGGGACAAATACCCTGACCTTTTTCTTTTTGATACAATTTTTGAACTGAGGAGGGAAGAATATCCAATAGGAGTTTTTCCATCTTCGATTCATTCATTTCTTTTCGAGAGTTATGGATCCAGACAGAGACAGTATGATTTCTTTTCCCATGGATTTTTTGATTCTTCTTTACGAGAGAACATATCTCTAGCACTTTGTCTCTTGTGAAAACTAGATTCTCTTGAAATCTAAGCTCTTCTAAACAATTTTCCAGCTTTTCCCCTTGAATGAGCCCCATGAGAAGAATCTGATATAAACCAAAAACTAGAAAGTCGCTTTCCGTGTTATCGCCCATTAAAATAAGATTCAAATGAGTAGGCTGCATAAGTCTGCTGATCAAAAGAAGTCTCAGCTTATAGGAGGTTTGATCTCTAAGAGCTGTGATATGGAGCTTCAAATCTTTTGCGTTTCCCTGCAGAATCTCTTTCCATTTCCCACTTCCCTGTTGAAATATATTCTTCCAGCTTGTTACAGAGTTACTTAAGTCCCCAATAGCATTGTCCAAAATGCCCGGAAGGTATTTGAGATACATCCCGCCGATGGGTATAGAATGATGTTCAAAAAATGAAGCAAGGTTTCTTCGAAAGAAGTGAGGAGAGGCAGAAAGGAAAAAAAGAGATATCTTCTCATCTTCCTTGTGTGTAGTCATTTGGCGATAAAATTCTGGCATAGCTTGAATTGCTTTTTTTTCTTGAGCGGTTTCTGTAAAGGTTGCAAGAATACCCTTTCGGGAATGGAAGTCTGTATCCAACAAGGTTTGATCGATGTCTGAAACGATCATCAGCCCATTATAGTCTTGTGGAAGTATTCTTACTCTCCCCCAGCCAAGTATAATATCATTTTGTAAAATGCTTCTATCAGCATTCTTGACATGGCGAAGATCTTTTAGGTTCTGTCTGATAGATCTACTTTTGAGAAAAACGATCCTTACTGTATAACTTCCTTCCCGCAATGTGGCTGGAATAGGTATGGAAAAAAAACCATTTGAGTCGCCTTGGCATGGAGGTAAGGAAAAGAGTAGCTTGTAATCTTTTGGGCGAGAGACTTCAAAATCATCTGGAGAAACATCTAGTATTTCAGCACGTATACGTGGCTTCCTGACGGAAGATGTAAATAAGTCATCCAAAGAGCAGATGGTTTTTTGGCGGGAGCTTGGAAGCTGGAGGAATGGATGCCACTCTTCCTGAAGGTCTCCATCTTTAATGGGGAGATCCACAACCTGCCCGCGAATTTGGACTTTGCCAACTTGTCCGCAGACACCTTCCAAGAATACTGTTCGTTTTCGGTCCACTATATAGATCTAGAAGTAACTTGAAAGTATCTTGAGTTTATTTTTACAAAAATAATCCAAAAAAATATTTGATCTTTCTAGACTTTTCATAGCAGAAGTGAAAGAGTGACGTTTGTATGGATATGCCCAAGGCTACAAACGCAGCGACAGAGACAATGAACAAAGAGAAACCCCATCCTTTACCCCAAGATGTACCCCTCCCTATTTTTGTCTATTCAAAAAATTACAATATTGATCTTGGGGCACATGTATTTCCAGCCATCAAATATGGGCGTATCTATCAATCTTTGAAGGAGAATAAGCTTTTTGATAGGCATTCTTTTATTCCTGCGTCTCTTGTAAGCAGAGAATCTGCATCCCTTGTTCATTCTGAGGACTATTTAAATGATTTGATGAATCTGGAGATGACTCGAAAACTTTATAGAAGTGAGCTTCCTCTTACTCAAGAGGTCGTGACAGCCTTCTTTTTGTCCAGCGGCGGGACTTTGCTAGCGGCTGAACAGGCTTTAGAGAAAAAAAAGGCTATAAATTTAGGGGGAGGATTCCATCATTCTTTCCCAGATCGAGCGGAGGGTTTCTGTTATTTGAATGATGTTGCAATTGCTATACGAAAATTGCAAAAAGAAAAAAAGGTTGAAAAGGTATTGATTATAGATCTCGACGTACATCAAGGAAACGGAACTGCAAATACCTTTCAAAAAGACAGCTCAGTATTCACTTTTTCGATGCATGAGCAGAATAACTATCCTTTAAAGGAAACAAGCACACTGGATATAGGGCTTGCGACGGGACTAGGTGATAAAGAGTATCTAGCTCAACTGAAAGGAGCTCTTGAAAAAATTCAACAACAATTCCAGCCTGATCTTATCTTTTATTTAGCCGGTGTTGACGTATATCGAGAAGATCGTCTTGGTGGCCTCAAAATGACTTTTGATGGGATACGACAAAGAGATGAGATGGTTCGGGACTTCGCAGCTTCTATTCCCTTAGCTGTGACTCTAGCTGGGGGATATGCCCTAAACGATCAAGATACGATCTCTCTCCATCTTCAGACCTGTAAGGTTATGACAGAATCTTCAGCTACTATTAAAGAGGAGGATTGAGATTGTTTAATTCTGAAAATAACCCAATCTCACGAGTGAATCCTTCATTGGCACCTCGGAAAGAAGTCAATGCATTGAGTGAGGATCTTCTTTTTGACCGTTTTACATCAAGTGAAATCAACGAGTTGATGAGATGGTCTGGTCTCTACAAGGCAATTGAGGATAAGGGATTCAGTGACCTTAGCACTATATGCGAAAACCGTTCGGGGCGTGAACAGCGTATCACCATCCAATCAGAGAATCGGACTCTTGCACAAATCTGTATGAAAACGGCTCATTTCCGTTTTCGTCTTCATGAAGGAAGCCCTCGCCGTAAGCTCCTTTTCATTGAATGGCTTCTAACGGAAAATCACGCCTTAGCAAAGTTTGATGTAGAACGCCTTTTCCCTGGTCAGAATCGTCCTGGGTTAGGAGTATTTTCTCAATTCAGTGATTTTATAACCAATCTTGCCCTTGGTCTTCAAGTAGAAGGTTGTTTCAACATCCCCGAATATTTCCATGATGCCCTTCTTTTTCATCGTCAGTTTCATTTTTATATTCCTCGCAAAGAGGCATTTTTTCGAGGTCTCCTTCGTGATCTTCGTTCTTTGGGTCCTCGTCGTATTTCCTCTGCTCTTCAGGAGGGAAAGGTACTCAATCAAGACGGAGAAGCCGTCGAATGGCCTGCAGGAGAAATGATAGCAATCCTAGACTCTGACAGAGAAGTAGAGATATTTTCTGCCGACTATTATACTGAGGTAGTCAGGGAACTCAAAAAAATTCGCTTTCATCTAAAACCTGTTACATAAGTTTGAATCAGTATGGGAGAAATTCCTCGTACCCCTTCTGGGAAGGGAATTGCCGAAAAAATCAGGGACGTGCCCGACTTCGAGCCTGTCAAAACTTTGACGGGGTGGCGGCCCCCGCCCTATGCACCACCTCGCCGTATTATGTCGCGTTGGGTTCGGGCAGATTTACGGGGGCATGCCCGACTTCGAGCCCGTCAAAACTTTGACGGGGTGGCAGCCCCCGCCCTATGCACCACCTCGCCGTATTATGTCGCGTTGGGTTCACCTCAGTCATGCCCCTGATGAAGGGCATGACTGAGGTTTTATAAAAGGCACGGTCATCCCTCTCTGGGAACAGTATTAGCTATCTCCATGCTCATATCCACGAATCGAGTGGTATGGGTCAAAGAGCCCATGCTCACACCCACTCCCTTTAAGCCAAGCAAAAGAGGGAGCTTATCCTCTGTCCATCCCCCTGATATTTCCAAAAAGGGAGTTTTCAAATGGAGATGCTTTCCTTTTTTCTTTAAGACGTGCTCGTAAGCCTGTCTGCATTCCACTATGCTCATATTATCAAGCATAATTTTATCTATATCAAGATCCAGAGCTTCTTCCAGCTGTGCCATGCTTTCGACCTCTACTTCCAAGGGGAGCTTGGGATACTTCCTCCTTATGCTCTCTATTGCCTGACAGATATCCCCTTTGAATAGGGATCCATGATTGTCTTTGAGAAGAATCATATCCCCCAGATGAATTCGATGATTCACACCACCACCGCAATACACTGCATATTTAGCAAGTCTACGATAGCCAGGGAGGGTCTTTCGAGTATCTAAAATGAAGATTCCTTCAGGAGCTATGGAGCTGACTCGATCCGTCGCTGTACTGATACCGCTAAGATACTGCAAAAAGTTCAAAATCGTTCTTTCTAAGCGGAGAAGGGAAAGGATGGGTCCCTTGAGA
Source organism: Leptospirales bacterium (assembly GCA_014238275.1). Taxonomy (GTDB): domain Bacteria; phylum Spirochaetota; class Leptospiria; order Leptospirales; family Leptonemataceae; genus JABABJ01. The sequence continues at coordinate 4,421 of JABABJ010000136.1, read as the reverse complement.
ATAGCTACAAGTTCTCCTTGCAAAAGTTTATCTCCATCTTGGTAGGCAGAAGAAAACTCTAAAACAGCTCCATTTTGCTCTTTTTCTATTTCTAAGATAAAAGGAAGGAGGCTCAAACCGCATAGGGTGCAGGGTTCATTAGATAGTATCTTTGCTTCTCCCATGGACTCTGGAGCGAATAAAAGCTCAGATCCAGGGTCTCCCTGAGGAGAATCTTCTTGGAAGGCAAGGAGGATCAGTCCGATACAGTCTTGTCTTTGAATTTCTCGGATAGGAGAGGTATAATGAGGCCTCTCGTCAGAGACCATGTCACTTGTGTTCTTGATGGATTTTTGTTTTTCTGCCATCTTGGTTTTGGATCTTGCACGAAAGCAATACTCTCTATTATGAAGAGATTCCCAGAATACTTTTAGATATTCCTTAATCGTCAAGTATTATTTATAAGACCTTGGACGGTCTAGTGATAAGATAGACGCTTGAAAGCAGGGGGAGTCTCTGCTAAAGTTATGGTGAACTTTTGGTCATTTAAGTCTCTTGAAATTTTTATGCGAATTTTATCCCCCGGATTCATCTGACTAATTTTCTGCTTTAATTCAGAGCCTTTCCTAAGCCTCTCTCCATTTATATATAAGATTTTATCCCCTTTCTGAAGTCCTGCTTTGTGGGCTGGGCTTTTCGGAAAGATATCCACGATTTCAATTTCCTGTTCATGATATACGTAAATGACTCCTAAATATGAATCTCGCTTCTTTTCGAAAAGAGAGGGATGAGCCTTAGAATCAGCACTTCGGCAAAGCCAAGAAGACCCCCCTAGCAATAGAAGGAGGAGGAATACAGCAATCTTTTTTATCATAGCTTAGGGGATAGATGGATAATCAAAGCTGGCAAGCATTGTAAACATCATCGGCTTTTTGCAAAAAAATATAAGCCATCTTTAAAAATATCGAAAAAAATCCTATTTTCAAATTTTTTTTCTTGTTTTATCTGAGACAGAGTTTTTCTTTGCCAAAAACCCGTTTGTTTTGTCTTTGTATTCTGTTTCTTTGTCTAAGAAAATATACGGGAAACATTAAGGAAGTATCAGAGAAAGCAGGGCATATAGAGAAGAGGGCTTTATGACAGCAGCAGTTTTAGCAGAAAAAGAGCAGAAAAGATACATTACCCTTCCTCGTGGAGGATATTTGCTTGAGACCTCTGTAGGGTATATGCAGGTCGGCTCACCCCCTGAGACCATTAAGGATACGATGCGTCTTGAGAGAAGTACTCCTCAGATTTTCATTGTCCCGAATCTTTTTTTTCATGTCCGCAAGGGGATTTCTGTAGCTGAGCTTGAGTTTCCTATCTATTACAATCATTTTATTCGACAAAAGAAGACCTATATTGTCTGTACTGCCGAGCAGCGTCAGCAGCTCAAGATAGTCCTTCAGGAGGCTATATTTGGGCCAAGTCAGGTGGATCTTCGTTCGGAGTATGTGGACGGAGAAGATACCTTTGGTTATCCAGATATGAAGGCTGAAATGGACTATTTTCGGGGAGGAAGGGAGTTAGATGATCTGATTCAGTTTGTCATCTTCAATAACAACAGGGTCAAGTTTAATCATGTAATGGTAGAAAAGCAACAGGATGGAGACTTTCTAGTAGTAGATGAGGACTGGGACTCAAAGACAGTTGTTCCTGGTGATGTCGGATTTAATGTGATTTATGATACTGGAAAGATACCCGTAGATCCATATCAGCCTTCTCTTTTGGGTATCACTTGCCTTGGTCCAAGCCATGGCTTTGATGTGGAAGATAATACAAGTGGTTTTATTGTCTGGATACAGCGAAGAGGAATCATGGTGGATCCCCCAGTAAACTCTACGGAATGGCTTCGTGAATCTAATGTAAATCCAAAGTTGATCAATAGTATTATTCTGACGCATACTCATGCAGATCATGATGCAGGGACATTTCAGAAAATTTTGGAAGAAGACAGGATCCATATCTATTCAACAGAAACGGTGATGCACTCGTTTATCAAAAAATATCATGCACTGACGCAGATACCTGTCAAAGAGCTCTATTCTCTCTTTGACTTCGTTCCCTTGGTTGTAGGGCGTTCTTATATCATTAATGGAGCTGAATTTCGCTTCAGTTATGCCCTTCATTCCATTCCAAGCCTTAGTTTTGACTTTACGTTTCAGGATCAGTCTTTTTTATATTCTTCCGACCATCTCAATGATCCTGAGATATATAAAGAGCTTTCTGAGAAAAAGGTTCTTACTGAGACTCGCTATAAAGCCCTTCTCAATTTCCCATGGCACCATAATGTGATCTACCATGAGGCTGGAATCCCTCCTCTTCACACTAGAATTGAATATCTTCAATCCCTCCCAGAAGATATTCAAAGCAAAACCACCGTTTATCACATCGCTCGGCGAGACATGCCGAAAGATACAAAACTAACGCTTGCGACATTTGGAATTGAAAATACTCTCTATCCTGAGATTACTCCTCCCAAGCATGAGAACGTGGTGCGAATCTTAGATGTACTTTCTAATATTGATATTTTTCGTGAGTTCCCAATTGCTAAATCCAAGGAATTTCTTTTAATCGTAGAAGAGGAAACATATAAAAAAGGCTCAACAATCATTGAGAAAGATACTCCTGGGGATAAGTTTTTTATCATTCTTACAGGGAATGTGAGTGTGGAAGGAATTCAGGGTGATGAAGGAGCCTCTGCTGGAGTGAAGAGTTATGGATCCTACGAGTATTTTGGGGAAGCATCTCTTATCACAGATCAACTTAGAAGTGCTAATGTCATTGCACAGACGGATGTAACTGCTCTTACCATTGAAAAGACACGTTTTTTGAATTTCATTCGAGATACGAATCTTTTCGTAAAGCTAAATCGATTAAACGAAATCCGTCAGACGGGTACCTGGGACCTTCTTTCCAAATCACGTTTTTTCCAAGGAATGACGTCTGCACAAAAGACACAGATCGAGATTCTCATGAAACTGAGATATTATAACGCGGGTAATGTCTTTATTGAGCAAGATCATGTTTTCCATGCGGCCTATGTGATTAAGGGAGGAGCTGTAGAGGTCTTGCAACATGGACAATCTGTAGAAGTGCTTTCTCGAGGTGATTTTTTCGGAGAGATTTTTATGCTTCAAAAAGAAGCTCCTTCTTCTTTTACTTTTGTAGCGATGACTGAAGTTCAAGTTTATGAGATACCTAGAAAAGAGATGTCAGAATATATTGTGAATAATCCAGGAGTGTACATGCGTCTCAATTATATCTACGGTGCCTAAGTTCCCTCTAACTTGAAAGAAAAAAGAAGTCAAAGGGAAAAACACACAGGGTAGAGAGAGCCATAGCAGCCCCCAGAGGAGCAGGGGCTTTTCGATCTTTTTGAATCACGAGAATCCATAATATACTTCCTAATGCAGCTACTTGGAAAACAATGAGTACAGACGGGAACCCGATGAAAAGAGCGATAGAACCAGCCATGAGACAGTCCCCTAGTCCAAGACCTCGGAACCTCGAAATAGCAGATAGAACGAAAAAAACGAACATAGAAGCGATAGAAGCAAAAAAGTGGTTTTGAGCATTATCCCAAGTTCCTTCGTTACTTCCCCACGAGTAAATGGCTGCCCATAAGAATAAAAAGAGTGCATTCTCAGGATCTAATAAAAAATAACGACTATCTGTCAGTACGGAGATATATAAATGCCCGCAAAACAGAACAGCAAAAAGATGGATGGCTAAATGAGCTTCGGTAAAGACTAGCATGGCAAAAACAAGACCACAATAAAGCTCTCCCATTAGGAGCCAAGGGCTGATATTGCTTTGGCAATCAGAGTTTTTGCACTTCCCCCGATTTTTGAAAAAACTCCAGATAGGGATGATGTCTTTTATGGAGAGCGTTTGCTTACAGGAGAAGCAGAAGGATGGCTTGCAAAAAATGACTTTCCATATAGAAGTGAAGGATTTCTTTTCTTTTAGATAGCTTTGGATAAAATTTCTTTTTCCTTGACCATAAAAAAAATAACAAATCCGCCCAGCAAGAGCACAGTAAAAACTTCCTATACAAAGACCGATCAAAAAAGCAAAAGATGTATACAAGTAATTCTCCATTTCCTACGAAAGAAATGAGTGGCAAGCATGTCAAGAATCTTCTGATCGATGGAGTGTCTCAATCCGCCTTGGTGCAAGTGAGGGACGCCTTTTCGGAGCTTCCTTTCACGAGAGGGAGGACCGCAGCCTTTTATAAAACCTCAGTCATGCCGTCCATGGCATGACTGAGGGGACGCAAAAATAGGGGAACCCTATTTTTGCTTACATTTGCGGAGCTCCCATGGCTCCGCAAATGGGGAGACCCTCCGTGGTCTCCCTGTGGCTCTCCCCGCGGTTCCGCCACATCCGTGTGGCGGTCT
>JABABJ010000122.1 GCA_014238275.1 Leptospirales bacterium | reverse complement strand
TAAGACCTAAGTTGCACCCTCCGTGGTGCAACTTAGGGACGCAAAAACAAGGAAACCTTGTTTTTGCTCACATTTTCGGAGCTTCATGGCTCCGAAAATGGGGCGGGCATCCGTGCCCGCCACGATCTCCTAATATCAAGACTCCCGCCATGGCGTGGCTTGCTTCCTTAATATAATTTGATAAGAACTAAAAAAAATAATTTTCTTGACATTAGACATTTGTGAGACAAGTGTGTTTAATATCAGGTCGTGAAGAGCGATATTATGTATTTCGGAAAAACAACAATGAAAGAGATCAAGAAAATCACCAGTAGAGCCTTTTTGCCTTGCCTAGTAGTTTTATGTATTACTTCGTGCAAAGACATGGAGGTAGAAATTCCAAACATTGTGTCACCTCCTAATCCTGTGTTATGCTCTGGCAGAAGCTATAGCTGTGCCCTCTCAGAAAGAGGAACCATGAAGTGCTGGGGAGAGAACCGTAATGGATACCTTGGCTATGGAAGCACCAAAGATGTCACGGATGCAGAAGCAGCACCAGACATTCCATTAGATGTAAAGATCAAGCAGATTTCATGCGGCAGGTTTCATATCTGTGCAGTAACAGAACAGAATACCGCTCGCTGTTGGGGGTATGGTGGCAATGGCCGACTCGGCTATGATAATACAGACTCTATCACAGATGCCTCACAGGCTGGAGATCTTAACTTAGGTCCCACTGTTTCTATGATTTCAGCCGGTCCAGGGCAAACCTGTGCTGTTATCAATAATAAGAGTGTTCGTTGCTGGGGTACAAACAATGACTTTGAACTATTGGGAGATCAGCAGAGCACTACAGATGTGTTAAATCCTTTGGGGGCACGTGAATTCTTTGCACCATCTACTACAAATACAAATGTTAGCCGTGTTTATGCAAACACTCATAAATGTGTTCTCAGGAGACTGGAAGATTCAGAAGATTCTCCTCATCAACTCCGATGCTGGGGGACTTCTCCTCGAGGCGGGCTCCTTGGCCCTCCTCGTATATCAGGAGCTTTTGCAATAGACAACTTTGGAACCTCCTCTGGGGGCCTTAGACCTTGTTTCCTTGTTCCTGGTCAGAGTCAAAGTGATACAGAGTGTTATTCTATTCTTGGGGCTGCTATAATACCTAGCATTACTTGTGTGATTCTTGAGACTGGAGATATTCGTTGCTTTGGGGATGGTGCTAATGGTCGACTTGGCAATGGAAGTACAAGCTATGTTGATGGGCAATTCGCAGCTGAAAGTAACAGTTACACCTTAAAAGATGGAGCCAAAGTTGTTCAAATTGCTGGAAGTGATTCACATGTCTGTGTATTGACCAGAACGGGAGGAGTAAGATGCTGGGGAGATAACGGTAACGGATACCTTGGCTATGGCCATAGCAATCTTGTAATAGATGCATCTGTTCTTGATGATCTACCCCTAGGAGTTCAAGCTAAAACTGTATCTGTTGGAACTAATTTTACCTGTGTAGTTACTGTAAATGACACGATTCGTTGCTGGGGAATAGAGGGTGGCGGAAGACTTGGAAAGGTAACTTCAGAGGGCACAACTAATGATATTATTCCTGCAGCTGATGCAACAGAACTCGATATCTTAAAGTAGAATGAAAAACAACTTCTAGGCTTTTGCATAGATGTGGGTCTTATATGAAAAACCTACATCTATGCACCAAAAACACGAGTAAAAACAGGCAAAAAGCCGAGAATCTAATATGCTTCCCTTCCAATAAAGGGAGAACACCTCCTATACTATGGGACAATCAGCCAATCAACCTCTTCCAGAGCATTTAACCCTTCTTAAAGCATACATGGATTATTTAGAATGTGAACGTCGTCTTTCCGTGCATACACTTCGTGCTTATACGAAAGATATCGAAGAGCTTTTAGTATATCTCTCTGAAAACAAGCTAGGTCTATTTTCTATGACTCCAAAAGAACTTCGAGCTTATTTCAGTAAGCGGATCGGATCATCTCTTCCTATGTCAATGGAGTGCAACAAAAGCAAAAGGAATCTAAGTAAACGGAGTCAAGCACGCAAGTTGGCTTCGATTCGTGATTTTTTTCGATTTTTAGAGCGAAGAAAAGGGATGAAAGGCAATCCAGCTATGCAGCTTCATAGCCCTCGCTTTCAGAAGCCTCTCCCTACTGTCTTAGGGCCTGGGGAGATAGAGGATGTTTTTGATCGTATCTCTTCTGAAGAAAGTAGATTGTCTCAAGAAGGAAAAATTCCAGAGGCTCTGAAAGCCAGAAACCTTGCGATATGTGAGATGCTATATAGCTCTGGAATGCGTATTTCTGAGCTTTTAAATCTAAGACTTGCTGATGTCCAGCAACTCCCAGATGAGGTGAAAATTGTAGGGAAGGGAGAAAAGCAGAGATTCGTCTTTTTTGGTCTGCCAAGTCGGAAAGTATTGAATGATTATCTTCAAAAACGGGCTTGTTTATGTTCTCTTCGTTCTTCTGATAGGCTCTTTTTGAATCGAAACGGAGGTCCTTTGAGTGATCGAGGGGTTCGTTTTATTCTCAAATCCCTTCAAAGAAGGCTTGGGATACCAAAAAATATTCACCCACATAGCTTTCGCCATTCCTTTGCCACAGACCTTCTAAACGAAGGTGCAAATATACGTGCCGTACAGGAGCTTTTAGGACATTCCAGCCTTTCGACTACTCAAAACTATACGCATGTTTCTAAAAATCGGCTACGAAATATCTACCGTCAATGCCATCCTCATGCAAAAATGAAAGTTCAATGATTAGCTTTGAAGTTTAATTGTCTTCATAAAAATCAATTTTTTGAATGATGGAGCCGTTTAGATGGAGACCCAAATTTTTCCCACTTTGCAGAAAAGCATGAATTTTTTTCCCTAAGAGAATGCAAAGAGAAGTTGTTCCACATGGGTGATGAAGGGAATGACTTTGTGCACGAAAAGCCCAATGACCAGGATGTACAGTGATAAATGTAATGTAGTTCTCTGCTTCGATTTGCTCGTATAGAACGTGACTGATATACTTTCGATTGGTAAGCCTAAAATCAATAGAGCTATAAGGCTCAGGATACACCTCGCTCAACAGACTAAAAAAACAGGAGCAAAGGAAAATACCAAAGGCTAGACTTTTTTTGAGTCTTTCTTTGCCATGAAATTTCCAATAAGAATTCCTATTTTTTCTGATGAAAGAGTTTTCCGATTTTTTCCAAAGCATCTGAAGAACCAGAACTTGCAGCTGCTTTCTCATTCTGTTCCTGAATTTCCTGATAGATTTCACCCCTATGGACACTCAAAGAACGAGGGGCTTTAACTCCAAGTTTGACTTGATCTCCTTTGACATCTATCACGACCACTTCTATATCATCACCTATGATGACAGTATCATTTATTTTGCGAGCAAGTACAAGCACATTAGCTTTCCAGAAAACTCAAGATAGGAACTTGAACCTGATGACTATTATCCAAAGAAATAACCTGTCGCCCTTTTTTCATTCCTCTGTGAAGAAGGACAGGTCCTTGCATATTTGCAGTCATTTCTTCTGGATGTTCGGAAGGGATAGTAACAATTACAAAAACGCTACATTCATCTACTGATTTCACTTCAAGAATATCAAGATCGGATTGAGATATTTTGGGATGATAACGATCTTTACAAAAAAGATATGGGTCGATCACAACAAAAGCAAGATTCTCCTTTTGAGTAGATTGAAGCCATAGAAACGGAGAATCTTGCTTCGCTTGTACCAATGCAAATTCTTTGTCATCAGGAAAACCATAGAAACCATCCAAAAACTGGAAAATTTCGGTAGATTTGATTTTAATATTTCCTAATGCTTTTGTTGCTAATACAGACATAATCTACTCTTCTAGGAATTATATTATAGTAATATAGAAAGAATCCCTTATTTTCTGATATGGTACGGAATTTACCACCAAAAAATCAAAAAACGTGTAACATGTCTTTTGTTTCATTGATACTCCAAACTAAATATGATAGAAAATCTTCCGTTCTGACTCATATTAGCGAAGGAAATCCATTAATTGAGGTCGAATGATTCTTGCTCCTGTATTCAAGGCATAGTTGTGTACCGTTTCCAGCCACTTTAGATTGACAATAGTTTCTGGAATATCAATTCCTTCGCTTTTTGCAAGAAGTTCATTCATATAAGCCTCATCCCAAGCAATTCGTTTTTCATGCTCCTCTAGCCTCTTCTCTTTCGCTCCAACAGAAGCTCGATGAGCTAAAAGATTATTCATGGATTCATCGATATTGCCAAGATCACGTCCTCCAATTTCAAGCTGATCGCCAGAAAAAAGGTCATTTCTAAGTTTGATCACCACATCAAAGAGACTCAATCCAGATACTCTTGCTGTTTCGGCATAGTTATTAGGAGGAGAGAGAGGGTTTGCACTCAAAAGCCCAATATCTTTGAGTACAGTTCCGTCTTCTGAGTCTTCCAGCCAGATCTGATGAGGAGAAGAGGTATGAAGACTCAAGAAGTTCGAACCAATTTTAGACGCTTTTAGATCAAGTCCTGAGCTATTGATCTTATCAATAATGTCATCAATAGTATCTCCAGTAGCAACACGTACCTCAACTCCATCGATTTTGAATGATTGATCGGAAGAGGCTTGGTATCCTGAAGTGTCTGTATCACCAGTAATGGTCATATTTGTTCCCCAAAAGGCTTTATTTCCTAGAAGGTTTACACCAATGTACTGACTCCTTTCCACTTCTCGGAGCTGAAGACCTATATCTCCCTGATAGCGAACGCCAATGATTTGCTCTTCCGATCCAATCTCTTTCAGAAGAGGAAGAGAGGACTGAATTGCTTCAAAGGGAGGACGCTCCGAGATATGACCCCCAAAGAGATAGCGACCTGTTCCATCCCGTGCATTTGCAATATCAATCAAGGCTCGTAGATGCTGATCAATTTCAGAAGCTATGACCTTTCTCAATTCAAAGAAATTGTCTCCCTGATAGATTCCATTTGCTGCCTGAACACTTAGGACTCTGATTCGGTGGAGAATATCTGTAATTCTCCCTAATTCTCCATCTACTATATTGAGTTTTGCTTTTGCCTCATTCACATTCTCTTCAAATTGAGCAAGCTCTTGGAATCGAGTACGAAAATACATTTGATTTGCAGCAGCAGCAGGGTCATCTCCTGGCCGACGGATCTTTTTTCCTGTCGCAAGTTGATTTTGGATCTTATCAAGCATGAGTTGGTGACGGTTTAGGTTACGAACCACTCTGTGATTCTTCATCATATCTGTAACACGTGAATCCATTTCTATTTCTTAGCTCAATTTTGTTCCGATTTATTCTAGGCTCCAAGCTGGTTGACAATTACATCCAAAATTTCATTTTGAGTTTGAATCATCTTTGCCGAAGCATTGTAGGCATGCTGAAACTGAACCATATTACTCATTTCCTCATCTAGGCTGACTCCCATCACGCTCTGACGAAAACGATTTAGCTCTAGTATATCGTCCTTGAACCTTTGGACAGCATCCTCTGCAGTACGAGATTCTGTCCCAAGTTTGGCGATGAGAGAGTTATAAAACTCCTCAGGATTCACCTCATTTCCTATCATTCTTTTTGCCTGTTTAAGTCCAGCGGCAATGATCAGTGCATTGGCTCCATCCAGAGATCCATTTGCTGTATTATAATCTCCTGTCCCGTTTATATCCTTTCCACGACCTGCAGCAATGGAGGCTGGATTCCTAAGGATATTATCTGAAACTCGTATGTGAGAAGAAGGATGAAAAATCGGAGTTAAAGTAATATCCTCAAGAGCTGAACGTATTTTTGAAATTTCACCAGTACGACGAAAATCGAACGCTCCTTGTGCTCCCGATGAAAATAGGATACCCGTATAGCCAGTCAAAAGATCACCTGAATCCTCCAAATGGCGGATCATAAAATTAGTACGTCTATCTCCATTTTCCACACGAACCGCTTTAATAGCAAGTTGGTTATCATGATTTATATAAGAGACAATACCTGCATTTGCTTCATTAATCCTTTGAACCACATCTTTTAGAGTATCATCTTCTCGATATTCCACAAACACCTCTGTGTTTTCCCTATCATTACGAAAGAATCGAAGAGTACCTTGAATTCCTATCCGACGATCTGGATCTACAACATTAGTTCCTGTAATACGAAAAAGAGCAGTCACTTCAGAAGTTCCATCTTGATTTAAATCATAGTCTCCTCTGGCATTTTGAACAGTTCTTCCGTCAGCATTTGGACTCAAAGGACGAATCTGAAAAAAATCCAGATTTGTTTTTCCATTCAGTCCAAATCCATCTCGATGTGCTTCATTGACAATATCTGCTGCATGAAGAGCGTAGGTATCCACCTGATCGATCCTTTCAAGAATTAGCTTATCTCTTACTTCAAGAAGGCCATGGATATGCCCTCCGTCAATGACTACCTTTTTTTGGTTATTCTCCCATACTGCTTGAAACATCCCGTTGTTCAATGGATCTTCTTTTGCAATAAGGCGATTTTGTATCTCACCTTGGATGAGCATTTGCTCTCCAATAAAAACAATCAACTCATCTTTATCACCTCGCCCTAAGTGAATGTTTGCAAGCTGAGAGAGCTTTTCTAACGCTGCATCTCTTCGATCCAGTAGGTCGTTAGGATGATCTCCAAGGGCTTGTAGTTTGAGGATCCGTTCATTGAGCTCTCGAATCTGAAACGCTAAAGAGTTCACCTTTTCTATGTCTACAGCTATTTCCATATTAGCTCTACGGCGAAGAAGCTGTAGGTTGGATTGAGTATCTTGGATACGAGCTACCAGAGCATTCCCTCTTTCCAAAACAACCTTTCGATGAGCTGCATCCGAAGGGAAGTTTGCAAGCTCCTGAAAACTACTCCAAAACCGATCCATAAGGCTCCTAAGCGTATTATCTGAAGGCTCATTGAAAACCTGTTCCATTTGGATTAAATAGCTACTTTTTGCATTCCAGTAGTTTTGACGACCTTCCGCATGAATGATCTGATCATCATAAAAAAGATCACGAATCCGTTCTATAGCAACCACACGCCCCCCTTGACCCAACTGCCCCTTCACAGCAGCTCGGTTCAAACTAGGTTGGTATAATGGGGTCATGCTTTCTAGGCTTACCCTCTGTCTTGAATAATTCTCGTTGTCAGCATTCGATATATTATGACCTGTAGTATTCAGAGCTGTCTGATGACTAACAAGCCCTCTCTTGCTAATTTCAATTCCTCCAAATGTTGAACCCATAAGCTATTTTCTCAAAACTATTTCTAGCTACTCCACTACGCTCATTGTCGGAGGAATTAGAAGTTCTCTGTATAGATTCTCTTTATAGCACTCTGATTATGCAAATTTTATGCTTTTTTGCAAAGGTCTATTATCTGCCAAAATGGCAGGAACATGACAAATTGTCATGTTCCTAAACTTAAAAGGGAGCGTAGTTAGCCATAGCCCTATTCCAAACTGGCACGAAAATTGCTATGTATTTAGTAGTAAATCAATATCTAACAATAGGAGGTAAGATAATGAATAATTTAACAACTTTAACAAGAAATAGAGGGCTTCTCGATAACTTATGGGAAGACTTCTGGGGGGAGACTTCTGATCTGCATTTTCCCAAGGTGCAGATTCAAAGTAGTGATACTAACTATAAGGTCACTGCGGAGCTCCCAGGAATCGACAAAAAGGATGTCAAAGTAGAAGTAGAAGACGGCTATTTGAAGATTTCAGGGAAAAAAGAAGAAAAAGAAAGCAAAGAATATCGCTCAGTGCATTCAGAGCTCCAAAACTACTCTGAATTTAAGCGTTCTTTGCCTATCGACAGCTCTCGATTCGATGTGAGTAAGATAGACGCTAAACTCGAAAATGGGCTTTTAGCAGTCCTTCTTCCCATCAAAGAGGTAGCTAAACCCAAACAAATCACTATTCAGGGTGATTGATAGGGGTTTACGCGTCTTGAACAGACGCACTCAGCCAGGCACCTGCTTTACACAGGTGCCTGATTTTTCTTTATGAGCACAATCGCTTCTTTCTCTATAACTGAGAAAGTTTTTTAGCTTATTTAGATCTAATGCGAAAGTTTACCCTACGGTTGGTTTGGCTATAAGGTTTTGATCTAACTAAAAGCTCGTCATCAGCGATACCACGATAACGGAGCTTACTTTTTGCAACACCAACGTTAACAAATGCATTACGGACAGCACGTGCTCTTTTGGTAGAATACCAAATATTTCCCCTACGGCTACCTACAGCATTACGAGGGCCAGAACTATCCGTATGTCCCACTACTTCAAGGACATAACCTTCTTCCAAGGAATCTATGGCTTTCTGTATTTTTTTCCTATTTACAGCAGCCCATTTCCTAAAATCATTTTTGGGTACTGCTACAGATTTATAAGCAAAACCCTTACCTGCTGGTGAGTACGTGAGTCCCCCCATTGCTCCTTTGCCACTTGTGGCACAGTATGAAAGACCCAAAAGTCCCACAAACAAGAGTATCACACTCGACCTCAAACATACAAAACGTATTCTTTTCATTTACAATTCTTCCTCCTTTTTTGCAAACTTTGCCGTATCTCTCATTTCATAGAAAGACACGAACTCATTTCTCCATACTCCATATAGAGCCAGATAAGATCAAGAATAATTTTTGCAATATCCAAAAAAATTTTATATCTTTATAAGACCTCACTTGCACCCCTTCCCAGAGAGGGATGACCGCGCCTCCCTCTCTGGACTCTCCCCGCGTATCCTTTCACGAGAGGGAGGACCGCGCCTCCCTCTCGTGGCTCTCCCCGTGCCCTCGGCGACGCAGACCTCCTGTCTGCGAGCCTCGGGATTATTCCGCCACATCCGTGTGGCGGTATTTGGTATCTGTAGGGATTTTTAATTTTTTCGGCGGGTTTCCTAAAAGCAAGCCTAGATACTTACTTATACTAACAATAGACCCGACTTATCAGGCTTGCTTCCTTGTATAGGCGTTTCCGCCTGTTTTCAGTAGATATCCAATAAGACGATAGCTAATACTTACTAGTAGAGGCTCCCCTTTTTAGTAAATATTAGATAAAACTCCCGATTTCTCGGCATTTCCCTAAAAGCAAGCCTAGATACTTACTTATACTAACAATAGTCCCGATCATGGTAGTAGATGAAACAATCCCATAAATCCTTGAGAGAGACACTATCCCTGAAGGATTTATAGCTAATGAGATTATATTCTAGGAAATAATTAAGTATACCTAGGTCGTTCCAGCTTTCTTTTGGATTTTTTTTGACGACAAGTAGATCGATTCGTTTGGGTGCAGCATAGAGTTCGTCTTCAGGTCTCACTTCGCAATCTTTGGCTGTGAAATACCTCAGACCGAATAGCTTAAATAGTTGGTCAAGGGTGATCTTCATAGAGCTTGAGGATGATTTTCTCCCATAGAGTGAATACTAGCATACTGTTATATTTTCGTTACTAGTCAAGTATTATTTTTCTTTCAGGAGAGGGGGCCGCTGTGCCCTCTCTGGAAAGGAAATTTTTTCTGCATTTTCGCAAAAAAATAACCTTGACAAAAAACAAACTGATGCCTACCTTAATCATTGGAATCAAAAGGATGTACAAAAATGAAAGTAAACATGAGAAATTTAGCTAGGATTGCAAGAGTCACTCAGATGGCATTGGGAGTCATTTCCCTATTCGCCATCACATCTTGTTCAAGTGAAACTCCTGATGTTGGAACTCTCGATCCTAAAGAATCATTTATCACGACATGGAGGGTCACTGAGAGCGACCTTAAAATCACAATCCCTACAAGAGGTGGGGGCTACGACTACACTGTTGATTGGGGAGATGGGAGTGAGCTATCTACTGGTCAGACTGAAAATGCAAGTCACACATACGAAGAAGAAGGCACTTATACGGTCAGTATTGCAGGCGACTTCCCTCGCATTTTTTTTAATAATGAAGGGGATAGGAAGAAAATCATCGCAATCAATCAATGGGGTCCCATCAGCTGGAGTTCCATGGAGCTTGCATTTACTGTTTGTACCAATCTGGAAGGATTGGCTACAGACTCCCCAGTCCTATCCAGAGTGGAGCGAATGAGTTCCATGTTTCGAAATGCTAGAAAATTCAATCAAGATATAAGCAACTGGGATGTCTCCAAAGTGAAAGATATGAGTTCTATGTTTCAGACTGCTCATGCATTCAACCAAGATATAAGTGGCTGGGGTGTTTCCAAGGTAACAAACATGAACTCCATGTTTCGGACTGCAACCTCTTTCGACCAAGACCTATCGGCTTGGAACATCGAGAGCCTTACAAATGCAAGGAATATCTTCTCTGGAGTGGAACTATCAAGCGAAAATTACGATTCTCTACTCATGGGATGGTCAACTAAGGCTGTTACAGCTACTGATACGAATCAAATTCCATTCCATGGAGGGAAAAGTACCCCAACGTCAGATAGTGCAGAGGCTAAGACTCTGTTAGAAAGTAAATTCTGGGATATTACAGATAGTCTTACTCACTTTGTGACAACTTGGGACCTTAGAGGATTTACTGAAGCTGCTGACCTAACTATTTACATCCAGATCTGTTCACTTCTTGGAAGGAGTTGTCCAGGATTAAGTTATAACTACACCGTGGATTGGGGCGATGAGAGTAAATCTACTGGTCAGACTGACGATGCAACTCACACATACAAAGTGGGGGGAATTTATAAGATCAAAATTTCAGGTGACTTCTATGGTACTGGTTTTGCGGGGAGTGGCTCTAGTAAATCGAAAATAACTGAAATCAATCAATGGGGCACATCGTCTGGGACACCAACAGAGCCTTTCAGGGTCGTGAAAACCTGCAAGTACTTGCTACAGACACCCCAGTACTAGCTGAGGGAAGTAGTCTGCACCAGTGGTTTGCTGCTACTACTTCCTTTAACCAAGATATAGGAGATTGGGATACCTCCAATGTGACTGATATGAGTGGCATGTTTGGTGAAGCTACTGGCTTTAACCAAGATATAGGAGATTGGGATACCTCCAATGTGACTAATATGAGTCACATGTTTGCTAGAGCTACTTCCTTTAACCAAGATATAGGAGATTGGGATACCTCCAAGGTGACTGATATGAGTGGCATGTTTAATAGTGCTACTTCCTTTAACCGAGATATAGGGGATTGGGATGTCTGTAAGGTAGAAGATATAGCAGACAGACCAAGTGCTCTTACAGACTTTGCTGATGGAGCAACTAACTTTCAAGATACAGCGAAGTATCCAGATTTTGGTGATTCAGATAATAACTGCCCTACTACTCCCTCCCTTTAGCCCAGCTAGGGAAACGCCGAGAAATCGGGAGTTTTAGTGAATACCTACTAAAAACAGGCTTGCTTCCATCTATAGACGTTCTCGCCTCTCGGGCATTACGGGCATTACGGGCATTACGGGCATTACGGGCATTACGGGCATTGACCGGGAGAAACGGCCCAGTCAATTATGTTATCATTGTCGTGGTCTCTGTCTTGACCACAGAGAATCTTTCCTGCTTCCTGTGTACCACCCGCATTTATTATGTATGATCGTAAGGTTGGGAATCGACTAGTTTGTCCAAAAAACCAGTTATTAGTCGACCAGCCAGCGTAATGCCCCCCTTGACAGGGACCACCATCCGGATATGTCCCACCAGCGTTTAAGCATTGAGTAGCACCAATAGGTACTTCGTCAGATCTAAACTTTAGCTGTGACAGTGTCCTGGAGTTACCTAAAGTAGTAGGGTTTCCATCATCAGCACGAACAGTTGCATCTTCGTTCCGGTAGTTGTTTGAGGTGGCAGTGTTTCCCTCATTCAACCCCACAAGACCGCCGGCTCTGTCAGAAATCCCAGTACCCCCTTTGGCATTCCCAAGAGCATAGCTGTTTCGGATGGTGCCACTATTATTATACCCCACAAGACCGCCGACTCTGTCAGAAATCCCAGCATCCCCATTGGCATTCCCAGTAGCATAGCTGTTGTGGATCTTGCCTCTTTCATTATGCCCCACAAGACCGCCGACTCTGTCAAAACGCCCATCACCCCCATTGGCATTCCCAATAGCATAGCTGTTTCGGATGGTGCCACTATTATTATGCCCCACAAGACCGCCGACACTGTCAAGACCCCCATCAACTCCATCGACATTCCCAGTAGCATAGCTGTTGTGGATCCTGGATTGATTCCACCCCACAAGACCGCCGATTTGCTCACTACCCCCATCACCCCCATTGGTATTCCCAGTAGCATAGCTGTCTCGGATGATGCCTTGGTTGGTGCCTTCATTATTATTACGCCCCACAAGACCGCCGATTATGGCAGTATTACTAGTATCAGGCACATTGACATCCTCCCCAGTAGCATAGCTGTTGTAGATCTTGCCTCCATTATTCCACCCCACAAGACCGCCGATTATGACACTCCCACTATCCCCATTGGCACCCCCAGTAGCATAACTGTCTTGGATGGTGCCATTATTACTACGTCCCACAAGACCGCCCACAGCACATCTTACGGCACTAGTAGAATTACTAGAGACGGATATGCTAGAGGATGAAGAAAATACCATACCTCCGTTGAGGACGCCCACAAGGGAGCCAACAGTAGAACTACTGTCCGTCGCATTATTCGTGCTCGTGACTGTTGTACTCCCTGTCAGATGGACATTGCGAATGATACCGCTTACGTTAGCAAAAAAGCCCACATTCCCATAATTGATTGTGATGATAAGATCACTGATTGAAAAGTTCTTCCCGTCAAAGATTCCAGCAAAATTGCCTGATATAACAGGCCAGTTTCCCATCAGGATTATGTCATTGCTTAACTCGTAGCCATTGCACTCCGTGATGCCTTCTTGACCTCCACAACCAGAATCATCTCCTTCGTCTGCATTAGAATCAATATTCATATCATCCTCTTTTTCGTCATCATAGCTAGTACCCCTAAGATTGTAACGCATATTACCCAGCATAGCTTCTGTAGCTATCTCTATCAGTCCGTTCCCGTCATCGTCTACATCTTCGACTGCATCTTCACAACCGTCTCTATCAGCATCATTGCTTAAACCACTTGTAAAAGAAGGAGTCTCACTATTCACACATAAGTCATTCATATCAGCTATGCTGTCATTATCAGCATCAGGAACACATTCATCTCTTGGTTCTTCCCACGTCCCATTATTGCAAGTATAGCGACAGGCACCCTTGTAGCCATTTCCACAATTACCAACAACATTCATGTCCTCATGATTTGACTCAGCCAAGATACAACCATTTATGTTAGAGGCAGTGGTATCAGGGCACTGAGCAGAACACACCTCTGTTGGTTGTTCCCACATCCCATTATTGCAAGTATAGCTACAGTTACCCGTATAGCCAGTTGCACATTCACCAGCAACATTCATGTCCTCATGATTTGCCTCAGATAAGCTACAGCCATCTTCTACGGATTGGCTACAATTTGCTGCTGTAGTATTTGTAACATCTGGAGCATCTGGAGCATCTGGAGCATCTGGAGTATCTGGAGTATCTGGAGTATCTGGAGTATCTGGAGTATCTGGAGTATCTGGAGTATCTGGAGTATCTGGAGAGCCACACGCTCCCAAAACTACAGCAAAACTACAAATCAAAAGGAATCCAAATACCCTGGTTCCTAGTGTTTGATAGAATGCAAGTATGTCAGTTAGACATTCCTTCCTGTTTTTTCTTATTTTTTCTTTTTTCATGATTTTCTCCTCATCTATGTCATAAATTTTTTCTGTCTTTTGGCTTATTTTTTATCCTTCCAAAAGACACTATGACCATCTTTTTACTGGGTTAATCTGTCAAGCACTTTTTTCTTTTATTAAGCCCTAAGTTGCACCGTCCGTGGTGCAACTTAGGGGACGCAAAAATAAAAATTTAAATTGCATTTTAGAGCTAGCTTAGAATACATGGTCATTTAGATGGTAATTTATGGAAGTATCCCAAGATAAAGCAGAAGAAACCGAAGAATCAAAGGTCACTACACCGCCAGACAAGGCAGAAACTGAATCTCCGTCTTCTGCTAGCGATGCAGCTACTAGCGATACAAAGGCTTCTGTCTCAGAAAAACCGCCAGTGTCTACTGATGCAGCTACTAGTGATACAAAGGCTTCTGTCTCAGAAAAACCGCCAGTGTCTACTGATGCAGCTACTAGCGATGCAAGTGCCAAGAAAAAGAAAGTCAACAAGATGAATCTTGATGAAGTGAAGGCTGCTATCAAAAAAACAGAAGAGCATATGAAAGGCCTTACCAGTAAATACGCAAAGCGGCTTTGTGAGCGTCAAAACGAACTAGAGAAAAAAGCAGTCTAATCGGGAGACTTTTTGACTCATTAACTGGAAGATCCAAGACAGCTAGTTTTCTTCCATCCACATAGATATTTCCTTTGGTATCTTACTTGCAAAACACAGCTTTTCGCTTGAGACAGGGTGGACAAATTCCAGAGAGCAAGCATGAAGAGCCGTTCGATTCATACGGAGCTGCTTTAAATCAAGTTCTGTTTCTTTTCCCTCGATAAAATTTAGATAAAAGTGATCATTGATCCCATAAATACGGTCTCCTACTACTGGATAACCCTTTGAACAGAGGGTTGCTCGAATTTGATGTGTCCTTCCTGTGTGAAGTTGAGCCCGAACTAGGCTGAGATGATAGGAAGAATTGTATTTTTCTCGTGAAAACTCCGTTCGACATCGAACAATTTTGCCAAGCTCCCTTGAGGAGGATATAGGAGATGTCTCAGAAAAAGAGCGTTTTTTTCTAACTTTGCTTTTGGTATCTAGGAAAATCCATCCGTCTGCATTCATAAAATCCGGAAAATACCCTTCTACAAGGCTTAGATATTCCTTCTTCACAAGCCCATTTTGAAAATCACTTTGGAGAACCCTTGCTGCAGATGGGTTTTTCGCAAGGATCATAAGACCGCTTGTTTCTCGATCCAGACGATGGACAGGTCCTAAAAAAAGACTATCAGAAGAATTCTGAGGAGACAGTGATCTCTTCTCTAGCAAACAACGCTGTTTGAGTATCGAATATAAAGTATGATTTTGATATGCCCCTGATGGATGAACAGGGAGATTGGAAGGCTTTTCCACTACAATAATATCTTCATCTTGATAGCAAATACCTATCTGAGTTTGAACGGGAGGATCAACTTTCGCATAAAAATAATACGAAATCTCGTCCCCTGCTTGAACACGACGGGAAGAACGGACAAAACGACCGTTAATCTGAATTTTTTTTTCACGGATCCTCTTTTGAATCCTAGCACGACTCCATAAATGATAAGAACCAGAAAACCTCTTCTGTAAAAGAGAATCTATACGTATCCCTTCCTCGCATGTTTGCACCATAAAGTTTTGCCGTACAACTGTCTGTTTCAATTCCAAATCAATTCCTCTATCTTTGAGAGAATTCTACACATCCTTTCTCTTCAATATACCAAGTCAACTCTAATCATGAGACATAGCATAATATCATAATATCATAATATCATAATCAGTTGACATAAATTCAATATCTCAAGTTGTGGGACATGGAGGGATGTCCGAGCGGTCGAAGGAGGCGGTCTTGAAAACCGTTGTGCAGCAATGTACCGTGGGTTCGAATCCCACTCTCTCCGTTTTTAGGTGTTTACTTTATCGTTGGGTATGAAAATAGCTTGCAAAAAATCAATGGGTATCTTTGGCTACACAGAAGGAGAGGTGCCCGAGAGGCTGAAGGGAACAGTTTGCTAAACTGTCGTATGTTTTATAGCGTACCGAGGGTTCGAATCCCTCCCTCTCCGAAAAAGAAATTCTTGAAATAGAAGGTGGGAAAAAAATATGAGTGATAAAATTAAGCAAATACAATCTAAATTATCTGAATCCTTCCAAGGAGGGAACATTTCTGCAGCAGTAGCTTATATTCCTCTTTTTGGTTGGCTTTATCCTTATTTTACTAAAAAAGGAGATAGTTTTTACTATTTCCATGGTCGCCAGTCCATGTATCTGAACCTTTTGATAGTTGTTGTTTATTCTGTAATTTGGTTGCTGGAGTACTTTCCAATCACTACTTTATTGTTCGGGCCGGGGAGTATTCTTCATCCTATTTCTAGGACTGTTTGGCTTCTCAGTGCATCAGCCTATATAGTTTTCGCTGCTTTTGCTGCTAAAAAGGCCTATGATAACGAAAAATGGAATATCCCCTATTTGGAGACCTTAGTTCAGAAAGTTTTTGACTATATCAAAGATTTGAAATCATCTTGATAAAGAGATATATTTGTCCTACTACTGGGTAAAAATTCCTTTCCGATGGAGAGTGGCTTTGTATTCACTTCCATTTTTCTTGCAGTGGCTCCCTGCTTTTTATATGGAACGTGAGTTGAATGCTCTAAAATATGCTCGTTTCGCTTTGGGTTTCTTTTTATGCTTTTGTACAGGAATTTTGCTATCTTTGGCGCTCTATACTGTCGCAGATTTCACGAGTAAGAATATAAGAATGACTCTATACCAAGCTTGTTTTTGGCTGCAGTCTGTTTCTGGAGGATTATATCTCACTGTTTCTCTTATCGTTTCTTTTGAAGCTTTTCTAAAGAAGAGTAAGATATTTTCTGTCTTGCGACTGCATGTTTTTTGTGATTTAGTAAACTACTTGGAGGAAAAACTTGATAAAAAGAGTAGCTATTGAATCCAATAAAACTCATACTAATTGAGTTGGTGTAAGTTTAGATATAATATTCTGCAATACATTCTGTGTTGGGCTAAATTCAAGAACTGCCATCGTAACATCATCAAGCTGTCCTGATTTTCCTCTAAAACTGACCAACTGCTGATTTAATTTTTCAATGGTTTCATGCAAAGAAAGATCTTTATTTTCATTGAGAAATATCTCCAATCTTTCTTCAGAAAAAGGAATATCATTTCGATCAAATGTCTCTACCACACCATCAGAATATAAAAAAATTCTTTCGTGACGAGAAATAACAGTTTTATAGGATCTATAAGGATTTGCCAGTACTCCAAGCATTCGCTGGATTCCTTCTAGCTTTACTACTTCTCTTTTCTTTGTACGAATCAAAAAGGGACATGGATGTGCGGCATTGAAGTATTCCATATCTCCATTAGAAGTATTTAAACAAAATGCAAATAAAGTCATAAACTCGTTTCCTTTATAGCGCTCTAAAAAAAATTCATTTAATATGTTTATGGTATTCCTCAAGTTAGCTCCATTTTGCAAATGAGAGTGAATGATAGCTCGTATGGAACTCACTAAATAACCTGTTCCCAAGCCATGACCACTTACATCTCCTATAAAACCAGTGATTTGATTTTTCCCAGTTTGAAGAAGATCAAAGTAATCTCCCGTAACAAGAAGAGCTGGCTTTCCGCTATAAGCAAGTTGAATCCCTCGTACATGAGAAGGCTTGGTTTCTGGAAGGCTTCTCTGTATCTTTCCTGCTAGATGAAGCTCTCGTATTTTCCTTCTTTTTTCTATTTCCTCAAGAAGGACAATATAGTTTTGTGTCATCATACGGACTAAACGAGCTCCAGCCTGCAAATATAAAATATCTTTGATTTTAAAAGATTTCTTTCCTTTGCGTTTTCCTATCAAAAGAGCCATTTTAATATTCTCTACTTGGGAGTGACTTTGATTTGGGAAAATCTTCTTTTTTAAAGAAGCAAAAAAGCTTTCTTTCAAGCCTATGATCCCAAGAGATAAAATATATTGATTCTGTAAGAAAAATCGGAACAGCTCTCCTCGTGCCCCTGTACCATAGGTTAAATAGCTACTCACTACTAACTGATCCTGTTGTATATATTCCCAAAGAGGACTCTGATCTGGTAGCCTGATGATTTTTCCTTGAATACGAAAATCTGGGAAAGCAGATTCAGAGAGGAGAAGAGTTGCTTTTTCAAGAACTAGATTCTGCTCTACTTCTTGGAGAAGAATCGCAGCTCCTGAAAGGACTCGTCGATTCGAAGAGACTGCAAGAGTCGTTCGACGAAGAGAATTTGATAGTTTTTCACCAAATCGAAAGATACTATTTTCTACCCACTGTGAGAATATTCTTTGTAGAGGATCTAAAAAAAGGATCAATATTAAAATAAAAATGATATGAATGATCCAACGAAAATGTTCTTCTTGATATGGAAGGAGAAGATTATGTGTTAAAAGAACTATCGCATAGGCAAAAATAAATGAAATACTTACTAAAAAAACAACCAATGATTTTGAAGCAACCAAATGAAAAGGAACAATCTGCAGCCTATATGTCCCATATATCAGAAAAAAAAAAAAAAAAAGAATCATCATAACAAAGTAATTGAAAAAGGGAGCAAGAGCATCATAATAAAAAGTATGTAAAGAAAGGAGGAAAGGAATAAAAATACCCATGAATATCCCTAAGAATAGAAACCATCTCTTCCTATGCTCAACAGAGTCTCCTGTTTTGCGAAGAACTCTTTGAATATGAAGACACATCACGAATATAGTGGTAAGAAAAAATACGATTATAACTAAGAAAGCTAGATTTTGAAGGGTCGCTATATTATTTTTGCCCACATAAGCTACAAGAGATAGGAATAAAATAAAAATTACTTCTGCTACTGTCACATAAAAAGGAACACTTCGACCTGTAGTACGGAAACCTATATTTACAAAGGCTGCTGGAACCATTAGAGCTGAGATCTGAGCAAGAAAAGTGAATTTATGATAAGAAGCCATTGTAATAAAGAAAAAAAGTAGAAGTCCTATAATCAAAGTTATAAAACTTAGATGCAAATCTCTCGTATTACTCCAAAACCATACAAAACAAAGAAGGAAGAATACTGAGAGAATAATAAAATACTTAAAATCAGATAAGATTTTTTTGATACTATTTGGAACTGGTGTGAGCCATAGAAGTCCTCCTTGAACTGTATATATTAGGACAGGTTCTGAATTACTAAAAACTGCTGGAAAAGAAAATGGATTTTGTCCGTTAATACTCTTGATCTGATCGACACTCTTGAAGTAGTGAGTGTTAGCCATAGGGATAATTTCCCCATCTGGTAGGTAGTATATTGGAAGCCTATATCCCCCGTTCAAGGAGACAAGTTGAAAAAACAAGGAAAATATCAGAATTACAAAGGGATATAATAAATGTGTAATCTTCATGACTTCTCCAAGAACAAAGCAGGATTTGCTTTGGGGGATATATTCTTTTCAGACAAAGGAGATGAATGATAAATGATACTTGTTACTGCCGTCTCGCAAAATGTTATCTCATATTTTGTTCCAGACAAGAGAACCACTTCTTTAATTTTGCTAGGTTTCAGATAAGTTACTTCTTCTTTATCTTGGTGAGGTCTAAACGAAAAATTTATGCTCTCGGAGAGGAGATTGATTTTATTTCTATCTTCATATAGTTCAAAGAAGAGGATATGAATTTGGTGTTCTGTTCTCTGCCAATCCTGATTTTTTTTAAGGCTTTCAGAAAGACGGAGAAGAGAAATATTCGGCATCAAATTGATCTGTGAATACAGATGACCTAAAACACCATAAAGAAGGATTCCTTCTGCTGCGGAGAAATGATCACATACTAATATAGCAAAGATTAATCTTTTTTTTTCAAGTTGAAATGGCTCTAAAAGCATCGGCAAACCTATAGTGTTTCTTTGAATAGTATAATGGGACATTGTAGGTACAGTACTGTTGCCTAGGGCATTTTGGATTCGTTCTGCTAATTTAAACTCAAGATCATAAACACTGCTATCGATCACCCTACTTGATAAAATATAGTTTTGGATACATAAAGCCACTTTATATCCAAATATTTCTATTGTGTTTTCTGCATTGAGGATCCGAAGAGGCTCACAGAATGTAAGGAAACCAGTTAATGTATTTCTATATAGGATAGGATGAATCCAATAGGCTTCCAGTTTCTTCATCTGCTCTAAAACAAATGGTGGTAGTTTTTCATCGGTAAGGACTACTTGCTTTCTTTTCTTCACAAGATATCGACTTAGTTGTTCAAACTCCTTTCTATGTAAGGATCGAGTTTGTATGAGCTTCCCTTTTTCATACATATAGAGATGATACATTTTTCGTCCTGTATCCATAATGATCAAGGAGCCTCGAGATACTCTGAGCCAAATAAGAAAATCAGGAAATATTTGATTTATCAAAGATTCAACAGTAAACGAGATTGATAAAAAATTCATATTGCGAAGATCTATATGACTCCCTATGATAGGGAAGTACTTATAGGAACGAAGTAAGATAGATTGAATTTTCTGGCGTGCCGGGAAAAGAATTAAGACTGATATGATGATAAAAACCATAGTTACAATTTCATGATATATTAGAAAGTTTTCTGGTACAATCCATTGGATTGTATAAAAAGTAATGATTATAATAAGACCATACAGAAATGAAAAAAGTAGTCTATAGAAATGTGAACGATTTACACCTTGCTTATATTGGAAACCTTTATGACCGTGAAACGGTGTAATACCTTTCAAGAAGCGAATCTTCATGTAGTATAGTTAGAATTAAAACGGACGTAATCTTCTGTTAGATCACATCCCCACATAGTTTCTTTTGAGTGACCATTCCCAAGTAAAACTCTAATTATGATAAAATCTTTTTTAAGATAGTTTGAAATCCAAGTAGTGTCTTCTCCTTTCTTCAGTAGAAAATCTCCGAAATAGATTTTTAGCTTTTTTTCTTCTATGGGTTCATCCATCACCTTACCCACAGCCATAAACATACGTCCCCAGTTGGGATCATTTCCATACATAGCTGTCTTAACAAGAGGACTATTTAGAATAGAACGACCTATTTTATGAGCCTGTTCCTTATGAGATGCCTCTTCTACTTGAAGTTGAATTACTTTTCTACTTCCCTCTCCATCCTTTACAATCATCTGAGCAAGAGAAACACATATATCTAACAGTGCTTTGATAAAAGAACGACTTGAGGAATCCAAGCTCTGGATTTTATTTAGTTCATCATCTCTAAGGGGATAAGAAAGTTTTTCTAATGCCTCTGAAGCTTCCTGAGAAAGAGATACCTTCTTTCCAGAAGCTCCATTTGCGAGAAGAACCACAGTATCATTTGTAGACGTATCTGAATCAACGCTAATACGGTTAAAACTGAAATTTGCTATGACTTTCAGAAGACGTTGTAAATCAGAGACTGCAATAGAAGCATCAGTACATAAAAAAGAAAGCATAGTTGCCATATTTGGCTCAATCATTCCAGCTCCTTTGGCAACACCATAAATACACATCTGTTCTAGTTCACAACACATAGTTTTGGGAAATTTATCTGTAGTACAAATTGCTTTTGCAAAAGAGGAAATTTCAAAATGTTTAAGCCTTTGCGGTATTTCCAAACAAGCTTGTTGGATTATTGTGTCGGAAAGTATACTTCCAATCATACCGGTACTAGCTGGTATGATCTGCTCAGGAAGAATCCCAAGGCTTGTGGCAGCTGTGAGACAAGATTTCTTAGCTGTAGTCAATCCTTTCTCTCCAGTCGCAGCATTAGCACAGCCAGAGTTTACAATAACAGCCCGAATATCACCATCAGAAGCATGCTGTCTTCCAATCATTACAGGACTTGCGGGGAAATTATTGCGGGTAAATATGGCTGCACCAGAGCAAGGGGAAGTGCTATAAAGAACACCGAAATCAGGCTTAGTACTATCGGATTTAATGCCAGAATGCCATCCAGCTGCCAAAAATTTGCGTGGGAAACTCAATCTATTCACCTACTCTAGTCTTCTTATAGGACATATATGAATAAAAATGCAAGTTTTTTTTATTGCTTGCAAAAAATAGATCGTAATTAAGTCTACTTTTCAGGTCAAAAGGGTGAGAATATGACAATGTTATTGAGCCTAGAACAGGACCCTAGCAAAGCCATTCAGTAATTTCATGGTATGATTAACGTTATAGAAGCACAAAAACAAATCTTAGGAGAGTCATCTTCTTTACATCCCCTATCTCATAAGAGAGTTCGTCTTGAGCAAGCAGTCTCTCATGTATTAGCCAAGAATATTACGGCTGATAGAGATTATCCACCTTTTGACAAAGCCACAATGGATGGGTTTTCCATTCGTATAGAAGATTTCTCAGACTTCTCCAAAAAAGGGTTTCATATAGCACAGGAAAATCCTGCGGGAACATTGAGCACAACACCTATTTTACGAGGAGAATGCTCTCGTATTATGACGGGAGCTCCTCTCCCACCAGATGCTGACACTGTAATTCGTTTGGAAGATATAAGGGAAGAGAGCAATAGGATATTTCCCAATCTTGATCATATCCAGAAAGGATCATTTATTATTCAACAAGGAGAAGAAATAAAGAAAGATTCTATTCTTTTGAGAAAAAACACTCATCTGCAAAGCTCTGATATTTCCCTTATGGCAAGTCTTGGACTCTCTAAAGTCTTTGTTTATACCCCTCCTTCTTGTGCTATACTTTCTACCGGAAACGAAATCATCCCAATCTCTCAAACCCCGAAGCAAGAACAAATTCGAGACTGCAACTATCATTCACTCAAAGTAGCCCTTTCCTCGTATCATATAAGGACACGTTTTCACGATATTGTAAAAGATAACAAGAAAAGTATACAAAAAGGAATAGAAAAGGCTCTAAAAAACGACATCGTTATCTTGACAGGGGGTGTCTCTGTTGGGAATCTGGATCTTGTTCCGACTGTCCTTTCTGAGATGGGATGCCGCTGTATCTTTCATAAAGTTAACGTGAAGCCAGGGAAACCAATCTGGTTTGGACGCAAAGAAAACGGAAGCATTATATTTGCTCTTCCAGGAAATCCTATTTCTGTCCATGTGGGATTCAAGATTTTTATCGAGCCCTACATACGCTCCAGCCTTCACCTTCCGCCTCTACCTACAGTTTTTTTACCTCTTGAAGAAAACCACTCCTTGAAAGACTCTCGTACCGAGTACTTCCTATGTCGACTCAATCAAAATGGAAAACTCAGTATACAGCCAACAAACTCAAGTGGAGATATCAAAAGAATACTCGGAAGCAGTGGGATTGCTTGCCATCCTTCTGTCCACCCTGTTATCCTCAAGGACTTCCCAGTAGAATACCTATCATGGTAAGGTCATTCTATTGCATCAGAACGCATAGGAATAACCAAGGCTAACCCACATGATCACTGGGATATCCTCTTCATAACTCTGATCTACAAGTTCTTGATCTGGTCTATATGATAAGTTAAAAGAAAAGTCCACACCATAAACGGTAGATCCTATCCCAAGAGTAATATCGTTTACTCCTTCATCCGGACCGCTATGAGCAACCATGAATCCAACACCTAGGTCACCATAAACCTCTATGTTATCATTCAAGAAGCTGTATCCATAGGAATAACCAAGTTGGAAGTAAGTATATTCTTGCGAGGCTAGTCCAATAGCTCCAGTCACATCATCCGCTGCCAAATCAGGAGCTCGTCCAAAGCTGGCTGCTGTTGTAAAATAGAAGGCAGAGACCCAATCAGGTCCAGGAGGAGACCAGCTAAAAAAGATCTCAGGATCTGCACTTCCCCCATCAAGACCCACATAAGTGTATATGAGAAAACCAAAACCAACGGTTCCTATTTTGCTTTCTCCTTCGTATGCAATAGTATAATCAATCTCATCATTTTGACTCAACAATGGGAAATCTCCTCCATCTATACCTGTACCTTGAAGCAATGGTTCTCCCGCAAGAGAGCGATCATGAAGTGCATAAGACATCCAGATATTAAAATAAAGTCCTTTTAAGGGCGTGTAGTAGGTAACACTTGGTTGAATACTCCATGCATTATTGAAAGCACTAGGGTCTTTGTCTGATCGATCGTATATTGATTCATGTATGTCAAATCCACGGAATACATAATTAGAGACAAGAGCAAGCTCTAGCTCAAGTACAGTATTGTCTTCTTCCTCTGCATTTCCTTGAGAGCTCCTTTGAGAGGAAAAATTTATATTTCCTTCCTGTGCAACAATATACGATGGAATCATCGCAAACCATATTGTCAGTATCAAGCCTACATACCAAGCTCTGGTGGTATTGCTCATAGTTTTCTTCTGTTTCATAGTTTTCTCCTGTTTCATAGTTTTCTCCTATTGCCAATATCGGCACAGGTCACTGTCTCAATGTGCCTTTTCTTGTCCACAAAAAAAATGTTTTTTTGTGGAAGTGTTTTTTCATACTCTTGAGAGGATACCTATAAAGATTAAGACGAAAGTTAATGTTAATCCAATATCAGTTAATGAGTAAATTTATAACAAGACCTGCAAAAATGTACGAAATATTTGTTGCATCATTCCTGATCGTATCTCCTACAGGCATAACGACATCGCCCTCAATAGTACTAATCTCGTTGCTTACAATATTTAACAAATCATAGTAAAAGACAAGTCCAATACCTATAGCAAAAAATGACGAAAGCCACCAATCGATACCAACCGTGACTCCTGCACCTATTACAGATCGATAGTTTGTAATTTCCTCATAGGTAATATCTTCCGCTACCTGACTTGTAGTTCTCCGTGCATTTTGGAGAAAACGAAGTTCAGTAGTAATATACAGAGCTGATCTGACATGATAAAAGGTGCACCCAAAAAGCCATGAAAGAAGCTCAATATTATGTGTGGCACTTTCTACACCATCAGTCACCTCAACAATATCTAAACCTCGTGTAATCGAAGGTATATTCAGCAAATTCAAATAAGAAGCTCCAATATGAACTATATAGCTTCCCATTCCTAATCCAAAATGGACATTTGCAGTACCCGTAATTCCTTCGTACGAACCAGATACTGGATCCATCCCACTGAGTACAGATGGACTTGCTTCTCTCAATATTTTAGAAAATCCAGCTCCCCCATTTGCTCTGATAACAACACCATAGTAGCCACTGGGAGCAGCAAAAGCCTCTGCAGATAAAGAAAAAGAAGAAGCCATAAATGCTAGGGAAAGTCCCACAAGCCAACTTAGATTACAGAATATCTTTTTTTTCATTTCTCTCTTAGAACTTAATAATGTATCGGCATAAATTATACAAAACAAGTAAATGCTCAAAAAATAGGCAGAAGCCTGCTCTTAAATTATGTTCAACTAGGTAGGCGAGGGATATAAGGCCTAACCATATTTTCAAAAAAAAGCCTAGTATACTTTATTATACGTATTTTTCAGGAAAAGGGGAAACTATATACAAAAAATAACAAGAAAATATCTATTTTCTAGGGCTGAATATCAGCCAATAATCCATCTATTTCATTGAAAATACAAACACATTCCCTTTTATTTATAAATAATATACTACTTTGATCTAATGTGAATCCAAGTTTTGAAGATTATCTTGCAGATTCTTTCCTTGCCAAAGTTCTTGTATCTATATTCTCTTTGCTTTTACATTTGATATTATCAAATATATCTGATAAATATAACTTGAAATCTATCAATATTTTACTATTTAAATGCTTTATCTAGTGTTCGCTATGAGGTATGCAAATTTTTCTTTGTGTATCAAAATAGCTAAACATATTATTTGATAGTGCAACTATCTTTTTACTACTTTCCATAGCGTACACTATCACTAGAATCGACTAGTCTGAAGGCACTTTTTTTGTCTTATTAATACTTTTTTTGTGATTTTGGGAGCATTTCTTTTGTAATTTCGAGATAAAGCTCTCCTGGAGGAGAGCTGATTTGCTTTTGTTCCATAATCGTTTTTCTAGCCCAATATCGCTCAGTGTATTCGCATATATCTTCAATATTTCTGCCAGAAAGCTCTTCTGAAGCCTGTGCCAAAGCAAGAAGTTCTTGCTGGCTAAGATGAGAAGCATATACGCGAAAAATAGAATTTCTTTCAGGTATGGAGGGAAGTGGAAAATGAATTACTGTGTCAAAGCGGGAAAGAAGTGCAGGGTCTAGATCTTGCGTTCGATTTGTCGCTCCAAGAGTCAGCAAGCCTTTTTTTTGCTCAATACCGTCTATTTTGCGAAGTAAGACGGAAAGAAGGCGACGGGTTGCTTCGTAAATTCCCCCCTCGCGAGATACTGCCAAAGAATCAATCTCATCTATAAATAAAATAACTCTTTCATACAATGAAGCAGCATCAAATATATTGGCAAGATTTTGAGCGGATTCTCCATAATACTTGCTGAGTATATTTTCAACAGCGATACATACTAGGGGAATTTGTGTCTCCCGTGCTATAATTTTAGCCATACTTGTTTTTCCAACCCCTGCAGGTCCTTCGAAAAGTACTGCACGAGGAAGATTAGTAGCACTCGTTCCTCGTGTTGCCTTGGCAATTTGATCAAATACTTCAGGCTTGCTGAGAGGAAGGATGACAGAATCAAGGACTTCTTCCCGTACTTTAGAATATCCGGCGAATCCTTTAAACGAAATACGAATCTCATTTTCTGTGGGTTTTCTTTTTTCTTCTGGGGAAAAAATTTCAGCTCCTAGCTTTTGAAGCATTTTTTCTGGATTTGTTTCTGGATTTTTCTTATGAAAGAGCTGGAATAAATGAAGGCAGGCTTGGACTTCATCTTGAATTAGTTTTCCTTTTCGCTGGACTTCGATCCTACTGTTTGAAGATACGGAAATAAACTTGAAACGGATTCCTTGGGAGAAACTTTTTCGATCTGATGAATATAAATCACCTATATCATGGAAAACGATATAACCATCATCAAA
This sequence comes from Leptospirales bacterium, assembly GCA_014238275.1. Taxonomy (GTDB): domain Bacteria; phylum Spirochaetota; class Leptospiria; order Leptospirales; family Leptonemataceae; genus JABABJ01. The sequence goes on along the minus strand of JABABJ010000122.1, from coordinate 13,663 downwards.
GTCGCGAACCTGAAGATTCACAATGTGTTTTTTTATAATTTTGATTCCCTCATATAGATTTTCCATAGAAATAGAAGATACATTGAATGAGAATTTTATATCTCCTTGTTCAAACGAAATTTTTGGAACCTCGGTGGAGAATTGTCCTGTCGATTCAAGATAAGACTCAATTTCTTGTTGTATTTGAGAATGGGCTTGGTTAAACTCGATCTCATCACGTCGTGTAGAGTTGTGTTCAGAGGAAAAATCCATAAAACCCTGATAAAAAAATATTTACGTTTATTTTGAATAGAATAATTTATGACATTCTCTATGCAATCTCCAAAAAAATTACATCTTTCTGAACCGTCCTTTGTGCGTACCTATGTGATGATTTCCTTTGATGATCTCGATATTTTTTGGAAGTTACGGAAGCATTTGGTAACAAAATGGGGGGAAGTAGATTATGAAACAGAATCCTTGAATGGCAAAAAGTGGGAGTCTTCCTATGGAGTCCTTCAGAAATGGGTCCGTATCCTGAGTTTTTCCAGATTGGTAAAAAGAGAAAAACTAGTACAAATGAGACAACAAGCTTTGGATGTAGAGTGCTACCATAATAAGAAATACAATATATCTATGGAACTTTTGCCCGGATATGTAACAGAATATACAGTCGTACAGTCAGCTCTCGCTGAAGATTTTCATAGAATCTACCTGTATGGGGGTGTATATGCTGAGACTCTCTATCACTTTACCAAACAAAGTTTTCAACCCTTTGAACATTCACAAGCTTTCTTTCGTAGTAAAAGCCTTATTTCTATCTTCAATGATATAAGACTGATTTATATGAGCTGATTCAATGATGAAAAGTTCACTATTTACAGTAGTATATATGGCTAATATTCATCATAAAATGTCGAATCTTGCTGGACTCAAGATAGATAGCCTTTCAAATCCCAGATGTCCTGAGCTCTAGGATATCTTCACCTAGATCATAGTGGGTAATAGTTCGTGAGGTAGCCAAAAAATCAGGAAGCAAAACTAGGTTTGTAGAATTTGACAAGTTTCTGATCAGCTTTTCTGCCTTCTTTTTAGAGCGAAGTATATAAATTGGTTCATCTTCCCGTATATCCTTCTGGAAGGAGTCCAAAAGACCAGAGCCTCCTTCTACTAGCACGTCGTTATAGCCCCTCTTTGAAAGGAAATCACGCAGGGCGGGACAAAATCCTTTTTCTTTGGTTTTGAGGGGAGGAATAGGTATAAACGAGAGATTCGGAAATATATCTTTCCACTGCAAGAAATGCTCCTCTTCTGATAAGAAAATCGCCATTCTTCCACTTATTTCAGACACCTCCTTTTGTAGTAGGAAAAACTTATGGGCATTTCTATTATAACGACCAAGAATAAAGATTCTATCAGGTTGATACTCTCTTAGATGAGAAAGGGTATATCTTCCCAGAGAACTCGCATGAAAAAGAAGAGAACTGCATAGTATTTCCTGTTGACTAAGAGAAGTATAGTGAGGCTGGCTTGGATTAGAGCTTAATAAGGAAAGTGAAGGTTTAATATTTTCTGTCGAAGTCTTTCGATCGCCAAACATATTCTCCCAAAGATTCTGATTTAAATCAAGTCTAGGAAGATCACTCAGAATCGTTCCCATTCCAACAATAATCGCATCCATTCTACTTCTTAAGATTTGTCCAAAAACAAGGGAAGGAATATCAGAAATCATAATACGTTTTTCTTTTATGCCAATCACATTATCCTGAGAGCTCGCCATTTTGAAGTGAAGTCGAGGCGTGTCTCTCTGGAGACGATTGAAAAAACCACTTAGGAAAGCCTTGCCAAGCTCTGTACGGCCATCTTTTTTACAAAAAGATGCTGTGAAACTAGAACCTCTTTGCCGAGAGGAAGAAAGAGTTTCTATACCTGATCGAGGAAGGAAAGGATCTTTTTCCCATGCTATGATCTTAGCCAAGTGCTTATAACGTAAAATTCGTTCTGTGCAGGGTGGAGTTCGACCTTGATGAGTACATGGTTCTAAGGTACAGTAAAGACGAAAGAAGGTCTCTTCTGAAATTTCTTTTTTTTGCAGTAGCTCTCGATCCAAAATATCTAAGGCATTAATTTCAGCATGTGATTTACCTGCCGCTTCCGTAGCACCTCCCCATAAAAGATAAGCTCTTTCTGTTGGCATTAAAATTGCACATCCCACGGAAGGATTTGGAGAAGTTCGACCTAAGGCTAGAGAAGATTGAAAAATCAATTCAGAACGGATCTTTTTTGCAAGAGAAGGAGAAGAAATATCTTTTGGAATACTTTGGATATTTTGATCCATCGGGTGCGGGAAAAAATAGCTGTATCAAAGCCGCTATCTATTACGAATCTTATCAAAAAAACGTACGAAAGGTGCCGCAATAAAAATAGAAGAATAACTTCCTACTACAATTCCAAATAAAAGAACTAATGCAAAATCACGAAGTGTTCGCTCTCCTCCTGCTAAAAGTGCAAAAATAGCTACTAGAGTTAAGATAGACGTAACGATAGTCCTTGATAGGGTCTGGGTAATCGAAAGATCTAGGTTTGCACTACTGATGACCTGAGTTCGCTCTTTGACATTTTCTCGAATGCGATCAAAAATCACGATGGTATCATTAATAGAATAGCCTAAAAGAGTCAAAACAGCAGCAAGGACTGGTATGCTTGGCTCAATTTGCATTGCTCCAATAAAACCAAGTGTTAGCAAAAGATCGTGAAGAAGAGCAACAGATGCCCCTAGGGCAAAAACAAGGTCAAATCGAAAAGTTAGGTACATTCCAACAGCAACAAGCGTGTAGATCAGAATACGGAGAGCAAGTTTACTTAAATTCTTTCCATAACTTGCTGCGATGGTTTCCCGAGAGACTATGCTTTCAGAAGGTATTTTTAAGAAAGGAAGAAGTTGTTTTGCTACTTCCTCTGCGGTACTACTACTTGGGCGAACTTCATTTGAAACAGATGATTTTGGAGCTTGTGTGCTATCCTGATTGAGTTTTTCCTTTTTGAGTTGTGTGGCAATTTTATCGCGAACACCTGGTCCAAACTCTAAATCCCATTGGTTGGATCTAGAATCGACAAGACGGATCAATGGCTTTTCAAAACCCGCTTGGATAGATGCAGAAAGAAGCTCTTTTTCTCCGCTGTCTGGTGGAAGGATGATAGAAAATCGGATTCCACCATCAAATGTCAAAGAACGAGCAAACCCCCCGTGGTAAAAGTAAGTGACTCCTAAAAGAGTAAGTATCGCAATTCCCGAACCTACTGCAAATAAAACTTGGTACCTTGAAAAGATCATGCCTCCTCCCTCTCTGCTTGTTGTTGCAAGGCTCTATTCTCAGACTTCCCTTTTAATCCATAACCTATAGAGAGAGTCTTCAATGGAAGCAGATATATCATCCAACTGAACATCAATCTTGAGCAATAGAGGGCTGTAAACATAGATGTTAACAGTCCAAAGAAAAGAACAATCGCAAATCCCATAATAGGCCCATCACGCGGAAGCCATAAAATGATAGCTGCAATCAAAGTAGTAATATTAGCATCCAAAATAGTCCAGAGAGAAGAATCAAAGCCACTGGAAATTGCAATAGCAGGACTTTTCCCTGCATGAAGCTCTTCCTTAATTTTTTCGAAAATGATAACGCTTGCGTCTACTGCCATCCCAACAGTAAGTATCATCCCTGCTATACCGGGAAGGGTAAAAGTAAACTCTAATAGGCTCATGATAGCCATCAGGATCAGAAGATTCAGAAGTAGAGCAACAACAGCAACAATTCCACTAAGACGATAATAGAAAAGCATAAAAAGAACTACAACAGTATAACCTACCAGTATGGAAGACATACCAATAGCGATCGAAGAACGTCCTAGACTGGGACCAACAGAAGAAACTGAAACAAGCTCAAGAGGCATCGGAAGAGCTCCTTCTTGAATGACTCTTGTAATTGCTTGCGACTCTTGTTCCGAAAAATCACCGCTAATCACACCTCTTCCTCCGTAAATAGGCTCTCTTAATTGAGGATCTGATACCACTCTGTCTCCCCATACTATTGCCATTCTTTTCCCAACATTTTCTTTCGTCAAATCACCGAATTTATCAGAACCTGCACCTGTAAGCTGAAAATAGATCTGAAACCACGGACGACCAGGATCACGCCCCGCCCATGCACTTTCCATTTCGCTTCCATCCAATAATGGAGGACCTAAAACCCGAAATTCCCGTGGGAGAAATGCGGAATTGATGTTTCCTCGTGCTCGCCGCCAATGAAGGAAAACCTTTCCTTCCGATCGTTTCAGTCCAGAACGGTTCTGGATATTCGCCATGATCTCTTTGATTTCCTCTGGTTCTGTATATGGGTCACGGTACAGAGCACGGATTTTCTTCAAATCACTTTGATTATCCAGATTCAGGCTTACCCTGCTTGTAGCCTCTTCTTCTACAATTCTATAGTCAACTGTCACTGTCTCTTTAATACGACTTAGTACTTCATCAGGATTGGAGGCACCGGGCATATCTACGGAAATACTATAGCTTTCTTCTTGTACACGAACCTCTGGCTCACTTAGGTTTTGATCTGCAAGCCTTTTGTCTATAATTACTTTCGCTGTTTGAAGAAGATTCTGTTTTCGACCCTCATTTAGAGTAAGCTGCCTTTCTATAGAACGTATTTCCTCAGTAATTCTAGCTAGATCAATATTTTGAGTGTTGTTAGAAGCAGATTTTTGATTTTCTAGGATTTGTTGAAGCTCTTTTGGTTTAGGAGTAGTAGATGGAGTAGAAGAACTTGTTTCCTTCACAGATTTTTTGTCTGTTTTTTCGGAGGGAAGCTGACTTTTCAACTTAGCAAGTCTAGGAGAAAATTTTTCCTGCATACGCTCTAAATAAGCCTTAAAGTCAGCACGGAATACAGCTCGCATTCCTCCCTGTAAGTCTAAACCGAGTTTGATCTTGAGATTGCGCTGCTCTTTCCCTGTTTTTCTTCCTAAGAAGGATTCAATAGGGTGAGGAAGTATACGAGTGAGTCTACTGTTAATTAGCTCAGGGCTAGATTGAACCAATTCATTTACATCGGCTGCTGTCAAAAATCGGGATTTTAATACACATCTATGAGTGGAAGGAAGATTATCCCCTTCTTCAGGTATACATTTACTACCCGGGAAAAACTGTAAAAGACCATTCTCTCGATCATTGATAAAGTCTTCTACTCGCTCTTTTGGAACCTGTAGTTTCCCTCCCGATGAAACACGAATTTCTTTGCGAAAGCAAAGAGCTAGTTTTTGAGGAAGAATATTAGGTGCAAACAAAATGGCAGCCCCTAGGATCACTACTATCGCGAAAAAGGTCCGAATCCAAAGTTGTTTTTGTTCTAGTACCACTGAAAAAACTACATCTCGTTTTTATTCGATTCAACAATCATAGTAGGATGAGTTCTAGTAACCCTTTCTCCTCCTACGTCGTAAACGAAATACTGCAAATACTGCAATGAGAGCGGTAAGTAATGATATATTCAGAAGTGTTCTTTCTCCTCCTCCTGAATCTGTAAATCGTTCGTGAAGGTCGTGAAAAAAATCCTGTTCTTGATCCTTGCGGCTTTGTGAGGATTGAACGCTTTTCTCCTTTGGCTTTGGGGGCGAGGGAGAATAGGACTCTGCCTGATGTGGAAGTGTAGTAAGCCGAGAAGAAGAAATCTTGTTATATCCAGGGAGAAAACTCATCTCAAAATTTGGAAGACGTTCTATAAGTTCACCTGTATTTTTATTTGGTATTTTGGGATTGGCTCTTTTTTCCACTTTGAAGGGGATCTGAGAAGTGGGTTTTTTTTCTTTCGTGGCTTCTTTTTTCGTGGATTTTTTTTTCTTGGACTTTAAAGCACTCTGTTTTTCTGGTCTTCTGTTTCTCTTTTGCTTCTTGTAACGAGGAGTATTTACTTGTTTAAGATTGTTTGGCTTCTTTTTTTCTTTTGCCTTAGGAGTCACTTGCTTAGAGCTACGAGAAGGGGGTTTTTCTTGAGGAGATAGTGTTTTATTTTCAAACTTCTGTTTTGGAAGTTTAGGTGCCAAAGGGATTTCCTTTGTTTTTTCTTTTTCGAAAGAGTCCAGAGGATCATTTTGACCAGAATAATCCTTAGGAGTTTTCACATCATTCTGAGGGCTCTTCCATTTGGGAGTGGCTTTGGGGATAGGCTCTACAGTAGAATTGAGATCTATTTCTTGTTCTCGCAATGGTTCGAAACGTGAGTCATTGGGAGGATTGTCTGGATTAGAAGGCTGATTTGGCACACTTGTATCTTGCTCTTTTTGCGGGCTTTCAGGCCGCTGTATTCTTGGATTTAGCTCCTGAGCATTCAGGAGACCTCTCAGAAGACCGTACAATGCCAATGATATAACAAAGCAGAAGAATCTCCTTTGGGAGAATAATCTAAGACAGAAGCAATTCATGAATGCAAAAACAAAAGACTATTTGGATTTATTGTCAGCAGAAGAAGAGGGCTTACGAAGCTGGCTTATAGAAGAACGTAAAAACTCAACACGAGTCCCATCACCTATATTCAGAAAAACACTGTCTTCCTTTACAGAGGCAACTGTCCCCAAAATACCACTTGTGGTAACCACAGAATCCCCTTTCCTTAGGGCTGAGAGCATTGCTTTTTTTCGTTTTTCCTCTCTTTTTTGAGGTAAAATCAGTAACAGATACATGAGTATAAATACTCCAATCATAATCAGAAATCCCCACTGTCCAAAAGGACTGGAGGAAGTGGGAGCCTTAGCACCACCCGTAGCGGGCGGACTGGCAGTTTGTTGGGCTAAATAAAGAATCTCTTTCATATAGAGCCTATGAATTGCAAAGGAAGTTTTTTCGTCTACTCAAAAATTTCTAAATGCTCAAAAAATAGTGATGAATCGATATTCACAAACTACCTAGTTTTTAAGAATTTACTCCTAACAGAACTTGCACCATAGAAAAAGAACTTGCACCATAGAAGAATTTCTTTTTCTATGCCACCATAGAAGAATTTCTTTTTCTCTGCTTGTATAGTTCGATGATTTTTGAGCTCTTACAGTGTATTTTTTATAGACGATGGGATTAAATGGAGGAGTATTTTGCGTTCTGGAAGGAATTGATGGTTCTGGGAAGACCACTTTGATTCAAAATATAGCAAAAGCGTTGAAAAGAATGCCAAATACACCTAAATTTAAGCTCCTACAAGAGCCTACAAATATGAAAACAGGGAAAAAAATCAGAGAGATGATGATCAACAAAGCAAAGTTACCTCCCTTTGAGTGGCTTCAGCTTTTTATAGACGATCGCCGTAATAATGTAAAATATAATATTCTGCCAGCATTGGAAGAAGGGTATCTCGTTTTGCAAGATCGTTACTATTATTCTACTGCAGCCTATCAGGCTGTATCTGAAGGCAATATGAATGGTAAGCCTCAACTGTCGGCAAACGAGATACTTCGTATGAACCAAACAGAAGGGTTTCCTGAAGCAGATATTCTCTTCTTTTTGCAGTTAGATCCTCAAGAGGCGTTCGGGCGTGTTCAGGAAAAGGATGAGACGAGACAGATATTTGAAAATCTTCCGTATCTTACGAAAGTTGCCAAAAATTACAAGCAAATCCTTCCTAGCGAAACAATATACATAAACAGTACTTTATCACCTCAGACCTCTTGTGAAAAAGCTATTTCTTGTATTATGAAAAAGATTCCTTATCCAACAACAGCCATGCGGAAGTTGCCCAAAATTACGAGCAAATCCTTGCTAGCGAAACAATATACATAGACAGTAATTTATCACCTCAGACCTCTTGTGAAAAAGCTATTTCTTGTATTATGAAAAAGATTCCTCATCTAACAACAGCCATGCCGTAATTATCTATATTATGCCTGTTTACACACGAAAGGGAGATTTTGGAAATACCTATCTCGCTAACGGCAAGAAGGTTCCTAAGTCCCATCAAAGAGTCGATATCTATGGAACTATAGATGAGCTAAACTCAGCAATTGGTATGGCAAGTGCCCAGATGGGAGAAGAGCTCTTTTCTGAAATAAAGAAAAAACTTAGCGAACAACAATGTCTTCTTTTTGAGCTTGGGTCAGAGCTTGCTGGATTTAAGCCCTCTTTGCCAGAAAGTGTAATTTGCCAAGAAGATATACTAGAGCTGGAGAACTGGATGGACAAGATGGAGAAATCAACTGGTCCCATGAAAAGTTTTATTCTTCCAGGAGGGACACCTGCAGCAGCTTCTCTTCACCTTTCTCGGACTATATGCCGCCGCCTAGAAAGACTTATGACAATAGCTTTACAGGAAGGGAACAAAGATGAAGACCAAAATTTGATCATTAAAGAAAGAGCTTATATTTATATTAACCGACTTTCCGATAGCCTTTTTATGGCAGCTCGCTATGCCAACTATCAAGCCAAAGAGAAAGATATACCTTGGACAAGAAGGAAGAGATCATTCACCCAAGCATAGACATATTGACTACTTCCTAGGGATGGGGAGGGCATGAATGCCCTCCGTGTGACATCCTTCTAATTAGTAAATACTCACTAATAATGACTCCTATTTTTAGTAGATATTGACTAACGATAGCTAATATTTACTAGTAGGCAATATCGTTTTTAGTGAATATTTACTATTTTCACGATTTTTTGGCTCTTTTCGGTGAACCAGCCTGCTAGCTTGCTTATAGCTAGCAAAGTCAATCTTAGATTTGATTTTGCGTACCATTTCCTTTGTTCATCAACAAGAAATTTGCCGAAAATATAAGGAGAAGTGTTTAATCTCCTAAATTATATTTATTTTCAGGTGAGCTCTATGTTGAAGATTGCATTGATTTTTAGCTTGATTTCTTCCTTTCTCATTTTTCATATACGTCAGCATGCTCAGATGGCTTCTATCCAAAGAAAAATGAAGTTGTACTCTGCCCGAAAGAAGGAATTACAAAGTCGGAATCGTGCTCTGAAAAATGAGCTTGCAAAGATAGGCAGAGGAGTGGGATCGAATACATGGCAACCCTATTTAGATCTTGCACCTTATGAGTACGAAAAAAATAAAATTGTGAAAATTGAGCTTCCCCCTCCTCTAAGGACAAATCCATAAATCAAGCTCATGCATTCGTAAATGCTCTTAACAGAACTCTTTCATCAAACAGCTCCACCCGTAGAGATAACAAAAATATATTGCTTAGACTCAGACTCTCAAAGTACGGAGTATCTACCTTCTATTAATATCGATTATATCACAGATGACACAAGACTGATAAGAGATCAAACCCTATTTTATCCATCTGTAGAATCACAGGAATCTTGTGCAAGATGGCTCGAACATGCCTTAAAAAAGAAAGCTCCTATCATCATGCTAGACGAAAAAAGTATGAATGATCCGAAAATCTATCACATAATCAACCAAGCGAGAAAAGGAAAAATATCTACACTCTTTCTTTTTTGTAAGGACCTTTTGTCTGTTCAAGGGAGACTTTCTTCTGTTCTTCATGGGAATCCTTCGAGCAGAATGAATGTGGTTGGAATCACAGGAACTAACGGTAAAACTACTATTGCTTGGATGCTTTATCAGATCTTCAAGGCTAAGAAACAAGCTGTTGGAATGATAGGGACTTTGGGGGCTCTTTCGTGGAATGAGAGAGATGGAGAGGCTCATCTCAATACAGGCTATACTACTCCTCGTGCGTGGAAACTTCAGGAGCTTTTTGCAGAGATGCTTCACAATGGGATCAAGATCGTTTTTATGGAGGCCTCATCTGAAGGACTTGCTTATAAAAGGCTGGAAGGAACATCTTTTCGAATGGCTGCTTTTTCAAATCTAAGCCCTGAACATCTCGATTTTCATAAAAATTTGACGTACTACTTAGAAGCTAAAAAGATCCTTTTTCAATTATGTATGAGTTCCAATGGTGATTTTGTGATTTGCACGCAAGATAAGTCTGGAAAAGAAATAGCTAAAGAAATTCAACAAAATATCCAAAACTCTCAGCAAAGACTTATTTGCACCTCTAAACCAGTATCTAGTAGAGGAAGACGAAGAGAGCCTCCCTTTCAAAAATGGAATACAGCTATTGTTCTGGACATAATTTCTCTTTTAGCAAAAGAACTTTTTGGTAATTCTGATTTGGATCAAGAATCTATCAAAAAACAAATGAATACTCTCATAGACAACCTGCCTCTTCCTCCTGGAAGGTTTGAGATACTTACACCTTCCCTAAGCTCTAAATTGTCTGAGAGTGAAATGTACGGAATTGTAGACTATGCTCATACACCAGATGCTTTAGAAAAGCTTCTTCAGGCTGTAAAAAAACAAGTTAGTTTTTCCATTTGTGTATTTGGTTGTGGTGGAGAAAGAGACCCTTTTAAGCGCCCATTGATGGGAGAAATTGCTTCTACTCTTTGTGACTTGGTCATTCTTTCCAATGATAACCCAAGAAATGAAGACCCTGAAAAAATCCTGAAAGATATTGAGCAAGGTATTCCTGAACAGAAGAGAATAAAAGTACAAAAAGAACCAAATCGTCGAAAGGCTATTTTTTTAGCAGTAGAAAAAGCTGTTTCTTTCGCGAAGGGTTCTACTGCTATAATCCTTGCAGGGAAAGGGAACGAAGAATACCAAATGATCTGTGACAAGAGAATACCTTTTTCTGATCGAAACGTTTTACAAGAAGCATTTGCAAGCTATCCAATATGAAGTGGAATATAGAAGATATATCCAAGGCTCTTGCCACTTCTCCTGTACATTTGGGCAAGGGATTCTATGCCAACGGTTTTAGTATAGATTCGCGTTCTATAGAAAAAAACGATGTCTTTATATGTATACGTGGAGAAAAAACAGACGGACACCATTATATTCAAGAGGCTGTAAAAAAAGGAGCCTCTGGTTTTATTTTACAAGAAGACTTCTTCCAAAAAAACAGGGAACTTATCCCTAAGAATCGAACTATTTTTCTTGCTAAAGATCCGCTTCGTTCTCTTCAGGACCTTGCGATGTACTATAGAAAGCTCTTAAACGCGGTTGTTTTGGGGATTACAGGAAGTAACGGAAAGACTTCTTCCAAAGAAATGGCAGCTAGCCTTTTGGAGCTCATTCAAGGAAAAGACTCGGTACATTCGACACTAGGGAATTGGAATAATCATTATGGGCTTCCATTGTCTATTTTGAAAGCAGATCATCGTGTAAAGTACATAGTCCTAGAGCTTGGAATGAATCATCCCGGGGAAATACAAACGCTGAGCAAAATTGCACGTCCTTCTCACTCTCTTATCACCTGTATTGCTGGTGCACATAGTGCCTTTTTTCATGATATTCAAGAGATTGCCCTTGCAAAGCTGGAAATACTGGAAGGGATGAGTAAGGGAGGATTTTTAGCTTATCACGCCTTTAGCAAAGGGGTAAAAGAAGCCTTATCCTTGAGTCAAAAAGCAGGTGTGAATCTCCGTCTTTTTGGTTTCTCTGACAACTCAAGAAAAAGCTGTTTGTCCATCCTTCAAGAAGAGAAGATTTCTTCCGTTCGTGCAAATGACATTTTTGCGAATAGCATCTTTGCTTCAAATTTACAGGCTAGCTTAGATGGATTACATTTTCTCTTAGAGACTCAAAATAAGACACAAAAAGTTCATCTTCCATATTTTTTTCATGAAGCAGCAGCATCTAACTTGGCTGGGTGCCTATCTTTATTAAGTTGTGCTGGTATTCCAATCAAACTTTTACTCCAAGCATGTCCTGAGATACGCCCTCAAAGCAAAGGGAGGTTTCAAATCATACGAAAAAAACGCCCTCACAATGAAGATCAACTCTTGGTCGATGATAGCTATAATGCAAATCCAGATTCCTTTTGTTCTGCTCTCAAGGCTCTTAGGAAAATACTTCCTTCTGGCAAGCTTGGTGTATTGGCAGGTGAAATGGCAGAATTAGGAGATGCTTCTCTTCACGGTCATGAGAGGGTAGGGGAAGTGGCAGCTTTGCTGGATTATAAACTATTAGGGGTTTCTGGAGATAGATTTATCGAAGCTATGGAAAGAAGCTATAAGCAAGAAAAGAAATTGAGAGAGTTTATCTATGCGGAAGATTCTCTGCAATTAGCAGAAGTTTTGACAGCCAAATCAGATTTAAGAAGCTACGATGGTCTTCTCGTGAAAGGATCCAGAGCTGCTAAAATGGAATTTTTACGTGAGAAAATAGAAGGCTTGAATTACTTGAAAGCGTAATAGCAACAGATAACAGAAGAACGCCACACGGAGGGAGGGAATGAATGGGGTTTTATAATATTCACTAAACTTGACATGGTCGCAGGCGAGACTATAAATAAAAGTAAACCTATTGTTTCCAGAGAGGGATATTGCTTCTCTCTCCACTAGTTTTTATATTTTTTAATACAATAGAAACACAAAGATTTACAGTAATAGTAATAAAAATAAGCTCTATCTTTTCTAGTCCATTTCTTCTATCTAGCCATCTCAGAGACTCAGGAGTTGTAACATGCCAAAGATAAACAACCGAAATAACGATAATAAAAATAAAAACTATGAGGTTTATAGACATTAAAATCCATGCGAACTGATTTTTTATTTTTTCATTTCTTTTGTGTTCAAAAGCTTTTTCTCGTTTGTTAATGTTTCCAATTAGATGCTCACTTTCAGGGTATAGTTCTTCTGCATGATCCTGATGACCTATATCTCTGGAATGAAGTATATCTCTTTTTATACCTTTAGGCATTAGATATTAGATATTAATTTTTTGTAGTATTCCTTTATCTTTTCTTTGTTAATAACTATCCCAAACGAATTTTTTTTGTAAGCATCTGCCCACGGTGTACCTTTTTTATGAGTGACAACGATTAGTTCGGAAGTTTTTAGTTTTCCATACTTCGTATAAACAGCTTCTAATAGCTCCTGTAAATCTCTATCTTCTTCTATTTGAGGTATACGCAGGCTACCCTGCATATAGCTATAAAAGCATGAAAGTCTATCTAGTACTTGGTCGGTATAACATTTGAACTCATGGTACAAAGACGGTATTACAGGACCATATTTCCATGCTTCCACTTTTTCTTGAAACAAATCTTTATCTAATATAGCTAAAGAAAAGCCTAATGAGATATAAACGATCTTATTCAATTTAAGATTGTCTATATTGTGACTATTTTTTTTCAAAAAGAAATTTGCTATGTGTGAAGGCGTATATTCATACTCATAATCTAGCTCTTTTGTCATTGTTGCAGTAACTCCTAAAACAAACACTGTATATATTAAGCAGTACCTTTCAGTATGTATAGTACTCTAATCTTGCTTAGCCAAGAAAAAATAAAAAAATATTGAAAAACATTGAAGATCTTTTTATATTTTTTTATAAAATTACTTAACACAACAAAGCCTATTGTCACACTCATAATAATTTACGGTACGAAAAAAGCAAAAGTCATTACCAGTAGGTATTAGCTATCGTATTAGTGAGTATTTACTAAAAACGGGAGTCATTACCAGTAGGTATTAGCTATCGTATTAGTGAGTATTTACTAAAAACGGGAGTCATTACCAGTAGATATTAGCTATCGTCCTAGTGAGTATTTACTAAAAACAGGCGGGACTCTTATGATTAGGAGATCGTGGCGGGCATGGATGCCCGCCCCATTT
>JABABJ010000139.1 GCA_014238275.1 Leptospirales bacterium | reverse complement strand
TTACATTTTTCCAGCTATCCCCTGATTTTTCAGGAGTGAAGGCTATATTGTTTCCCTCTGCTCCTTGGCTTGCAGGGATGAGCTCGCAGTAGATTGGAGCGTTTCGTGCCATAGCTCGATTCTTCTCTTCGATGATGAAAATACAGGCTCCTTCTCCCAGTACAGATTTCGTTCGGTTTTTATCAAATGGTTTTACAACAGATTTGGGCTCTTCACCAGTATCAAAGGCAACTGCTTTTGCACTACAAAAGGCTTGTAAAAAGATTTTGGAAACGTAGGTATCCATTCCCCCTGTAATCCCTGTGTGAGCAATTCCATCATAGATTCTCTGAGAGGCATGATTTACGGAATCGATCCCACTGACACAGGCAGAGACATGAGTAGTGACATATCCCTTGGTACCTGCCTTAAAGCTGAGAAGGCTTGCTGGAGTAGAGACCATGCTTTGGACAGCAGCAACAGAATTTCCGTCTGAGAAATAATGAGATCCAAATCCGTCAGGAATTTCTTTTTCAATAGCGTGGAAGTCATTTGCTCCAGCTCCTAAAATGACATCTGTGTTGTATGGATCAAACCATTCTAGTCCTGCATTTTCTTTTGCAAGTTGAAAAGCAGCCAAAGCAAACTGAGCCCCTCTGGAGAGCATTTGTACATACTTTGGAGGCATGTACTTGGAGGGATCCCAATTCTTTACCTCAGCAGCAGATGTACATGGATAGGAAGTGGGATCAAACTGTGTAATTCGATTGATTCCGCTCTTTCCTGCACAAAGGTTGTCCCACCAAGCATCAACTCCCTCGCCAATAGGAGAAACCACTCCTATCCCGGTAATTACAGGTATTTTAGGATGAGATTTTTTGCTTCTTTTGAACCATAACATTACCAACCCCCATATAGATGAGATACTTTTAAAAAGACAATCATTTATTTACACTCAATGAAAAAAACTCCCTTTGGATATACAATTCATGACTAAAGGATTAAGGAGAATGTGCAAGAGTATGGGCAATGACAGTGAAATCCTCCTCTTTCAAAGAAGCCCCTCCAATCAGCCCTCCATCGATATTCGGGCAGGAAAAAAGCTCTTTGGAATTGTTTTCGTTGATACTTCCTCCGTATAAAATACGAACCTTCTTGGAAGATTCTTCTCCGTATTGGTCTGAATAGACCCTACGAATCAAGCAGTGAACCTCTTCGGCTTGCTCAGGACCAGCCGCTTTCCCAGTCCCGATAGCCCACACGGGCTCATAGGCGATAATGGAACGAGAAGCATTGTTTTCGGAAACTGATTGATAAGCAGAAGATATCTGTTTTGTAATAACTTTTTCTACTTCCTCCCAGCCTTGTTCTCTTTGAGAACCATCTTCTCCTACGCATATAATGGGCGTTATTTCGTGCTTCCATGAGGCTTGAACCTTTAGGTTGACAGTTTCGTCTGTTTCATGAAAATACTTACGCTGTTCCGAATGACCAAGTATCACGTGGTGTATCCCTATGGATTGGAGCATATCTGCTGATACTTTTCCCGTACGGGCTCCTTGAGGCTCCCAGTGCAGATCTTGTGCTCCCACAAGGAGCTTTGTATCTGTCAGGATTTTGCGAACTCCTTCTATGGAAAGGTAGCTTGGGCAAAGAAGGACATCTGCTCCCTGCACCGAGGAGAGGGATTCTCTCAATACAGTGGCAAGACCCTCCTCTTGTACCGGAGTCAAGTTCATTTTCCAGTTTGCTGCTGCAAGTTTTCTTCTCATTTCTTTTACCTTTACCTGAGCCTGTCGATTAGGTCAACCTGTTTTTTATATACTCCTAGTAAAATATGATACATTAGCCAATTGGTTTTCCTAAATATCTACTATTTTAGCTCTTTGTCCTAATTTTAGACTGACTTTGCAATATAAAAAATTTAAAAAAAACACTAAAAATTTATTTTTATTATTGACGAAATAAAAGTAAAATACCCATTTGTCTATGGATGTGCTGTAAAAAGAATTGAATTTGTTTAATTCCCAACGTCCGATTATATACCAAGCTGTAATGAAGGAAGGGTATAGTCAATGGAAGAAACAAATAAAATAGATCAATCTATAAAAGATAAATTAGGAGAAATTGTAGGGCTTGGTAGAATAGGTATTGAGCTTGATATAGAAGGGCAAGATACATCTCTCGTTTTTCCACAGTTACATCTTATCTTTTTCCATTCCCTTAGCCCTAGTGAAGTGCCAGCTATTACAGGTATTTGCATAGAATTAGGTTTAACATATTCAGAAGAAATAAAAGAGGATTCAGACTGGGGTGGAGATTCAGTTTTCCATAGTTTAAGATATATATGTGAGGCATATCTTGCCAATATGTCTGAGGGAAAAACAAGAGAAGAATTTGAAGAACTGCTGCTTAACGTAATAGGAAATAATGAGTCCGATGATCTTTGGAAGCTATATAGATTAGTAAACTTTAGAACATCCTTACGAGGAAAGAAATCCGTAGATAATCTCAAATTGAATCTTATTCGTCAGTTGGAAGGTGAGAAAGAACTTTTAAGGCGTGAGAAGGAACGTTTAGAGCATGGGAGGGAATTATTAAAAAGTAAATTAAATGAATTCAACGTTCCAAGCAAAGATATGGAAGATCTTCTTTCAGAAGAAGACCTTCCTATGCAAGTAACAAACAAAATACGTGTTGCTACTAGAGAACTATCTCTGGAATGTATTGCTGGATAGCTATATTATGTGTGAACCTATGGGCTATAATCCAGAAGGTCAGCATAAAGTAAGACCAATATACTATCAAGAAAGTTCATGGTATAATTTTGAATGTGTGCGAGGAATTATTAATAACCTTTATGGTAACCAATATGAATCGCCAAAATGGAAAAAATTTGAGATAGGGCCAAAGGCTACTCTACATATATTAGTATTATATCCAGAAGCAGCTTTTAGTGTTTCGTATGGAAACTCTTTGGACTTCAAAGGCTTGAATGAAGGGATTCGTCGCCTTCGTCTTTGTACAATAGAAAGATTTGAAGAGTGTAAAAAAGCGTCTTGAAGAATCTACAGTTAGCTCACTTTCCATCTCTTCGGCGGTGAAAGGTTTCTGACACAAAGACAATGCTTACGGAGGCAATATAAAGCATAAAGAGAATGGAAGCGGAAATAATCAAACTTAGAGGATCTGGGGGAGTAATTAGTGCAGAGAAAGCAAGGATTG
>JABABJ010000149.1 GCA_014238275.1 Leptospirales bacterium | reverse complement strand
CCTTTTTAGTAAATATTAGCTAAAACTCCCAATTTTTCGGCGACTTCCCTAAAAGTAAGTCACGGAGACTTACTTATACTAACAACAGGCCCGACTTATCAGGCTTGCTTCCATTTATAGGCGTTTCCGCCTGTTTTTAGTAGATATTCACTAAGACGATAGCTAATACCTACTAGTAGCAGCTCACCTTTTTAGTAGATATTAGCTAAAACTCCCGATTTTCGGCGAGACTTCCCTAAAAGCAAGCTATAGCTACTTACTTATACTAGTAGACAATGTCGTTTTTAGTAATGATTGATGCTTACAGCCTTGTCTCAATTTTTTTTCGTGAATCGTGGTTTTTTAACTTTTATTTAGTATGGAGTCATCTTTTGATTGGTGATTTTTCGATTTTTTGATTGACAATAAGAAGGTTTCAATAGTATATGAATATGAAGGTAAAGTCTTTCTTTGACAGTAGGGTGTTAGGACAGAACTAAGATGGCTCTTCGGGGCTGTGCTAGTGCTGATAACCTATCTACACTCTGACACAAAATCAGAGATGAAAGAGCTAAGAACAGTAGTAGAAGGGTTGAAGACTTTGATCACTGAAAAAACAAAGTCTCAATAGTTTTACGAAAGTCCACACTGAGGCTCCCCTGCAAACTTGTCAAATTTAGCGAATACTTGCTAGTAATAACTCCTAAAGATCCATGATCTAAAAACTCAAGGATCATTGTATAAGATCCAAGAAAACTGGTTTTTGTCTACAAATTTATGAATCATACCTCCTATCATGTCCCAGTTCTCAAGGAGGAGCTCATTCAGATCGCTAAAACTCACATTCAAGAAAAAAAGGATATTTTCATCGTTGATGGAACCCTAGGAGATGCAGGGCATAGCATCGCTCTTCTCAACACTTTCCCTTATGCACAAGTTCTTGCATTAGACCACGATTCAGAAATGATCCATCGAGCCTCCAAACGACTTCAAATAGAAAACTTTTCTGTAATACACTCTCAAATATCCGAACAAGAGTCAACTCAAGCGAACCATCCACCCTACTCCCATCGAGAAAAGCAAGGGACAAAACTCCCCATAAGCCTATGGAATCATAGTTTCCATAGGCTCCCAGAAATTCTTTCAGGGAAGCATCAAAAGGCAGATCTCATCCTTTTGGATCTGGGTGTATCTCTTTACCATCTAAAAGAGGCTGGAAGAGGATTTTCCTATCAAGATGAATGCTTGGATATGCGTTTTCATAAGGGTTGTCAAATGAAAGCCTCAGATTGGATCAATCATTCTTCGGCAAAAGAGCTTGCCAGTATTTTTTCGACATGGGGAGAAGAACCTTATTCCTATAGGATCGCCAAGAAAATTATCGAAAACCGCCCCTTTGATTCAGCTCGTGAGCTTGCCACATTGATCATGAGAAATGTGCCTCCAGTCAAACAAAGCTCTCGCAACAGAAAGTATTCCGGAAGAAGACAAAGAAAGATTCATCCAGCTACAAGAATCTTTCAAGCCCTTCGAATTGCTGTGAATGATGAGCTTCGTATTTTAGACCAAGCAATGAGAGAGCTTCCATCCATCCTCTCCTACGGAGGAATTTTAGCAGTAATATCCTTCCATTCTCTCGAAGATCGAATTGTAAAACACCGTTTTCGAGAGATAGGTCTTCCCGTGGGAAAGGTAAGCAAAAGGATAAAAAAAGAGAGCGATAGCAAAGATTTTGTCATTTTAACCAATCGCCCTATTCGCCCTCAGGAAGAAGAAACCAATCAGAACCCAGCTTCACGCTCCGCTTGCCTTCGAGTCCTGATGAAAAAAATGCCCTCTCAAGGGATTCCTTCTTCCCCTAGCCGTAAGTATCTACTATGAATATAGTAAATACTTACTAAAAACAGTGAATATCTACTATAAGCATAGTAGATATTCACTAGTCAAAGGGTCGTATTTTAGTAAATATCTACTAAAATATTGCTGACTCGACTCCAGATAAGGAATAGATCAAACAATTTGTATAGAGTCATCAAAAAAAGGGAAAAAAACTAGACAGAAAGAAGGAATGAGCAAAGGATGAATCATAGAAGGCTAAGGGATAGCGAGTTCCTCTTTTCCCTTGAAAGACTCTCATGAATATTCTTTTAAAAAATGAATTTGGAAGAGCTAATGGGAACTATATCGGTTATGAATATGGTCAAGATCTTTTTGGATACTACTATCTGGATATTGTCCGATCCAAAAAACATTGTTCAGAAAAGATAGAAAGCCATCTTTTTGAAAAGCCAAGTGAATTGATTTGTATTCTGGATGATCATTTATACCGTCGAGAAAGGCTCAACTACTTCCCTGTAAACCTTGCTAAAAACTCAAAGACAAGCACTAAGGCTTAGGATCTTCATGCAACTGAGGTGTTATCATTTTTAGAGTATTTGCCATAGTTTTTCAGGAATTTTTTTTTGAATATTTTTCTAGTACTATCTTACTAGCTTCTTCCACGGAAAGGACATCCATGTCAAGGGTCAAATCGGCTACCTTTTTGTAGCCACTTGACCGTTCTGCCAAAAGAGAAGGATAGCTCCCTAGCAGAGGAGGTCTTTGTGGGCTTGGCTCATTTTTTTGGATAAGTCTTTCGATACTCCGTGTCAGGAAGACAACATAAGAGCAACTTTTCAGGAGTTGTGCGTTTTTCTCGGAAAATATTTCTTTGCTATCTTCATTAAAGGAAGAGGAGCTTCCTGAAGACGAAACGATCTCTTGAAGGATCCCTCCTCCACTATCGATGATGATGTTTTGCATGACAGAAACTTTTTGTAGAATTTGAGCTTCCATATCTCGAAACCCTTTCCAGCCATATTCAAGTACAATGTTTCTGATCGATTTTCCTCCAGCCTCAAAGCAAATGAGAGAATCCGTACTCATGATAGGTTTACCAGATATTTTGCTCAACTTTCGAGAGGTCTTAGACTTTCCCGCTCCTCGAGCTCCAATCAAAGCAATATTACTTGGAAGGCTCATGAATTGTCCATCCTAGCTATGGCACTTTCTTTGACCCGCAACCTGTCTGTTTTGGTTTCTTATTAGAGGTATCAATATCATTTTCCAGAGAGATCAGAATGTTAGCCAAACCCTTTCCATAAGCCTCAATGAGATTGTGCGGCTTTTTCTTCTGTAGCTTGAGTTTCTCGGTATATTTTTTTTCAAAAAAAACATCGCCACCCTTGCTCATCAGGAAAAAATGAATTTGGATCACAGCCTTGGCTTTGTTCCGATAGTCTCCGTACAGCTCATTTACCGATCCTTCTAAGATCCAGCATTCAGCAATATGACTAGATGTCGAAATAATATTTTGGAAAAGTCCAGACCTTTCTAGCCAAAATCTTGTTTGAGAGCGAAGATTGTCTGCAGGACTCACAAGAAACTTGTTGTAAAAATCACTCTCGTATCGAAATTCAGATTTTCGATAGACCAGTTCTTTTCCTAAATAGGGATTTGATAAAGAAAATCTTCTGACTCTCAATCCTCCATAAAATGAAAACTCCTTTCGCTTAGGTTTTTCTTCAGGATAGTTTGCAATAATGAGAAAATCTTGTTTTACGATCGATGGCTTGATAAGACTTGCGAAACATCCATTTGCGAAACATCCTACGAATAGACTCAGCAAAACTCCTGCTAAATAGAGCTTGCGAATCAGAAGTGTTTGAAAAAGAAAATTCATTCTTATTTCCTTTTGGAAGGAGGTTTGCCAAATAAAAGATACGAAGGATATTTTTTAGCAGTAGAACTTAGCTCTTGTATATTCCTGCTTGCAATTTTAAGATTTTCTATAGCCTCTGTGATTCCTTCTTGACTACTTCCTAAAATTCTGTCAAAACTTGTACTTGAAGTCTCTATACGAGAAACTATTCGACTGATACGAGAAGGAAGAGAACGAGCTGAAGAGTCTTTCATGATCTTTATCAGCCTTTTGTTTGTCTCCCTAGATTCAGCGACTAGATGGCGAAGTTCTACAGAAAGTTTATCTGCCTGAGACCTCTCAACCGTTTTCGTAAAAACAACAACAAGATGGTTGAAGTTTTCTACAGCCTCAGCAAGTTGTATTTGCGATGTCTGCTGGGCAAGAGCCTCCAGAGAAGAACCAATCTTTTTTAATACACCTTGTGTAGACGGTATATAGATTTTCTTGGGAGTCCAAGAAATGTCAAGAACAGGATTGTCTTTTGGATCAAAATAGTCCATCTCTAAAAAAGATCCTCCTACAATTCCAGAAGAGCTCAATCTCATTCGGAGCCCTTTTTCTATTTCATGTTGTATATTATCCCAAAGATTATAGCTGTTTGTTTCAATGTTGACTTGAATCAGAATAGAGTTTTGGAATGAGTTGTTTTGTGCAACAGACTCAGGATAGATTCTTCTGACAAAATCCATCTTTTGGATAGAGCCAATTTTAAGCCCTCTATATTTTAGTGTAGAGCCTACATAGAGACCTTGAACGGATTCATCCAAATAAGTTTCTACCGTAATTCCTCTTTGAAGTGAAGTAGAAAAAAGAAACCAGAAAGTTCCAATTACAACAAGTGCAATTCCACTGAGTGAAAATAGTCCAAGTAAAAAATATTTTGATCTCATATTCATAGAAATCTACCTACTTCTAACATTTTTGTTGATGCTACGATTGAGAAAGTCTTTTACTTTTTTGCTCCCTTTGGCTTTCAAGCTAGCTGGTTTCCCTGAAGTTTCAATTTTGCCAGTCTCTTTATCAAGCAAAAGCATTCTATCTGCTATCTCGAAAATACTCTCAAGATCATGAGAAACGATGATAAAAGTAATTCCTAACTTCCTTGATAGGATAAGAATGAGATGATCCAACTCAGCCGCACTGCTTGGGTCAAGCCCTGCTGAAGGCTCATCAAGGAATAAAATTTCCGGCTCCATCACCATGGCACGAGCAATCGCCGCTCTTTTTTGCATCCCTCCGCTCAACTGAGAAGGATAAAGTTGACCACAATTACCCAAGCCTACTAAATCGAGCTTCATTTCTGCCGTTTTTTTGACTGCATCAAGAGAAAGATCAGTCAACTCTTTGAGAGGAAAGCAAACATTTTCCAGTGTATTCATAGAAGTAAATAAAGCATTCTGTTGATAACTGACTCCAAAAAATCTCTGAATCTCATACAGTTGATCATTTTCAAAAAAATCACAGATGTTTTTATTTCTAAACCTTATTTCCCCATGCATTGGCCTATGAAGTCCAATCATATTCTTCAGAAGAGTGCTTTTCCCACATCCAGACTCTCCGACTACCATGAAAATTTCTCCATGGAAGACCTCAAAGGAAATATCTTTCAGGACATGATTCGTTCCATAGCCTGCAGCTAGATTCTTTATACTAATCAGAGGGGTATTCATAGTCTAATCCTATCATAGTGTCAATCTACAAGCTACTATCCTTCGATTTTCCTGTATACTTAAATATTCTATCTACCCCTACCTCTAATCTTAAAAAATTACTTGTATTGAGCTTGCGAATCCTTACTAAATGAGAACATAGATGAGTCCTATAATTCCATCAATGACAACTATCATCAAAATATTTGCGACTACAGAGCGTGTGGTAGCATATCCCACAGCACGAGCTCCATGTCCTACGTTAAATCCCATATAACATCCGATCATAGCTATAAATACGGCAAATATCGGTGGTTTAATCAGTCCCATACTTAAAGTTAATGGGTCAATAGATAATTGTACACGATCCCAATATGCAGACAAAGGAATACCAAGTCCACTTACAACAACAGAACCCCCTATCAAACCTACAAAGATATAAAAAAAAGTCAAAAGAGGAAGCATACATACAGTAGCAATAACCCGTGGAACAAGTAAAAAGCCAACTGGCTTGATTCCCATCGTAGTCAATGCATCCAATTCCTCCGAAATTTTCATCGTACTTATCTCGGCTGCAAAGGAAGAACCACTCCTTCCTGCCATAATGACTGCAGTAACAACAGGACCAAATTCTACGAATAAGGACTGAGCGACTAGACTAGAGATTAAGGCTTCTCCTCCATAGGGGCGTACAACTATTGTTCCTTGAGAGGCAAGAATCAATCCCTGTAGCAATCCCATCAAAGCCACAATTCCAAATCCCCCAACACCAACGTCATACATGATGACCTTTAATTCATCCCATCGAATTTGCTTTGGATTTCGAACTGTCTGATATAAAGCAAAACAAAACTCACCCGTGTATTTCATAAAATCTACACTTTTAGATATAAGGGTATTGAGATAGACTCCTAATATGCTAAGTGCTTGAGAGGAACGGAAATCATGAGATATGTCTTTGTTTTGAGGAGAAGGGATTTTCTTTTTCTCCCTTTTAGATTTTTGATAAAGGCTGAAAAGAGACTTCCATTGAGGGGCTAAATTTTGAATGAAAAAGGAACAGTTAGAGTCAGTTTGTATCGACTCGCATTCCATCAAAAAAACAACTCCAACGCCATCCATGAAGGTGAGTTTCTTTGCATCTACCACCAGCTCCGAGGGTCTACAAGCCTTGATATTCTCAAGAGTACGATCCCAAATGGATTCCATACTGTGTATATCAAGCCTTCCCTGTATGGAAAGGAGCATACGATTTTGATCTTGGCTGATTCGAATATCAGTTTCTGTCTGCATTCTGTAGATATTCCACGAGTGAGGAGCGGGGTATTTTAGTCTGCTCTCCACGGACTAAGTCTTTGATACTTATCTCATTTTTTCCTATTTCGTCTTCTCCTAATATCACAACATATCGTTTGTTTTTCTTCTGTGCCGTTTCAAACTGTTTCCCAAGCCTCCCCTTTGCCTGAAGGGACTGCTCCGTTTGAATTCCTCCTTTGCGTAATTCTGTCGCCAGATGGAAATACTCCTTCTCTAGGAGCTCTGATACAAAGGCTATCCATACCCCTTGAGGCTCTTCCAAAGAAACAGGAGATAAATGGTGAGATTGCAAAAAATTTTCTAAGCTAACATCACCAAGCCCAAAACCTACAGCTGGTATATCCCTCTTTCCGATCATTCCAAGAAGGCGATCGTATCTTCCGCCACCAATGAGACTTCGTCGATTAGAAGATACTTTATCATATACCTCAAAAATCATTCCTGTATAATAATCAAATCCTCTTACAATAGAAGGGTCAAATTGTATTTTGTATCCTTTCTCTTTCAAAGATGAATTGAATTGACTCAGTTCTTGAGATGCTTGCCTCCCTTCTTGATCCAAAAGAGAAGATCGCATAAAATCCTCCAGTTCCATATCAAAAATACTGTGCATCTTTTTTTCTTCTTGCACATCCACAGCAAGCTCATGGATCATCTGAGCAAAGTCATTTTGGTCTATTTTGTTTCGTTTATCTAACACTCTTATAACTCGACGAAAACGCTCCTCATTTTCAATTTGGAGATATGAGCTTAAAATCCGTCTATCACTAAAACCCACCTTGAAATCCGTATCGGAAGCACCATAGGAACGAAGAATATCTATCGCAATCATCATGATTTCCACATCAGCAGAGGGAGATGAGATTCCTACAAGGTCTGTATTGAGTTGAAAAAATTCTCTTAGGCGTCCTCGACCTGGCCTTTCATAGCGCATGAAGTTGGCAATACTATACCAACGTATAGGAAAGGTAAGCTCTCTCTCTTTTAGGTGAATCATCCTTGCAATGCTTGGAGTCATTTCAGGACGAATCGCAACCTTTCTCTTGCCTCGATCTTCAAAGCTGTATATTTGTCCATCGACAATCTCTTCAGAGGATTTAGATTGATAGAGATCTAAATATTCCAAAAGAGGGCTACTATATTCTTCATAGCCATACAAGGTACATACTTTACGCTGAATAGAGAACATCCATTCTCTATAACGTGATTCCTTAGGAAAAAAGTCCCGTGTTCCTATATAAGTCTGCATAAAGACGAAGACGTACAAATACGATTGGGTTGTTCGGAAGCACAAGTTTCTGCATTATACAAAAAGGTTATTGTGATTCCTGCGTATTCGGAGTTTTATGATTCTTCATTCAGAAGAGCCAATTTCCCTTCTGCATTCATCGGGATGACTGGATTTGAACCAGCGACCACTCGTCCCCCAGACGAGTGCGCTACCCCTGCGCTACATCCCGATAGAAGTCATGCTGAAAAACAAAGAAAAAAAGTCAAATGGAAAAATAAAAAAACAAGAAAATACTTGACAAATAAATTCGTCCAAAATACTAATGCCATAATAACGTGGAGGTTATCAGAAAAATGAAACAAGAGACTAAAATCAAGAGAGGCGTGACTATCGCATCTATATCCTATCACGGATGGAAAATCAGAATATTGGGATTTCTTCTTTTTTGTAGCTTCGCTCTGGCTTCTGTGGGATGTCCTTTCTCCTCATCACGGCGAAGAAGTGGAAGCAACGGACCCTCTGATAACTGCCCAGGAATAGACAACCCTTTGCAAATCGATACGGATGGTGATGGCATGGGCAATGCTTGTGATGATGATGACGATGACGATAATGTGCCTGACGTTACAGATGTAGATGATGATAACAACGGTCTCATTGAGATTGGCGATGAGCTAAGAACTGGTGTTACAGGTGCGGAAATGCTAGATAACATCCGCAACAATCTGCTAGGTACAGGGTACAAGACCAATACCGATTCTAGCATAAACGGTGATAATAATGGTTGCCCTGATAATGGTGGTTGCAATGGCTATGAGTTGGTAACGAAGATTGACCTGAGTGGGATGGATGGACAGAATGGAAACCCTTCTTGGACGCCAATTCCTGGTGATTTCACTGCTACTTTCGATGGGAAGGGAAACACAATTCAAAATCTCACGATTATCAACGAGAAAACAAGTCCTGGTGATCCCGTAGAGAATCTTGGTCTTTTTGAATCCATCGGTAATACAGATCCCAATAATCCTATGGGCTTAGTCCAAGATCTCACGATTCAAGAGCTAAGCATCACTGATGTTACCAATCCTAGAGCTACTATCCGTATAGGCTCTTTAGCGGGAAGACTCCAAGCAGGAGGAAGAATAGAGAGAGTCAGGATTTTCAATTCAGAGCATTCATCCTCAGCTCTAAACGGCTTGGTGTTGAGAAGTCAGGCAATAGGAGGGCTTGTTGGTAGTTCTGAAGGGATGATTACCAACAGCTCTGCTTCAATCAAAGTATCCAACTTATTTCGGCCTATACCTGGAGGGGGTATAGCCACCGCAGGCGGACTTGTCGGGACTAATCAAGATCAAGGAATCATCACCCATAGCTATGCTATGGGTGATATTATAAGTAGCGGAGCTAGAAACCTCTTGGGTGGGCTGACAGGGGCTAATTCCGGAAGCATTACGAATAGCTATGCTATGGGAAATATAAGTGCAAACGCCAATATGGGTGGGTTGAGCGGGAATAACTCCGGTGAGATCAGAAATAGCTATGCTATGGGAAATCTCCTGAAAACAGACCTAGCAGACGCTAATATAGGCGGATTCATTGGAGAGAATATTGGTGATATTACGAATAGCTATGCTACTGGTAATGTAGAGGGCGGTAATTTCGCTGCTGTTATGGGCGGGTTTGCCGGGAGCAGTAATAGTGCTGGTGTTGGAATTGGAGCTAAAGGAAGTATCACAAATTGCTATTCTACAGGGAATGTAACGGGTGTTGCAGCCTCAACCCTAGGCGGGTTCGTAGGGGAGAATATTAGTAACGGAAAAATTATAAGTAGCCATTATGACACTAGTGTTATTGCAACAAGAGGAGGGAATGCTGCAACTGAAATAGGGGCAACAGGTGGAACGACAACAGATATCACTCAAACAGATATGAAGATGGCAACTACAAACAACTTAACCAACTGGAATACAAATAACGACTGGGATTTTGGGGGAACTACTCAATACCCGACGCTTCGAGCATATACGGAGAATCAAAATCAGGGCTTGATTCTCTGCGGTCAAGGAAATGAGAGAGTCACTCCTGATGGTGATGATCCAGAAGAACGCTGCTCCTCACAGTAAAACTAAGAGTAGACACAAAACAACGGGAAAAGCCACAAGGAGACCACGTAGGGTCTCTCCACTCTGGAAACATGGAAACATGAAAACATGCTTGTAAAAAATACATTAAAATAATAAAAAAAGCTTGCATATAAGGAGGGTCAGTTCTAGCTTTGTCTTGTATGTCTCTTCCCCCGAAAACAGAGAGAGCAGCTGTTCATGCTCCTTGGCAGAAGGAGTTTTTTAAAAACGCTAAGGTGTTTTGTGAATATGGGGGAATGAGCGAAAAAGAAGCAAATGCTCTTTTGATAGAGTTTCTTCATCGTTCTTCCAAGACTCCCCCCCCTGCTGTATTAGAGTCCTTTCGAGATGAAAGTGCATTGGATCGAGTTGGAGTGTATACTCCAAAGGATGAAAACACTCGTGACTTTATGATGCGCTTTTTCAAGCCTTTGTTCCAAAACTTTGAGGTCAAAGGATTAGAAAACTTAACACAAATTACCCCGCTTTTTGAAAAGTTTCCCCTTGTTCTTGTGGCAAATCATCTGAGCCACTTGGATACGGCTGTAATCTATTATCTTCTATATCAAGCTGGAGGAGACGCAAGAAAGCTCGCAGATAATCTTGTATTTATTGCGGGAAGGCTTGCTTTTGAACCGGATTTTACACGTCTTGGAGTAAGAATGATTGATACTCTTCTGGTCTGTTCACAGAAGGATATGCAGGAAAATCCAGGGATGGCGGATCTAATGACTAGGATCAATATGAGGACATTTCGTCAATCCCAAAAACTCCAACAGGAAGGGAAAGTGATAGCTGTCTTTCCTGAAGGAACTCGGAGTCGAACAGGGCAACTCCTGAAATTTGTAAGTACTTCATTCCATTTTATCAACAACAAAATTATCATTCCATTTTCCCTAGAAGGAACAGAGGGCGTTGTTCCTCCAGGTTCCTTCCTTTTTTCAGCACCTCATGGTAAGGTGGTTCTTGGAAGGCCTATTTTACTAGGTTCTCTCCCGAACCCGATGATGGAAGCCCTTCCTGATTATGTGGAGCAATTCTCCGCTCCCAAATCAGCAAATAAGAAGAGTTTTCTTACAGATGCTCTTGCCGTTCTTGTAGGGAGTCAGCTTCACCACCACCGACATGGATCTTACCGTAACCTTTATAGTGGAGAAAAAAACGATGTGAGCAAAAATATTCTGATTCGTTCTCCAGAAAAACCAAGGGAGAGAATTGGAATCATTGGACACTCTGCCTACAGTACTGCCCAAGCCGTTGTTTTTGCTGGAAAGGAAACTGCAATTAAAATTTATATTCAAGATGCACAAAAGGCACGAGATTTCAATCAATCTCGTTCTGATTTGGATTTTTATCCTGTTTTCAAACTCCCTCCCAATATTGAGTTTACAGCAGATCCAGAAGACCTTAGGGAAAGCTCTCTTTTTATTCAAGGAGTACGTCCATGGGAAATTGATCTTTATTACGAAAAGATCAAAGATATCATTTTAGAATATCCTCAAGCCCCTGTTTTGAGTATTACCAAAGGGTTTACTGGTGTAATGCCTGGTCTCATACTAGAATCTCTTCATGATAAACATGGTATACCTAAAGACCGAATGGCTGTTCTTGCAGGTGCAAACTATCCAGATCAGATCATGGAACGTAAAACAGCTGGTTTTGAGATTGCCTCTTTTAATACACTTTTAATAGAACGTCTCCTTCCCCTTTTGAATAATAGTTATATTTTTACTCAACCTGCTATCAACCGAGATGATGTTCGAGGAGTGCAGCTTGGAGGTGCTTTGAAAAATATCTATGCGATAGCAGTTGGTTTAATTGATGGCTATTATCATATAACTCTTGGAGGAAACAATGATAACTCTCTCTTCCATCTTTCAAACCGATTGTTTAATGAAATGACTTGTCTCGGAGAAAGTCTAGGAGGGAAGAAAAGTACCTTCCAAGGGCTTTCCGGTGTCAGTGACTTTATGCTGAGTTGTTTTGCCCAAGATGCAAGAGACCGTCAATTTGGACATGATTTCATTCATCAGCGTTGCAAGCCTGAGCTCATTTCCAGAGGGCTTATCGGTATAAACTTTCTTCCTCAAATCATGAAACTCGATCTAGAAAAGTATCCTGCAGCATCTTACACTTATGAAGTAATTGTCAATCTTCAGAATCCCCAAGATATGATGCCTGAAATGATTCAAAGACTTCATTAGTGCTGTCCATTAGTTTCTTCTCTATGACTGACACCATATAGTTCATTCTGTGTAAAAAACTTTTCTGTATCTAAATCCTCTATTTTTTGTATTATGAGTTCTTCTTTTCTCTATCGTCTTTTCGCTGTCTCTTCTGGTGGCTTAATCGGAGCCTTGCTTCGTTATGGGATTAGCTCCCTTTCGTTTAGATGGACTGGAAATTCATTATGGGGTATACTCTTTGCTAACCTTAGCGGGAGCTTTGGATTTGCCCTTCTCTCAGGGCTTTTGGAAGGGCGTCTTCCTCATCCTGATTATGCTCGATTGTTTCTTATGACAGGTCTTTTGGGAAGTTTCACTACTTTTTCTACGTTCAGTTTTGATACTCTTGACCTTTTTCAAAAAAAGATGCTCATTCTTGGCTCTCTTTATCTCTTCCTAAGTATTGCAGGTAGTATTCTTGTTGCATGGTATGGATGGAATCTTGGAAAGTCTTTGTAGATGAAAAGAAACGAAGGAAATTTCATGAGGACATTCCGAAGCGTTAGCCGAGTCGGACAATCCATGACAATTTTGGCTGAGAGAGGTCTAACTTGGCTTTCAGGAAGAAGACCTCCAGCCCCTGTCTTTCTTAGAGAGACTTTTGAAAAACTTGGTGTTTCTTATATTAAATTGGGCCAGTTTATTGCAAGCTCCCCCTCTATTTTTCCATCTCAATATGTTCAGGAGTTTCAAAAATGTCTCGATCAAGTTCCTCCCATAAGCTTTGATATAATCCGAAAAACGATCCACAAAGAGCTTGGAGTCAATCCTGATATGATCTTTGAATCAATTGACCCAAACCCTTTAGCTTCAGCATCAATTGCACAGGTTCATTCTGCTATTCTGAAAAATGGAAAGGAAGTGGTATTGAAGGTCCAAAAACCGGGAGTAAGAGATGTGATCCTAACAGATTTAACATTTCTGTCGATATCAACTCGTATCATTGAGACACTCGCTCCTTCTTTCAAGCATATCTCTATATCTGATATTACGACAGATATGCGTTCCTCTATGTTGGAAGAATGCGATTTCGTGCAGGAGGCAAAGAATATTAATGAGTTTCGTTCTTTCTTAGCTCAAAATCATATCCATACAGTCAGAGCACCCAAGGTGTTTGAAGAATACTCGAATGATAAGATTTTAGTGA
Source organism: Leptospirales bacterium (assembly GCA_014238275.1). Taxonomy (GTDB): domain Bacteria; phylum Spirochaetota; class Leptospiria; order Leptospirales; family Leptonemataceae; genus JABABJ01. The sequence continues at coordinate 23,788 of JABABJ010000149.1, read as the reverse complement.
TGGAGCGTTTTTATGGATTTCCTGTAACTAATCTGGATAAACTTCATCAAAATCAAAATCTTTCATCTCCAGCCTCTCTTCTTGAATCTGCCTTAGAGGTATGGTTTCGGAGCCTTAGAGAATGCTCCTCATTTCATGCAGATCTCCATGCTGGAAACTTGATGATACTAGAGGATGGTGGGGTTGGCTTTGTGGATTTTGGAATGGTAGGGCGTATATCCGAAAAAATCTGGGAAAACCTAGATCAGTTTCTTCTAGCCATTTACCAAAAAGACTATACTTCTTTGGCTGAGTCTCTTGCAAATATAGGAGCAGTTCGAAATAAAGTCAATACACAAGAGATGGGTGTAGAGCTTGAAAAGATTTTTTCCAGTATCTATTCTGCTAGAATGCAGAGGCTGCCAAGTCATGAGAATGAGATAGATATTCAAATGGAGCAAATCTTTCTAAAGGTTTTTAGTGTTTCGAAGCGTTATGGAATTTGCTTTCCTCGTTCCTTTGCTCTTTTAGCCAAACAGTTTCTTTATTTTGACCGTTACATTCAACTTATCGCACCTGAGCTTGATCTAATGAAAATGGACTTTTTCACAGAGTCGCCACAACAAAAGATAAACAAAAATCATTGACTTATTTCATCCATGATGGTTTCTGGTTGAAAGGAAAAGGAAGAGGTTATGAATCATTATTATCAGTGGATTCTTGTGGTGCACATCATTTCAGTAATTACCTGGATGGCAGGTATCTTTTATCTTCCAAGATTGTATTCGTATCATTCTAGGTCCTCGACAAGTAAAGAAATGTCTGAAACCTTTAAAATCATGGAGAAGAAACTTTATTCTATTATCATGTTTCCTTCTTCTCTTCTTGTATGGTTGAGCGGTCTTTTTTTGGCCCACTTCCAAGGAATACACAATTGGCTTGCTGTGAAAATCATTCTTGTGCTTCTTATGACAGGATTCCATATTTTCCTCTGGTATTGCCTTAGGAATTTTCAAAAAGATCAAAATAGATTGAGTGAGAAGTTCTACAGAATTGCAAATGAAATTCCAAGCCTCCTTTTGATTGGTATTGTCATCCTAGTAGTCATTAAGCCTTTATAATAGAAACTCGTTCGATGATCCACTGCAGAAAAAGGCAAGATCATTCTCCCTTTCTTGCTGCAATGGATTTAGAGGGATGCTTGATTCCTGAAATATGGATCGCTCTTGCTCAAAAGACTGGTATCTCGGAGCTTAAGCTGACAACTCGTGATATACAAAACTATGACGAGCTAATGCAAAAAAGAATTAGTATTCTGAACAAACATTGCCTTCTGTTACGCGATATACAAGAAGTGATTCGTAGCTTGGAGCCTCTTGAAGGAGCAATAGAATTTCTGAAATGGATTCGCCAAAGAGTTCCTTTGGTTATTCTTTCTGACACATTTTATCAGTTTTCTATGCCTCTCATGGAAAAGCTAGGGTTCCCTTCACTTTTTTGCCATACTTTAAAGGTCAACTCTAATGGACAAATCGAAGGCTATCATTCTCGTTGCATGGATAGTAAGGCAGAAGCAGTAAAAGGATTAAAGCAAAACGGATTTTCCGTCATTTCTATCGGTGATTCTCACAACGACCTCCGAATGCTTCGTGCCGCAAACTACGGAATACTTCTCCATCCCCCTCCCTCTATAGAAGAGAATTTTCGTGACTTCCCTTCCTGCCACAGTTACGAAGAGCTACAAAAAGAGCTTAGGGAAATTTGGAAGGAATCACCATCGATTAAGAACCTATTCCCCCTGTAACATCTAAAGCTATTCCGCTAACATAAGAAGACATCTTGGATGCCAAGAATAAAACCGTCATAGCTACTTCTTCAGGCTTTCCTACCCTCTGAAGAGGTATCCTTGACTTGAACTGTTCTACAATTTTGTCAGGGATTGCGTCTGTAAGACGGGTTTCAATAAACCCAGGAGAAATACAGTTGACTCGTATTCCCATCGGACCTAGCTCCATGGCTAAAGTCTTTGTAAGACCAAAAATACCAGCCTTTGCAGCCGAATAATTTGCCTGACCAGGATTCCCATGCCGTGCCAAGGAGGTAAAGTTAATGATGGATCCTTTACGAGCTTTTCGCATGTACTTCATTGCTGCCTGAGTACAATAGAATGTTCCTCCTAGATTTACGTCAATGACCTTCTGCCAAACATCAGGCTTCATTCGGATAAATAGAGTATCTCTTGTGATTCCTGCATTGTTTACAAGGCAGTCGATCTTCCCCCACTTCTCATATACTTCTAAAACCAATCTCTCAGCATCTTCCTTTTTGGATACATCCGCTACAATTGCATGAGCTTCTCCTCCTTCCTTTTGGATCTCCCCTAGGCTCTCTTGGAGCACATCCTCATCTAGATCGGTTAATGCTACTTTTGCTCCCTGAGCAGCGAAAAGTTTAGCTGTAGCCTTTCCAATGCCGCGTCCAGAACCTGTAATGATTACAACCTGATCTTTAATATCACTAAAACTATAAGATTCACTCATATTTCCCTCCTAACATTTAATATAAGGACACTCTTTTTTCTCCCCCTATTCTGTCAACTTGTTTCGTTTTATTTTATAATAAAAACCTAGTGTTTCTTTTAGTGAATACTTACTAGAAATGACTCTTATTTTTAGTAAATATTAGCTACTCTCACGAGAGTCTGCACAGAGGCTCCTTTTTGAATATTTACATCTAATTCTTGAGGAGGGGATTTGCTAATAATTTTTTACTTGGATTTTGGAATTATCCGATAAGTAGACCTGTAAGGATAGTAAAAAATGATCATAAATCATAACATTAGTGGTATTTTCACGACTCGTACTTTGAAGTTTCTAAATGTAGATCTTTCTAAAGATATTGAGAAACTTTCTTCTGGAATGAGGATCAACAGATCAGGAGATGATGCTGCTGGTCTTGCTGTGTCGGAAAAAATGAGGACTCAGGTTCTTGGGCTACGTCAGGCGGAAAGAAATACGGAAGACGGAATTTCCTTTGTTCAGACGGTAGAAGGCTATTTGGATGAGATGCACTCGATCATACAACGTATTCGAGTTCTTGGAGTCCAAGCATCCAATGGTATCTATTCATCAGAAGATAGGCAGTATATACAGATCGAAATTTCACAGTTGATCGATGAGGTCGATCGTATTGCCTCTCAGGCAGAATTTAATAAATTGAGTCTACTTACAGGAAGGTTTGCTCGGATCAATCCATCTGCATCCATGTGGTTCCATGTGGGTGCAAATATGCATCAACGAGAAAGGGTTTTTGTAAATACAATGACAGCAGCAGCTCTTGGCTTGCGTAATCCTGTAGTACTTACATTTATTTCAGTCAGCTCACCTGACAAGGCAAATGCAGTAATCGGCATGGCAGATGAAGCACTTCGTCAGATTTCTAAGCAGAGATCTGATTTGGGAGCGTATCAAAACCGCTTGGAACATGCAGCAAAAGGCTTGATGAACGCTTATGAAAACATACAGGCCGCAGAATCAAGAATTCGTGATACGGATATGGCAGAACAAAGCACAAGCTTTGCTCGCTATCAGATACTAGTGCAGGCTGCTACTGCTATGGTGGCACAAGCAAACGTGAAAAACCAAAGCGTTCTCCAGCTCCTTCGCCAATAAGAATTTCAATAAGAGCTAAAAACGGATTGTTTTTGTTCAAAAGATCTCCTCCATAATGTAAAATCTGCTTCGTGAGGTTCCAAAAAACATCCTCTTCCCAGAAATCACAGGGGCACTAAGGACTGCTCCTTCCACATCCATCTGCCAAAGAGTTCGCCCGTTTTTGGCAGAGATGCATAAAAGCTTAGGGGGAGTTCCTATGTATGTTTCATCCTCGCTTCCATGAAGTCCAACGTAGAGTCTGTCTCCTGCAGCAGTTAGAGAGCTGGATGTGTGATAATCAAATACTCTTGTCCAGATGGTTTTTCCTGTTTTTCGATCCATAGCTCGAATCGTTGTATCTCCACTACTATAAATGACAAGATTTTCCCATAAAACAGGAGCCATATAGTCTAGCAGATAAATATGACGGTAAAATACATTTTTGTAGGTTTTTTCCGTATAGGGACTCCATTGAAAAGTATCCTCGCTTTGCCAGATGCTTCTTCCCGTTGTACGATCCAGAGCAAAATAAGTGAAGTCTGCTGTTTTTCCAGTAAATACGCTCCGTGAAAAATATACGCTGCGAGAATCAAGGGCTGGAAAAGAATACCATAAAGGAGCCCTCACATTGACCTTTACATCCCATAGGAATCTCCCAGAACGTATATCATAAGCTCCAAAACCTCTGCTCTTAGGAGCCCAATAAACAATTCCATCATATACTTGGAAAGTATGATGAGACCATGTCGGATTCGGGATGCTATTGATTACTTCACCATCTGGATTGAGAAAATACGTAGATCCCAAATCACTTGTGAAGATAATATAGTCTTCGTAGCGATAGACTAGAGATTGAACGGTTCGACCCGTCTGATACGACCATAACTTTTCTCCATCTTTTAAGCTGACAGCATATAAGTTACCGTCATCTGAACCAAAATAAACTGTATCTTGATAGATATAAGGGATCGAGTTTACCTTGTTTTTCGCAGAAAAGATCCAATTCATGTACCCAGAATCAGCATCAAGTGCATAAAAGTTTTTATCGCTTGAGCCAAAAAATACAGAGTCTCCCTTAACGATGGGAGGATTGAAAGAACGAAGTTCCTCGTCCCCAAACTGAAGACTAAGTTTCCATCTCTGACCGAGAGGTGGATAGAGTGAGTTGGAAGTTGTTCCATTTCCCTGTTTCCCCCTGTAAGTAAGCCAGTCTACCTGTGATTGGCATCCTATTCCCTGAGAAACAGCAAAAAGAACAGGGAAAGAGAAGGCTAGAAGGAAACTCGAAAGAGAATGCATTGGAAAGTACAAGCTACAGGATCAAAGTGCAGAAAAAATCTCTATTGAAGTTCATCAAAGAAAGACTCGTTTTTCATTGAATCTGTTTTGTCACCTCTCGAAGACGACGAGAAACCGCAGAAAACATGGAAACTGCAATTCTAGGTCTTGCCATCAGAAGATGATGAAAATCATTTCGACGTATGGCAAGAAGTTCCGTTTCTTCTCCAGCATAAGCAGAAGCAGAACGCTGCTCAGAATCCAAAATAGCCATTTCGCCAAAACATTCCCCTACTCCCAAAATCGCAAGCTCTTTCCTTCCTTTGCGTATATAAACCTGACCGCTATAAACGATATAAAGCTCCGTACCCCACTCAGACTCAGAGAAAATGCACTCTCCTTGAGTGCAACTTTTCTGATAGGTGATATCATTCACCCATGCTAAATCTCGTCCTTCAATGTCAGAAAAAAGAGGGACTCCTCTTAAAAACAAAATTCTCTCCATATCTGTATTCATTTCCTTATTCATTTCCTTAACCTCCTTAAACTTTTCTTCATTTAATCCTACTCCTCCTAATTTCTTTAGTGCTTCATCCGCATTAGAAGCAAGCAGACGATCAGGATGATTGGAATAAAACTGTATATTCCCAGCAAGGGATTTTAGATTCATTTTTCCTGCCAGATAGATCATGAGTACATTAAGCCATGGGAATACATTGATATTGATTAAATCTCCCAAGACCTTCTCAAGATGTATTTCTGTTGTAGGTACAGAGGGGAAGGGTGTTTCCAAAAATATCGCAAGAGATTTCCCTTCACGTCCTAGACCTTCGAGAACCTCTATAGCTTCAGAATAAAGTCTTTTATTATTAGATTGAACCCCAGCAGAAGCGGCACTCACTCTAATAGAATCCGACAAAACTTTCATGTATTTAAAGAGCATATTCAAACAGTAAGTATCAGCACCTTGAAGTGCTTCATAGATCCAATCATCCTCACGGGAAGAACGATTTTTTTCAAATAAGGCTAGATATTTTTTTATCTTTTTGAAAGATTTTAGTTCTACATAAAAACTCTTCCGAATACGCCGAATTATGAGAGGAGAAATCGAAGATTCCAATGATTTCTGCTTTTTCTTTGTTTTTTTTCGGTCTTTTCGGTCTTTTTGATTTTTTAGATTTTTTAGATTTTTTTTGTTTTTTGGAAGCTCGAAATTTTTTTCTTTGATTTTGATGATTGCCTCAATGGAAGAGTTCCTAAAATAGGATTTATGAGAAGTAAAAAAACCTCCCAAAATACCCAGACTTTTGGTATCTCCAATCTCTCCTAGGCAGTAAAGTAATTCCTCAATGATAAAACTCTGACCATTGTTTTCCACTAGATTGTTTACTTTCTTGTGAATGACAGGAATTGCAGTAGATCCAATTTGTATAAGGGATCTAATTGCACTATGAAACACAAAAGGATCCTCTAGGTATTCCGTAAGTGCAATTACAATTTTACGATCTCTGATATTCCCCATTGCTTCTATCGTATGAATTTTAATCTCTGGATCATTATCATTTAAGATGTCTAATATAAGATGACTGAGCTTGGTACTACGTAGCTGGGAAATAATGTTTACTGCTTCTGACTTCATCTGAGGATAGTCGGAAAGAACCATTTGCTTGAGAGCACGATAGGCAGGGTTATCCTTTTTGAACACCGACTGAGAACTAAGCAATGAAATTACAGAAGCACCTCTGATAAATGGATCCGGACTTCCCAAGGAACGCAATAGAAGAGGTCTTAGCTCTTGAAAGTCTAAAAGCCCCATACATCGAAGAGAGGAAGCCTTCCTCTCGCTTGTACTAGAACGATAGACCTCTTTTAGGACAGGTAGGGCCTCTTGAATACGGCGTTCACTGATAACCTCTAACGCCATTTCAAATACTACTCCTTTGGTTTGATGAAGGATTTCTGGAATACCTCTGAGTGTTTTAAGATTCGCAGATTCTTTCAAATATTTCAGGGACAAAAGGGCAACTCCAGTGTCTTTATGAAGGACAGATTCAAGGAGAACTTGAGAAGTAGATTCGTCGTAATTGGATCTTGCAAGCTGGTTGATTGCATATCGTCTTTGAGCCAGATCATAAGAGCCCAAATTGTACGCCAAAGCATATAAATAGTGTTTCTTCATACGAAACGATAAAATGATCCAAATTACACTACATCCAAAAGCAAACCATGCAATGATGGAATGAGAAACACTATAATAGGCTGCTACAAAAAGCAAAAGCCCAGTCAATATAGTCATCGCAGGCTCCATAATTCCTTGGATCAAAGCTCGAGCCTGCCCTCTCATAGAAGCAGGAAGAGCTCCATACAGGAGCTGTAAAGCTGTATCATAGATTGATGTAAGGATTGACTCATCCAAGAAACGTGACATGATAGCAGCAACAGAACGAAGCGAAAATAAGTTCATCCCTCCTCCAGAAACAAGAGGAAAGAATCCTCTCAAAGCTAGAAGCAAAGAAGCAATGCTAACAGAAATAGAATAGAAGCTATAGGAAAAAGCAACACCAATTCTTTTTAAGAGAGTAGTGGTAAAAAAAGATTGAAATAAGAATCCAATAAGAGATACAAAGCTCCCAAGAAGACCAAGAAAGGCTGGAAGTCGATCTGATTCTTCTTTGAACATATCTTCGATGGCAAGATAGAAGAGCCAGTCAACAGAATGAACGACTATCCATAAAGGAATACTGATAAGAGCCAAATAACGGACTAATGATACTCCCCATACCTTCCTTAGGTTTTGAAACTCTCTATGAGAGCCTTCTCGTTCTCTACGATCGCTATTTTTATCCAACCGTACAAGATAAAGAGCAACTGGCAAGGAAACAAGAAGCAGAAAAAACCATGTATAAAAAAGGCCCTCAAGACCAATCAAAGAAACAGCTTTCCAAGTAAATAAACCTCCTCCAATCGTTCCGGCTAAGCCAGCTCCTCCAATATAAGGAAATATGCTCTTTCCTTCACGAGGACCAAAGATATCATTCAAGCACGTCCAAAAATGTATTTGTATTAAGAGGAGAAAGACTTCGTAATAGGAAAAAATAGCGTAAGGAAGCCACCAATAACTATTCTCAGTTTGTTTACCCAGATAGTAGAGAATGATTACAAAAACAGAAATAATACAGAAAAGGAAGAAAAAACGAGGGATCCTTTTTTCCAGAAAGGAATAAAAAAACGAAGTAAAAGCAAGGAACAAGGCATTGATTATATATACCTTGGGAAGGTGGCTTGCTCCAGCCTCTTTTATAAAGAAGGCATCATTAGCAGCACGACCAATCGAGAGTCCTGCCATCAAAAAGAAAAACAGGATACATAGGAAAAGAATGTCCTTCTGTTTTACATCAAAAAGATATTGTACTTTTATATTGTTAAGCAAACTATGTCGTCAGAAACCCAAGACACGAATAAAATTAACATGAGGGTCAGCTGTTCCTTGGAAACGACAGTTATGTTCTTTAAGTAACTTTATATAGTCAACAATATCCCGAGTAATTCTTTCTCCTGGACAAACAACAGGGATTCCTGGGGGATATGACATCATCATCTCTCCGCAAATTTCTCCTTCAGCGTTATCAAGAGTCACTGTTTTTTTATGAGAAGAAAAAGCATCACGAGGAATCACAATAGCCTCAGGCATTTGGGGAAGACAGCTTACTGGTTCAAACCTTTGGATTTTACACGTGCGAGCAATAGAAGCAAGTGACTCCACAAGAAGGTTTAGATCATTTTTTGTATCTCCAATAGTAACAATGGCCATGATATTATTCAAATCCGCAAGCTCCACTTGGATATTGTATTCATTCCTCAAACGATGCTCCATTTCAAATCCAGTTATTCCAAGCTGACGGACATAGATATTCAGCTTTGTCTCGTCAAAATCCCAAATCTTTTCCCCATCGACAAGCTCCTTCCCAAAAGCATAAAGTCCCTTGATAGAGTTAATTCTTTTCCGAGCATCACGAACCAGCTGAATTGTTGATTCCAGCATTTCTTTTCCATAAAGAAACATCTGCTTTCTTGCAAGATCAAGCGAACACATAAGAAGATACGAAGCACTTGTAGTCCCAAGCAAACTGAGAGTATTCGCAATTCTTTCAGGAAGAATATTCTTACCACGGGAAAGAAGGAAAGCACTTTGCGTAAGTGAACCACATGTTTTATGCGTACTTACCACGCTTAAATCCGCTCCTAGCTCCATCGCAGTAGAAGGAAATTCCGGATGGAAAAGCATGTGGCCACCATGTGCCTCATCCACCAATATCGAGGCTTCCCATTCTCGAGCCAGAGAAAAAATCCGAGGAAGATCGCAACAATACCCATAGTAGTTTGGATGAAGGAGAAAAAGAGCTGCTGTTTGAGGAGCCTTCATAAAACATTTCTCTATAGATTCGTAAGTACTTGACATTGCAATTCCAAGTTCCACATTCATTTCAACGGGAGCATATACAGGAACAGCTCCTGAGAGGATGAGTCCACTAAAAGCTGATTTATGACAGTTGCGAGGAAGTATAACCCTATCACCTGGACGAAGGGAAGCTATTAACATCGATTGAACCCCTGAAGTAGCCCCTCCCACTAGGAAATGACACTGATCTGCATGAAAAGCATCCGCTGCCAGTTTTTGGGCATCTGCTATCACAGAAACAGGATTACGAAGATCATCTATATCACTTAAGGAGTTGAGGTCCATCCGAAACATATTCTCTCCTGCATACTGAAGCATCTCATTTAGACCCTTACCGTTCTTATGACCAGGCACATGAAAAGAAACTACCTTCTCTTCTACATGTTTTTTCACAGCATCAAACAGAGGAGTCTTTTTCTGAGCTTCCCTTTTATCTGCAAGATTCTTTTCCAGCCATCTCTTTTTACTCATAGCTATGGGAGAGATTTTACTTTGCATCAAAGTGTTTGGAAAGGTCTTTTTTCTAATCGGAAAGGTTTTCTTTTTAAAAAAATGAGCGGCAGTTGAAGGAGGAGACATTTGATTACTTTAGACACTTAAAAAAACATTGATTCACATACTTTTCTAACAAAAGAGACATTAGTCATGAGACATTGACCATACTTACAACATAAAAGGCACGAATATCCAAGTCTTGATAGCTCTCACCTCTTCTGAAAACCGTACCCTGCCCCTAATATAGACAATAATCCGTAGTCAAAATTTACTTGTTATTAAATACCACAAGCAACTTTCACAAAAATCAATGTCAATTCAGTAAAAAATCAAAATTTTCTACTACTGAATGGATTGATACCTTATTCCATTCAAGTATAAGACTCTCAAAAATGTAAAAAACTTGCAAAAAACTTATTCAAACATTTGCATATGTGAACCTCACAGGCATTTACAAGCCCTTCAAGTGTATCTATTTGCCAAAATAGACACTTATCTCCAAGCTGTTCGTACAAAAAAAATAAAGAATTATTGAAAGAGTATTAGAGATTATGAGCAAAAACATGGGAACCCTGTTTTCGCTCACATTGACCTCTTAATAGCAATAGTTTAGTAATATGTACGTGAGCTGCCAAAGACCATAGATCATCTCCTGATGTATCTCCTTCAGCGAAATCTCCCATGATGTTCTATGATGTTCTATGGTGTTTTATGGTGTTTTTAAGTCTACCGTCACTCACTTAGCTGTGGTCTCTCCTTCTTCACACTTCCTCGTAACTTAGGGTATTTAGCTCTGAATCACCTTTATAACGTTTTCTCTCTAGCGTGTATTGACACAAAAACTAAAGCACAGTGCAACACAAAGCAAGTGATGGATAGACAAAGTAATTTTTTCTTATAGTAAGTAGTTTCTTCCTCTTTGTATGAATCAATTTAATGCTCCTGTGGAGCATTAAATCTGCTATAGTAGTCATGCAAAATTGAATTTTTTTACCCATTTTTTGAAAATTTAATAAAAAAAGATTGATAAAAAAAAGATGAGCTAGATTCTGGAGTAGAATGGATGCTTTGCGAAATCTTATACTGGTTGTATTTTTGCTACTGGCACTAATTCTCATTTTGTTGATTCTCATCCAATCAGGCAAAGGAGGGAGTGTTGGTATTTTGGGAGGTGGTAGCTCCAGTAGCCCTTTTGGAACCTCTACAGTAGATATTGTCACTAAGATGACTTGGTGGCTTGCAGGATCCTTTTTTAGTCTTGCTATCCTAGCGGCAGTTTTTTTTGCAGAAGGTGGTCCTGACAAACGATTTTCAGATTCGGAAAAGGAAGAGATAGATGTATTTGACAAGCCAGAAATTAAAAAAACACAGTAATAGGCTGTTGACTTTCTTGTCCAAAAGCTTATTTTTTTCCAAGCTAAACTTAACTTGTAGCTTCTCATAGCCAATAATGGATCATAAGTAGATTGATAATAAGTGTCTCCTGTAAAGGAGAGCTGTAGGAGAGACAAGAATGAGGAAAAATATCCAAAGATCCGTGTTTTTTTTAGCTTTATTGCTTTTGAGTAGCATGATAGGAGAAAGGCTGATTTTTGCACAGCCGGTTAAAGTAGATCGTGAAGTAGAGAAGAAGGAGTATCCTGCTCTTCGATTTTCTGAATCAATTGCAGAACAAAATGTATTCCAGATCTATCAAGAGTTTGCAGATTTTGCTTATATGGTGAATGCGGCAAAGAGAGACCGTAATCTATACATCTTGGAAGAAAAACAGCCTCTGAGTTTAAAAAATGGAGAACGTGAACTTAAGTACGTTCCACACAAATCTTATGTTCGTTTTGTTCAGGAAGATCCTGCCCTCGTCTTGACTCCTTTTGGTGTCCCTGAAGAGATCATGGCTTTGATTGATAAAAAAACGGAGGAGGCTCGCAAACGAAACATACCAGTCGATAGCTTTAGTTTTGCCAATAGAAGCGGAATAGAGCTTACTCGTTATGATTTCATCCGTGTCCAAGGTCCAAAGAAGAAACATAATACTGGTGCTAAACTGAAAAGTATGACTCTTTTCTATCGAACATCTGGAGTAACGGATGATCCAAGAAACAAAGTAGAATTAGAGGCAGCTATTATGAGTGTGATTCATAATGATTTTCGTCAAGGAGTGCGCTTTCATGAGCTCATCATTGATCCTAACCCTAAAGATCCTAATATGGATGATGTAATCATTCTCAGTCGAATGAATCGTAAGCCTACGGAGGTTGTCCTTTTAGGAGCAATGTCAAACAGCAGTGCATATCCACTCAGGCTTCGATTCAAAAAGCGATACACTCAGCAACTGAGCGACTATATCGGGCTTTACCGCAGACTGGCACAGTACAATGAACTGAACGGTAATCGTGCTCACGAAAAGTTGATTCAACGTTTTCAGCGTTCGCTAACTTATTAAAATTTGTCCTAAAACTATTCTCTCAAGATACAGAAAAGCCGCATAAGAACTCAAGCCCAGAACTCTTATGTGGCATGAGAGATACCTCCATGTCTTAAGTTTATATATACAGTGACTTCATGTTGCTATTTGCTCTATGAATGGTTCAGAAAGTAAAAAAGATATTCCAAAAGACAAGGATATTTCTAAAAACTATGCAGGTTTTCATACACTTCATCTTCCAGTGTACCAGATTAGCCAAGAACTTAGGCTCCTTGACTGGAATCTGGAAGCAGAAAGACGGATGGAACAAAAGAAAGTGGAATCAAAAGCTAAAGAAATTCCATGTTACTCCCTTCTCTATGGAAGAGAAAGCCAATGTCCCTTTTGTCCCTTACTAAAAGAAGAAGAATTACAAGAACTTCTCCAAAAGAGTTTTTCTTCAGCAAAAACCGTCCACAATGTACATAGAAGTCCATTGTCCCTTCACTCCCCCTCTGAGCCTCACAAAAATCAAGAACAGAACTTTCGGGTTGTTTATTTCTTGAGACAAAATAAGGATGAAATTCAACTAATTGAAATGCTAGAAGATATTAGCTCAGAACAGGAATTACGAGAACAGTCACTTCTTCAAGAGAATCTTAGTGCACTTGGTATTATGATAGCCTCCGTTTTTCATGAGATCAATAACCCCCTCACAGGGATGGGACTCAACCTTCAGAACCTTCTGTTAAATCATCATTCGATAAAGAGTAACCAACTCTTAAAAAGGCTTGAAATGCTGAGAAAGGATCTAATGCAAGCAACACAAATCCTCTCGGATGTTCTGATTTTTTCTAATCCATCTAAGCCTCGAATGGTTCATTCAGATATTTTACAAACAATAGGAAAAGCAAGAGAGTCTGTTCAACGATTATATCCAATTCTCTCCAGAAAAGTAGAGTGGCGTATTGAAGGGTCAAAACTTTTTTTCTCATTCGAACCAAGTCAAATTGTCCGTCTTCTCATCAATCTATTCCGTAATTCTCTTCAAGCCTTGGACTATCATCCAGGAGAAATTATTGTAAAAATTCGACCTTCTATAAGAAATGTCTGCCTCATTCTGGAAGATAATGCAGGAGGAATTGAGCCAGAAAAGATCAAGAAGATTTTTCAGCCCTTCTATACAAAACATCCTTCTGGCCATGGAACAGGACTTGGTCTAACGGTTTGTAAAAGTATTGTTCGAAGACATCGAGGAAAGATCTATTTTCAATCATCCAAAGATAGGACTTTTGTATATGTTTTTCTTCCTTTTCATGACCAAGGGAAAAGGGTCGGCAAAAGAACAGAAGTGTCATAGAATACTGATGCAAAAGATAAGTAGCTCCTCACCGCTTTCTCGTCACAAAGTTATGATTGTAGATGATATACAGTCGATACGATTTGCAGTTTGTGAATATTTGGAAAAAGAATTTGAGGTTTATGAAGCTGATGGAGGAACCACAGCTCTCAAAATATGTGAAAATACAGCTATAGACCTTGTCATCACAGATATTCGAATGCCAGGAATGTCTGGAATTGAATTGATACGTATCCTTCGCAAAGGATATCCTAAAATGAAATTTGTGCTCATGACAGCATATAATGTGGATCAATATATCCATTTTGCAAGAACAGAAAAGGTATGGAATATCATACCCAAGTCAACCTTTCTGAATTTGAATCATATTTTAATTTTGGTACGAAAGCTTTTTAGTAATAATCCTTTTGGAATTGATTATTATTTTCATAATGCCTATCTCCAACAACTTCACCTTTCTGACATACATAGTATGCACAAGAATCTTCCAAATACTGTATTGGAACCTAACTACTATTACACCTCTCGCATTAGTTCTCCTGAAGAAAATACTGTCATTGTCCAGAAATCTTCAGAGCTTCTTTCTGCTTCTGGTGCCTCTACGGGAATTTATCAAATTCTTGAGGAGCTTTCAGGGAATGCTATGAAGTATAGCAAAGGAGAAGAAGGAAACTTTTTTGAGCTAAGTTTTGGCATATTAGAAGAACAGACAGTAATTGGAGTTGTAGACTATGCAGGAACTCTGGATCGAAATGAGATTCTTTTAAGACTTGTCAGGCATGCTGTCATTGACATGCAATCAGGACTTCCATTTGGTTTGGAAGATTCTCACGGGAGGGGTTTGTATATTAGTCGAGAACATTGCGAACATTTGATTTTTAATATAGAAGTAGGAAAAAAAACAGAAATTATTGCTATCATAGCTCGTTCTTCTGGCTGGAACAGTAAAGCTATCTCTATTTTCCAAATCTAAGCTAAAATAAACTTCTATTTACTTGAGGTAGATAGTGAGGTATTCGTAGAAGTTTCATAATCTTTCACAGCAAAGCGATCCGTCATACCTGCAATATAGTCAGATACAGTTCGATGGATTCCATCAACACTAATCCGTTCTTGATAATGTTTTGGCATTTTTTGTGAGAAGTTCATATATTTTTCAAAAAGAAAGCAAATGACTACTGCTGCATCCTTAGACATTTTCAGAACACGAGGGTTACGATACAGGTTTTTTTTGAGGAAGGCTTGAATTTCTTCAATACGATTTCCTCCACCAGGGCTCATTTTGATAGGATAAGAGGAAAGAGGAAGCATCATCATTTCTTGATAGGAGGAAGGAGAAAGGAGGCAAAGATTCTCACGGCTTGTTTCAATGAGATCTCGAATGCTTTCATCCAGCATCCCTCGTATAATTGTCCTCATCTGAACTTCTAAACGAGCTGTACGAAAAGAGGATTCTAGTTTTTGTTGAGCCGACTTAACAGCTTTTTCCCAACAAGGAAGCTGCTGAAGTAACTTCGTTGAGCTGAGAATTGCCGAATCCAATCCATCTTCTAGATCATGATATGTATAGGCAATTCGATCGCATAGATCCACAAGACCAGCCTCCAGAGAAGGGCTTGGCATATTTTTTCTTTGATTCAATACCTCTTCTAACTCTGTATCGCATTTGTATATTCTCTTATGTTTCATCATCCCACCCAGTGTCATTTGGCAGAGATTCAGTCCATGAAATTCCGGATAACGAAGTTCTAATTTAATTACTTGACGAAGCCCCTGACAATTATGCTCAAAGCCTCCTTCTTCTTTCATCAGTCGGTTTAAAACGTTCTGACCGGTATGGCCAAAGGGTGTATGCCCAAGATCATGAGACAGGGCAAGTGCCTCTGCAAGATCCTGATTGAGTCCAAGTGAGTAGCTGATAGATCGAGCGATTTGAGCTACTTCCAAAGAATGAGTCAGTCTTGTACGGTAGATATCTCCTTCAGAGTTCAAGAAAACTTGTGTTTTATATCCAAGCCTCCGAAAGGCTTTAGAATGAATGATCCGATCTCTGTCTCTCTGAAATGGAGTACGATATGGATGACCCTCTTGAGGGTAATTCCTTCCGCCGTGGGAGTCATCTGGAACAGCATATAGCATCTTCATTCAAGACCTTTGGAGTACACTGAGCCCATGAAGATTTTTTTTACATACCACATCTATGACAAAGCTACTATCAGGCTCCACATAAGCCATCTTTTCCTCTACACCAGCCTGATAAACGGCAAGAGAGGTATCCCTCCCAATAACGAATGTCTGAAAGGATGATTTCGCAAGATATTTTGCGATCTTTTGCGTGGAGATGCTAGGATTCCCTTTTTTACAAAGTCCCATAGGACCATACCATAAAACAGACTCAGATTGCGATAGTATCTTCTGAAACCTAAGAAGACTCTTAGGACCAATATCTACACCCATTTCGTTGTCTAGTATTTTATGTTTTTTTTTCACTGAAAATTTTCCTGTTAGAGAATGAGCTGTAATATGATCTTCAGGAAGCTGAACATGAACTCTCTGTAGTTCAGCTCCGGAGAGAAACTGAAAAGCATCCGTAACTAAATTGCTATTTTCTTTGATTGAGTTACCCACAGGAACCGCAAGTGAATGAAGAAAGGTATAGGCTAACGCTCCCCCTACTAAAATGTTATCCAGATCAGGAAGCAAAGTTTTCAACAGATTGAGCTTGCTTTCAAGATCTACTCCTCCCAAAATCAAGGTCTGAGGATGCCTCTTTCGCTCCGACAAGAAGGCAAGAAACTCCACTTGCTGAAATAGACCAAGCCCTGCATAGGAAGGAAGCATCTCAGGAAGCTTCGTCAAAAAAGAAATGGGCATTTGATTCGAACGCCTCGCCTCATTTACAAAAATACTTCCTAAAGAAATCAAGTCATGGCTCAGGCTCGACAGGTTTCCAGAGCCTTCCAGCGTCCCTTTAGCTATCTCTAAAACAGAGATATTCCCCTGAGAAATATTCAGATGACTCTCTCTTGCTTCCGTACTCAAGGGAAAGGAAATACAATCTACTTCCCTTTCAAGAGATTTACTGAGCTGAGTTGCCAGATTAGAGGGTGAAAAAGAAGCCGAATGGCTAAAAATATAAATGGACGCACCTCGTTCCAAAAGAAAGTTTACCGTCGAAAGTATAGGAAGCAAAGAAGGATTTCCTGAGGGGGAAGATGAAAATGCTAAGGAGTCATCGTAATCTACCCCCAAAAGAACTCTCTTCCCCCCTAGCTGTGCATTTTCTAGACGAGGAAGTTTCTTTAGTTCTGTTAACAAAAATATCTCACCTAGTGAAGGCTCTCATGGGAAATCCCGTACGTAGCAGAAATGTCCCTAGCTCGAAGATCATACAAAAACAATCGAGTAAAGAAAATCATGACTAAACTTGGCCTAACTTGCAGCTACAACAGTATTTTGACTGCTACGCTCAGACTTCATGGCTATTCCCTGAATCTGTATCTTATTTGCCGTGATTTTTGCCTTTGAATCCAAATGAAAAGCCTGTGCGACTCTAAGACGATTCTCTCTCTTTTCACTAGATAGTTTAGAAGCAGTTTTTTCCAAAAGCATCCCTCCGATAAATCGTGCTGCCGATTCTACGGCTTCAAATGCAACATAATTTTTCGTTTTAGCATCTAGAATCTCTTTAAATGCCTCACAAATCTTGCAAAAAAGCCCATAAATCTCAGTCAGCTCCGCTGATGGGGCAAACGAAGCCATTTCATCCTCCAGATATGTCCTGAGATAACCCTTAGCAGACATTCCACTAGAAATACCCCCTATTGCTGCGACGATTTGAAGCTGAGTTGTTCCCTCGTAAAGATTCGTAATACGTGCGTCTCGGTAGATTCGTGCTACATCATATTCTTCCGTAAAGCCTGAGCCTCCATGCACTTGAATGGCATCAAAGGCTATCTGATTGCAGAGCTCTGACCCATAATATTTTGCCAAAGGAGTAAAGAAGGAGGCAATTTTCTCCCATTTCCTGACCTGAGGATCATGCTTAGGGTTTTTTTCCGCATCTGTATTTTTATTACCATGATCAAACTTTCGCCAAGAGTAGAGATCAACCTGTCGAGATGCCTCCATTGTGAGTGCACGTATAACCAAAGTCTCACGCTCCATCCTATCTAGGAGCTTCTTCACTGCTGGTATATCTCGAATAGGAACACCAAACTGTTCTCGTTCAGAAGCATATTTGCAAGATTCAGAATAAGCGGCCTGAGCAATTCCCGTAGACTGGGCAGAGACTGCCAATCGAGCTCCATTCATCATTCCCATAGCATATCGAATCAGACCAAATCCTTCTTTTCCGATAAGTTCAGCGGGAGAATTGTTATATACAAGCTCACAAGTAGCCGAACAGCTAATCCCCATTTTTTTCTCTATCCCTGCGATCTCAAGATCTGTACTTTGTACAAGAAAAAAGGATAAGCCCTTTGCTCCACTGGAAGGATCCCCCGTACGTGCAAGCGTTAAAATAAGGGCTGGTCTATTTTCAAAGCCACAGCCACCGGTAATAAATCGCTTGCTCCCATTAATCCGCCACTGACCCTTTTCATCTTTTTCAGCTTTAGTCTGTATATTTGGCAAATCAGAGCCATAATTTGGCTCAGTCAGAGCCATTGCGGCAGAATAGGAACCATCAGCAATTTTTGGTACCCATTTAGCTGCCTGCTCCTCATCAGAAAAGCAATCGACAGTTTCTATGATTCCTAAGGCACCAAAAGCTAGACATAAGGAGCTATCAGCTCTACCCATGAGCTCATAGAAAAAAGAAATCATAGTCCTAGGAAAGGTAAGCCCCCCAAAATGCCGTGCCGTAGCAAAACCATGGAGACCTGCATCTTCCAGTTTTTGATAGAGTTCTATCATTTCTTGAGGAAAACTCACCTTCCCATCCTTGAAACTCAAGCCCTTCTTGTCCATGATAGAAGACTTTTGAGATATATCACAACCGCAAATTTCACCTGCCGAGTCCAAAAAAGCCTTATAGGCCTCCAGTGCCTCTTGTGTGTTTGATGGAGCAAATTCTAGTTCTTCTTGCTTCGTTTGCGAATACTCCTTATAATCTCGAAAATCATGTTCCACTTCACACACAATCTCATCCCAATCTATCAAAGTCTGGAAATAATCCTGGATATCCTCATTATCCGTAAAATAGTTATTCTTTATCATCTAGTCATTCCCCCATATCATACATATTAACTATAGGATGGCATTCTCTACACGAAACCATCTTTTGTACCAATTTCATAGGACGTATTTTCAAGTCAATCCTATTTTGCTTATTATCCTAAATTGACCTTGCAAAATCACAGTAAGATCCTAAGAATTGATAGGTTTTGAGCTCTTGCAATTTATATTTTATAGACCGTTTTGCCTTATTGTAGGACCAAATCCGTAGGGGGTTTGTATCCATTGAGAAAATCACGACATGTCATTTTCTGGCGACCATTCCTTTGAAGCTCCTCCAATGCAAGGATACCATCTAAGCATCGCACCCAAAGGGATTGAGAATCAGGAGAAAGAATCACCCCTCCGAAAGGAAGATCGTTCATCATCATCCTATGAAGATTCTTTTCTACAATCGATGTACGATAGATTCGAAGAACAGAAGTTTGGGCAGAGTCTTGGATGTCCCCTTGAGAAATATCTTTAGGAAGAACACTCCAAGCTACAGGAAAGGGATTCATTGCACGGATAAGATTATGAATCTCAGCAATAGGCCTATCCCAAGATATTTTTGCCAATTCTTTGGAAATTTTTCCGCAATCATCTGCTTCAGAATGATTTTGCGGTCTCCCTTTCTGTCCTTCTCCAAGAACAGAATCTTCCATTATCATTCGACAGGTTTTTATCAAAAGATTGATTCCTTCAGGGAGCATACGATCCAGTAATTCGCCTGCTGTTTCTTCAGAATTTATGAGATTTTCTGTTTGAGCAAGTATATCCCCTGCATCTAGCTCTTGGGAAAGGTATTGGACTGTCCATCCCGTCCGATTTTCACCCTTCAAAATAGCAGTTTGAATCGGAGAAGCTCCTCTCAATTTGGGAAGAAGAGAGGCATGAAGATTGATTGCGCCAAATGAGGGTAAGCTAAAGATTTCAAGAGGAAGTATTTTTCCGTAGGAAAAAACAACAAAAAGATCAGTATCTATCCCTCTTAGCTCGTCTGCGACGGAAGGGGTTCGAAGATTCGTATAACGGAAAAGGGGTATCTTTTTTTTTTGAGAGTAGCTACTCCTTTCGTTTTCTTCCAAAATCATTCTGGAAACCTCTGTTGGAATGAGTTTTTGAGATCTCCCCTTTCTTTTGTCTGGATTGGAGACAGCAAACACAATCTCCATATCTTCTTCAGATAAGAGTCGTTGCAAAAGGCGAGTGGAAGCATCAGGGCTCCCAAAATATCCTATTTTGATTTTCCCTCTCTGTTTTTGTCTCATTCTTAAAACAAGCAGGTATCAATGACTCAAAATCTTGATTTGTGAAAGCCCCTTCCCCACAAGGCTGATTCTAACAGACTTAATAGAATTAACAGAATTACGCAAGGCTCAGGGAAACGAAAGAACAGCTCCCAATCTCAATCTCAAGACAAATTAGCCAATACTTCCCAAACGCTTAGGCAAAGGATATTAGTTTCTTCCTAATATTTAGGAGGCGTAAGATTCAAGGCAAGCATCCAAAAGACGATGTTGCTGATCCATTGAGCCGCTAGCCCCTCCTAAAAGATCCTTCTCTGTCTGTTCAAGCAGGGCTGGAGAACTATGATTTTCAGAAGAAAGCACACCTTCCATTTCCCCTTCCCACATCTCAGCATGCTCCTGATCGACAGTAGAATGAACCCTAAAATAAGAGGTAGATTTTGGATCTGAAATTCCATAGAAGGTTTCCAGTCCCTTCAGTTTCGTTGCACTAATCTCTGGGAGAGGCTTCTCTATAGCGTAAAGCGAAGAAATTCCTTGGTTCCAATCGTTGCAAAGGCTCTTGAGGGAATTTACTGCTTCTTGAGTCTTAGGAAGGCCTTGATAGGAATGAAGCTCCTCACGTGAAACCCCAAGGGAAGCCGCAAAATGCTCCCAAAGAGGGATGTGAGCCTTTTCTTCAGCAAGATTATTCTCAAGTAGGGTTCTGGAGCTTGAGGGGGCTTTGCAGGTCAGATTTTCAATACAATGAGGAAGAAGTTTCACAAATTGATAGTATTCCTTTGAATAGCCTGCGAGAGCTTCCTTAGTTATCTTTCCCTCTGACCATTGAACATAAAATGGGTGCTTTAGAAGCGTACGCTTAGAAAGAACCTCCTGAATTTGGGAGAGAACTCCAAAAGGGGCTTGAGCACCCCCACATCTAATAGAATTAAAAACATATTCTTGGCTCATCTTTACCTCCTTACCAAAGATCTTCAATGCCATATAAATATAGACTTCTGAAAAGACAAGTATTTTTTTCTTGATATGAATGATTTTATTACCCTTACATTGTTTACATTTATCTTGTCCGTAAAGAAGATAAATCCTAATCATTTCATGATATAAGCCGATATTTTTTCTGAGGATTTTTTCTCGCCCTAATCATGATTAGGTAGATGAAAGTAGATGTTGTTCTATGGCTGATGAAGACTTAACTCAAGATGCTCAAGATGAAAAAGCATTTCATCTCCCGCGAACACCTGGTCTAAATAGACTCGTACAGATCTTGATCTATCTTGCATTGGGAATGTTGGGTATTCTTTTAATGTCTGTCATTGCATATTATGTTGCACGGAAAGCAGCCTCTCAACAATATAAAGAAACAGCCTCTATTGCTCTAGTCAAACCTCCTCCTCCTACTGAAAATTTCAATTTTTCAGAAGAGTTTCGAGTCAATACAGCAGATGAAGATGAAACTCATTTCATCAAGCTGAAACTCAGCATAGGATTTAAGCCTGGCAATCCAGCCCTTTCCGGTGAAATTGCACAAAGGGTTCCTCAGCTTAGAAATATTATTAACCTCATCCTAATGAGAAAAAAGAAAAATGAACTTTCCTCCATTGAAAGCCGGCTGGATCTTCAGGAAGAACTCAAAGCATCGATCAATCATATTCTATCCAATGGCAAAATTACAGATATTTATTTTAGTGAGCTCATCATCAACTAAAGATATTGTTCTAAAACCTCTCTTATCATTCAATCCCTTCCGCTACACTCTATCATGAAAAAGCTAGTCCTTTTTGACATGATGGATACTCTTGTACGTGATCCTTATTTTTCCGCTGCAGAGAAATTTTTCACACAGCCAAAGTCTCAAGAGAATTTTTTCCAGTGCAAAAATAGGGATTCCTTCATATCTTTTGAAAAGGGAGAAATTTCAGAAAAGGAATATTTTGATCATTTCTATTATCAAGAAAAAGTAGAACAACTCTCCGAGAAAGAAGAATCCTTCCTTATCTCTCCTCAAAGACTTTCGAGTTTCCTTTTCAAAAATCTCCGCTATGTTTGTGGCATGAAAGAGCTCTTGTTGAGTCTCCAAAAAGAGAAGGAAGTCTTGACAGGGATTGCATCTAATTATCCCGAGTGGTATTGGAAGGTTATTCATGCACTCCCTGAGCTGAAGCAATGCGATTATCTATTTTTTTCCTGTGAGATGGGAAGCAGAAAACCTGAGAAATCCTATTATCTTAGTATTCAAAAGTCCATTCAGGAATATCAAAAGGAAAATAGTATTCCTTTTGTGGAAGAGTGTGCTTCTACAGGGATTCTTTCTTCTATTAAGATTCTTTTCTTAGACGATCGCAAAAAAAATCTCATCCCAGCAGAAAAGCTTGGATGGGAGACTCATTGGATGAAAAACGCCTACGATGCAGAAGATGCAATCCAGAAATTTCTTCACTAGTGTTGTGGAATAGAAACACACTCGTTCTAGCACTACTTAGTTTGACGACAAATTAGACCACAACGTAGTAGCCAATGTGACATAACTATCAGAAGCACCATACCGAATGATGATAGTAAAGCTAAGGCCGCTCGTAGTGTATGCATCATTGATCGTTATGGTGTTTTTACCGCGCCGGCACCGCCTTCCAGAGTGTTTGCTTCAGCGTTTCCTGTCAGGGTATCATCATAAGACGAACCGATTAGGTTTTCGATGCTAATATATGTATCTCCCATAGCAAAGCCTGCGTTGTTGGCTGGTGTTTCCAAGTCTGCTGTGACCCCCTCCTCGCCTGCAGTCGAGTAGCTAATTGTATTTGAGGCTTCATCTCCTGCAAATGTCTCAGCATCTTCAGTCGCAGGAGAAGGAGTTGTTCCAGTCACTTGAATTGAATCATCTCCATCGCCACCATTAAGAATTATGCCACCATTCGCACAAGCACCCAAAGATAAGATGACAAAGCAAATTGTTAATAAGTAAAATCGTTTTTTCATAGTATTTCCTCCTCGTATTTTCTTCATCTGATAATTAGAATTTATCTGATGACCCATAAAATTACATAGCTTAATTATAGTCAAGGGAAAATAAAAAAAGTATCACTTTCACGAGAGGGAGTTTTATAAAACCTCACTTGCATCCTCCGTGGTGCAAGTGAGGGACGCCGAAACAGGGAAACCCTGTGCGGTATTTGGTATCTGTAGGGATTCCCTGTTTCGGCGGTTCTTATGTGAGCTAAGCCACGGAGACTATCTCCTAATATCAAACAAGCCCGACTTATCAGGCTTGCATCCATGTATAGGCGTTCCAGTCTGTTTTCAGTAGATATTCACTATGACAGATGGCTAATACTTACTAGTGATGACTCTTGTTTTTAGTGAATATTGACTAAAACTCCTGTTTTTTCGGCGACTTTCCTAAGAGCTAAGCCATGGCCACTTACTTATACTAACAATAGTCCCGATTTATCAGGCTCTTAGAAGACCTCAGTTGTGCCGTCCGTGGCACAACTGAGGGACGCAAATACAGGGAAACCCTGTCTTTGCTCACATTTTCGGAGCTTCATGGCTCCGAAAATGGGGCGGGCATCCGTGTTTTCACGAGAGGGAGGACCGCGCCTCCCTCTCGTGGCTCTCCCCGCGCCCGACACTTCACAGACCTCCTGTCTGTGGGTGTCGGGGATGTTCCGCCACCTCCTGTGGCGGTATTTG
>JABABJ010000137.1 GCA_014238275.1 Leptospirales bacterium | reverse complement strand
TGTTACACTTAGAGATAAGTATCTATTTGCCAAAATAGATACTTATCTCTAAGTTGTACATATAAAAAATAATAATTAGGAGGTAATTATTTATGAATAATTACGATGATATTCTTGAGAAAATCAAGAATAATTTAAAGGGTGTTAAAGACTACAAGATACGTAAAAAAGCCCGTTGGCTTATCCGTGTAATGGAGAGTAAAAAGATAAGATTGGGTTGCGATCAAATTGGGTTGAGAACAAATTGGATTGCTTCCTATTGGATTGCTTTCTAAGACTTTCTATGATTGGCTTTGGAAATTGAAAAAAGCTAACTATGAATTAACTGCTTTGAAAGATACATCGAGGACAGGAATTACTGGGGACATATTGTTTCCAATTGCCTATATTTAGAGGTATACGCTTGTCTCACTCTGGAATAGATAAAGTTTTCAAGAGATATAAAGTAACAGGAAGATACCGAATGAAAAAAGAAAATCCACGCAAAAAACGCTATTCTTCTATTAAAGCCCCTAGAACGCCTCCAATCCAATAGTTTATGGACAGGTATAGAAGCTGATACTCAAGGAAAATCAAATTAAGCATGCTTTGATTCAACCACGAACCCAAACACATAATGGTAAAGTCGAACGTTTCAATCAGACCTTGCTACGTTTTGTAAGTAGTGCAGATTTAGCAGGAAAACCCATTGAAGTGTTCAATGCAAAAATTCAAGACTTGTGAAGCCCGCAGACATTTGCGACACTTTTGAGAGTATCTATTTGCCAAGATCAACTATGCAGCTGCGATACTGTTTTCTGTCCTGTCAAGCATCTTATAAGATTCCTTGACTTGTCGATGAAGTTGATAGATATTTGAGCTGTTATAGATTCCAAGGATATTTTTCATCCCTATATCAAAATAGACATGTTTCTGTCCTTCTTCTTGCTCCATGCAGGAATCCGCGAAATGAACGATTGAAGCCAAAAGACGGTTTTCTTCCTCTGCATACATAGGTCTATGATGATAGCGAATGGAAGATACGATGTTCTCAGGGAAACACCACTTCTCCGCCATTTGAGCCCCTAGTTCTGCATGAGAGATTCCAAGAAAGCTTTCTTCAAAATGTACGGGAGAGGACTTGCTTAGGAGGTTTATGTTCAATCGAGCCCAATCCTTGGATTCAAAGGTATGTAGAATAATCTTTCCCATATCATGGAGGAGGGCACAAATGTAGGCTGTTTCTGCTAGTTTTTTCTGATTCACCAGTTTTGCTGCAAAATAGGCATAAAAGGCACATTGACTCGCATGTTTCCAAAAATTTTCAAAAACACGATATTTTTTTTTAAGAATTTGACATGAAGAATTGAGCATAACCATCTGTTTAATATTCTGAATACCCATGATAGGGACTGCTTTCCCTATTGTCTCAACTCTCTCAGCTGTAATAAAACTCGCGGAATTAATAAGTTTCAGGACAGAAGAAGTCAAAAAGGGATCTTTTTCTATTTCGTATACGATCTTTGTCATTTGCACCTCAGGATCGGTGATGAGATTAAGAAGTTTTTCAACAGGCTCCGGAAAAGAAGGAAGTTCCTCCACTTCTCGAATTAGACTTCGGTAGACTGATTCAGAGTCTTCATGGCGACGAACAGTAGAAGGCAAAAAAACACAAGAAGAGGTAGTATCATTCTTCGAACTAATACTAAAATGTTTGCAAGGAATCCCACTTTGTTTTAATATCATGCTACTCATCACAATTCCAATACCTCCTCCTTCTTTGCTTGACTGTATCATATCAATCATGATATTCTCTAAAGAATCTAATTCTTTCCCTTTTTGCAAGCTTTCGTGAATATGAATCATTTCTTGCTTTAAGACCTTTGTATTATTTATGACCTTGATAGAGCTTCCTTCTGGAAGTAGCTCTATCACAATTTCCACCTTGAGACCAAGCTCTTCCATCGCATTTCGGTATAAATCAAGTTGTCCTAATCCTTCTTGCTTAAAGATTTCCATGCCATACTTATAATCTTTCTCATGATTGATATCTTTCTTGAGAGATAGAAAAAACGCACGTTTCAAATTTGCCTTGACTGCATTTCCGATCATTTCCCGTGCAAGAACCATGACTACATTACTCAGAAAATTCAAGCCGTACAATCCAAGCATATAGTGTATTAGATGAGAAACAAGACTAGCATCCTCATCAGAAAAAATAGTAAATCTCCATGAAAAAGAACGTTTTTTTTCGAGTTGATATATAGCTTCCTCCTTTCGCTTATCGCTTTTTAGAAGGTTGAGTTCTATCTCTTCTTGGCTTAGAATAGCTTCCATTTCATACATCTTTATTATCTACTAGAGATATTTTTGAGACATTCTCATATCATTGGTTCTACTCGTTTCAACGGAGATGGATGAATCAAATGATCCGATGTGTTGGATATCCATTCTTCTTCAGACGAACAAAATTTCTCTAGGATTTCAGTGAAATGAATACCATTGTATAAATAATTGATTAATAAATCATGTCCAACAAGGATTTCAATTGCAGGACGATTGGAACAAAATTCATAAACTCCCTTTTTCCAAGAGAAATGATCGGGAAAATTCTCTCGAATCCATCGAAGAATCCTAAGGGTGTGAGAAAGAGAATGATAAGGGGTTTTTTCTTCGATGTGTATTTGAAATCCACAACACAACTCATCCGCAAATTTATGAAAAACCGGACGAAAGAATAAAGGGCGAAGGAAGGCTCCTTTCTGGGAAGGGAAATCATTCCTCTGAAAAATATCTTTTATATAAGGAGCTCCCCAGATCTCAAAAGGACGAGTCGTCCCTCTTCCTTCACTCAGGTTGGTCGCCTCCAAAAGACATTGTCCAGAATATAAAAGAGGAATGATCGGCGAGGCCATATTAGGAGAGGGAAAAATCTCTACACATTTCCATAAGGAGTGCCAAGAATCCTCTTTTTCAGGAAGATAATTTTGTTTGGGGTCATAGATGATTTCAAGCTGGTAGTTCCCTGGAAACTGTTTTTGGTATAGACGAGAAAGCTCTCCTATTGTTAAGCCATGTCTATGAGGGAGACCTTTTCTTCCCACAAAGCTCTCATATTTCTCTGGAAGAGGGATTCCTTCTACTTGACGCCCCGCAGGGTTTGGTCTTTCTATGATGATCAGTTGTATATCTATGTTGTGACTCGATAGAACCTCGATAATATAGCTTACAGTCGTTGCAAAAGTATAGTATCGGCTTCCCACATCCTGTATATCAACGATCAAGGTATCTATATCTCTAAGGATCTCTGGCGGGATGTAGAGTTTATCTGCTTCTTCTTGATACAAAGACATAATTTCAGTATCTATCATTGTACTGTATATCCCTGTCTTAGACAGAGGCTCTTGATCCTGAAGCTCTGCAAAAAGACCATGTTCAGGAACAAAAACACGGCAAAGAAAGCCACTATCTTGGAGGATTTCAAAAAGATATTTCTTATCACTAAAGCTATACGATGTCTGATTACATAAAAGAGCGATTTTGCCCATTGTTCCTGAATTGATAGTTGTTCTATATTTTTTCAGAAAATAACTGAGGCTCATAAGCTGCAAATTCCCCTAAGCTACTTGCTTGTTAAGCTCTTAGTATAAACTTTTATTGCACTAAATCCATAGCATAAAAAGCTTGTCTATTCTTTTCTTGTATAGGAAGTCTCAGCTATGATTTATTCTACTTATACGCTCCTACTCGTCAATATAGGAATTTTTGCAGTTGTATTTGCCTCTGGATTCTGGGATAGAGGCCTTGTGGAGGATGTCTACAGCCTCTTTGGGCTGATCCCTGCCAAATTTTTGGAAGGGGCTTTTTGGCAACCATTTACCAGTCTTTTTCTTCACTATCCCTTTTCTCCCTTTCATATCCTTTGCAATATGATTGGGCTATGGAGTTTTGGTGCTACTTTGGAACGTTCTATCGGAACAGTAAGATTTCTTTTTCTGTATTTTATTTCTGGTCTGAGCGGTTCTCTTTTCGTCGTCCTGCTGAGTATGCTCCTTGGCTCTCCCCAAGAGATGATTCTTCCCACTGTCGGCTCTTCAGGAAGTATCGCGGGTCTTCTTGGTGCGATGGCTGTTTTGTTTCCAAATGCCAAGCTCCTTCTCTTGTTTTTCCCGATGAAGGCTAGCATAGCAGCGTTGCTCCTTGGTATCATCTCCCTAGTATTCAGTTTTATGGATTCTGTATCTTTCATCTCCCATTATGGTCATTTAGGAGGATTGATAGGAGGATTTATATATGCCAAAATTGTTCTTTTGCCTGAAAGTCATGGATTCTTTCAACAGCCAAACAGAAAGAAAAAGAGTAGATTGATACAAAATCTCCTTTCTGCAAACTCTAGCTCTTCCAAACCAAGTACAGGCTTGCAAAAGCCGTTTTTGAATCAAATCCTACCCAAAAAGGGAAGAGAGGATGACTCAAATCATCAAACTAAGGAAGAAAATTTCTCATCTCAAGGGCTTCCTCAAACTGATGTTTCTCCCAGCCCTCAAAAAATCTCAAGAAAAGAATCTAACGAACCTCTCTCACAAAGCCCTCCGAACACTACTCCGAAACAAAAACATAAAACGTCTTTGAAACTCCTTTATAACCCAAAAACGAAGACATTCTATTATGCTGACGAATGATAAAGATAAGAAATCACTTCCTGTTGAGGAAAAGGATAATTTTTTGAACGAAAATAAACGGGTATCAAACTTCCCTATGTCAATTGCTTTTCAGACAAAAGGTGAGATGTTTGACGCAAATGATGCAAGCCTATCCTTTCTTTTTCAGCCGAAAAGACCAGAGCATGAGGGACTACGTGGATATCTCCATGGAGGAGTTAGTGCTCTGGTCATGGATGAAATTCAGGGGAAATTATGCTTACGACTTGGTTATTTTGTGATGACAGAAAAACTGACTATCCACTACAAGAAAGCAACTCCGATTCATCAAACAATCTACGTGAAAGCAAGAGTTACCTCCATACGGAGAAGGAGAATGTATATCACTGCAAGTATCCATAATCAAGAAGGAGAGCTTTTAACCAGCTCCAAAGGTAGTTTTTATATTATGCCAGATCGTATATTGGAGCGTCTATTTAAAGCTCTGTCTCCTGAAGATCAAGCTCTTGCTCGCAAAGAGGTGGATATAGTCAAGAAAGCGGCCAAGGTAAACCAAAGAAAGACCAAGAAAAAAAGGCAAGCGGTTCGATCTGCACAAAAAAAAGATCCAAAGACAAAGCTTGCTTGAGTTTAGGATCGAGAAGCAATTTTTGCAACTGACTCAGAGGAGAGGTAGGGAAGGATTTGTTTTTGAAGCTCTACTACATCTCCTACAATCATAGTTGCTGGCGATGGGAGTTCTGAAGAAAACCTTCCCAGATCAGAAAGATTGGAAGTAATAGATTTTTGATCTGGAAAGGTTGCTCGAGAAATTACGGCTGCAGGAGTATAAGGAGAACGACCAAAATCAATCAGCTTTTGTGCTGTTTGTGAAACTCTACCACATCCCATTAGAAAGACAGCTGTGGGAATCTTTGCTGCTAGAGCCCAGTCGATTGTGCTTCTGCTTTTCCCAGCTGCCTCATGAGCAGTAAAAACCGCAAAACCAGAAGAAACTTGGCGATGAGTGAGAGGGATCCCCACAGACTCTGGAGCTGCATAAAAGGAACTTACTCCTGGAACAAAGGTAAAAGGAATCCCTGCCTTGGATAGAGCAAGAGCTTCTTCCCCTCCCCTTCCAAAAATACAGGGGTCCCCTCCCTTAAGGCGTGTTGTTATAGATCCTTGTCGGCTATATCGTATCAGAAGATCATTAATCCTTGCCTGTTGCATAGCATGATACGAGATCTTCTCTGAAGAGGAATTTCCTTCTGAAGAAGGCTCTGCTTCTGAATCTGTAGGATCTTCCGATGAGGATATTTCAGGGAAATAAGAAGGGAGCTGAGCAGAAGGGTTTTCTTGAGCAGGCTTCTTCCCTGCTGGGATCAGAAGAGAGTCTTTCGCATAACAAAGGATTTCCGAATGAATTAGTCGATCATACAAAACAACATCTGATCTTTTGAGTATCTCCACAGCTTTCAGAGTCAGAAGGGAAGGATCACCAGGTCCTGCTCCGATGAGATAGACCATTGCAGGATTGCTTTTACTACTATGATTCATTTTTCTAGCTCCTTGAATATCAATCTGTATTCACAGAATCCTATGTTTTTTCGTGAAGCCCACATTCCTTATTTCCTGAAGATTCCCACCACCATCTCCCTGAACGAAGCTCTTCTTTATCTTTGACTGCCCTTGTGCACGGTTGACAGCCAATACTTGGATATGATTTTTTATGTAATGGATGAAAGGGAAGCTTGTTTTCGGATACAAATTCTAGGACTCTCTCCCAACTCCAGCTAAGCAGAGGATTCAATTTCCATAGACCTCCATTTGCTTCATCCCACTCTACTCTTTCGATTTCTTTTCTTCCATCGGACTGCTCACGACGAAGACCCGTAATCCAAGCATTTGCACCTTTCAATGCCCTTTGAAGCGGTTTTACCTTTCGAATATGACAGCATTCCTTCCGATTTGAAATCGATTCATAAAAAGAAAAAAGCCCTTTTTTCTGAACCATTGCTTCTACATCTTCTGCTTGAGGAAAATATATTTGGATAGGTATTTTATAATAGCTCCTACACTCCTCTAAGAATTGAAGGCTTTCCTCATGAAGACGTCCTGTATCCAAGATGAATACTCTGAAATTTTTAGAAATCTTTGAGCAAATATGGAGAATGGTTGTATCTTCTGCACTCAAGCTATTCGCCAAAACGATACTATTTTCATAGTTTTTCAATGCCCAAGAGAGAAACTCTTGAGGTCCAGCATCTTGAAACTGATAGTTCAGCTTAGATTTGGTAGTCTGTTTGTGATCGCCGTACATCAACGCCAAGATTTACACTTCCCCATATTCTTTCATGAAGATAGTAAAGAAACATCTTAGAAAAAAACTCAATAATGCTAATGATACTAGCAGTCGTAATGCTTCCAGTAATCCAGTAAGAAATCAAAAGGGTTGTTAGTGTAGCAGTAATTCTCCAAGAAAACGCTTTCAGTAGGCTCCGAAAACGATGCTCGACAATCCGATGCTCGACAACCTTATGCTGAACTTTCGCTTTGTCGCTTTGCTTTCCAGCTTCCAGAAAGGATTGTTCATCGTAAGTTTTGTCTCTATTCATTTTTTCCTGAGATCTATCTTTTGGATTCGAAGTAGAAAAATGACGAGGGTCAATTGTTCTGTCAATATGAATTCCAGCCCTTTCACTCATAATAATGTAAAGCTACGAGAACAAGGCATAAAGATTGAAACGCCGAAAAAAGACAGCTTTCAACACCCATTTAAGACAGCCTCTATATACCACTCTACATAGTACTACTTTTTTTTGGCTCCTTTCCATGTCAACTGGTATCTATATCATACTTTTTCGATAGGAATACTAGGATTAAACGGAAGAGATCGAGCTACTGCATAGCAATTTCGCATTTTTTAGCTTCTTTCAGATAGGTGCGGTATTTTGAACCGCCTCTTCGATCTGCTTGAGTTGCGTAGATATTCGAGCATCTATGGAGCCTGCATCTAGGTCGATCATACAACCTCCTCGATCAATTCGTGAATCTTCATACACATCGATCTTACGGAGAGAGCCAATCATTTTTAGAATTTCCTCTTTATTTTGAGTAGTTAGATCCATATCTGAGAAATTCACTCTAATATTCACCTTATCTCGATCCTTGACCCTTTTCAGTGCCTCTCGTATATTATTCAATACAACATCTTTTCTTCCCGCAATTTCATCTTTAATGACTTTGCGAGCAATGAGAAGGATCATATCCAACATTTGTTTTTCAGCAGATTGAATGATATCCGCTCTAATATCTACGGCTTGACCAATCATACTTCCCAAACGATCAATCAAACGCCGAACTTCCGCCTGACCCTTTTTGAATCCAACCTCTCGTCCTGTATCAGATCCCTTCTGAGAGGCTTCTTGCTCAATTTCAGCGACTCGAAGCCCTGCTTTTTGAATCATAGCTTCTACTTCTAATCTTGCACTCTCTTTCTTCTGATCCAAACTAAGGCGTGCGGCTTCCATCTCCTGTTTTGCCTGTTCCTGAGACTTTTGAACGACATGAAAGGCTAGATTTTTACTCTCTTCTTCAGTCTGACGAAGCTCTTCTTGCTTGTGCTCAAGGGATTCGTCAATTTCTTGTTGCCTTTGTTTGCGGTATTCTTCCAGTTCGGAATCGACTTTAGCCATTTCCTTGTCTCGATATTCTTCCAGCTTTTCACTGATTTGCTCAGATCCCCTTGTAACCGATGAATCCTCAAAGGATATATTTTCTGCATCCTGAGGAAGTGAATGATCGATCTTATGTTTTTCTGGAACCTCCAGTTGGACTTTTTCCTGCATTTTAGCAATCTGACCTGGTTTGAAGATAAGTTGTCGCGAGCTCATTTTACCTCTCTATGTATAAAAGATTATCGGACACCTTATCTGGCAAGACTTATTTCTTTTATGTCGAAAAGATGGACAAAATCAAATGCAAAATCAAATCCAAATTAGGACAGAGAGATAAAATAATTGAGGGATGGAAAAAGTTATAGAAAAATTGCAGAAGAGATAGGTGTCTCAAAGATTACTGTATTCCAACTAACTTGCCACTTCTTTTTTATCATTTCTAAGATTTTGTTTTTTTATGTTTTTTTCTATTTTTAAGCTCACAGTTGTGTCCTTCATCTGAAGAACGACTATGGGACTTGAAGACAACTCAATTTTTAGGTATGTACATGTATTATATGATATTTTTTGAGTATACAGTGAGAGCAGAGGAATGAGCAATGTAGTTCATTAGCGATGTTCCACTTACGGCACAAAAAAAAAATTCTCATCAGTCCAAACACAGCCGACTTTCATGAGGAAAGTTTAGAAAAAAATCAGCCCCGAGAAGCTTGCGGTATCTATGGTATTTACGGTATGCCTAAATCAGCCTATTTCGTATATCTAGGACTTCACGCCCTCCAGCATCGAGGACAGGAATCGGCTGGAATTGTAAGTAGTGATATGAAGCGACTTTATCGCTATGCAAATATGGGACAAGTTGCTCGAGTTTTTGATAAGAAAAAACTAGCTCCCTTGAAGGGAAGAATCGCCATTGGCCATAATCGCTACTCAACTACGGGTGCTTCGTTTTTGAGAAATGCTCAACCCATACGAGTAGAGTCTCGCTTGGGTGCCTTCGCTCTGGCACATAATGGGAATATAGTTAACTCCCAGACACTTCGCCGAAAACTAGAAGAGAGAGGATCTATTTTTCAAACTACTGTAGACTCAGAAGTTATTGTTCACCTCATGTCAGTTAGCAATGAGACAAATTTTCTCGACGCATTAAACACAGCTATCGTTCAGGTCAAAGGAGCATATAGTCTTTTGATTTTACGTAAAGATGCACTATATGCAATGCGTGATCCAAATGGATTTCGTCCTCTGGTACTTGGACAGCATAAAGATGGAGCTTATGTAGTTGCATCCGAAACATGTGCTTTTGATATTACAGAAACAAAATACATTCGAGATATTGAACCAGGAGAGCTCCTTCGCATTGAAGAGAATGGACTGACTTCTTTTTATCCCTTCCCAAAAACTACAACTTCCATGTGTATCTTTGAAAATATTTATTTTAGCAGACCTGACTCTATTGTCTTTCAGGAACCTGTCTATGAGGTACGAAAGAACCTTGGGCGTTATTTAGCAAGAGAGCATCCAGTGAAGGCAGATGCAGTGGTACCTATACCAGACTCATCTACAACAGCAGCCCTAGGCTATGCGGAAGAAAGCAAAATACCTTATACCATTGGATTGATACGCTCCCACTATATTGGAAGAACCTTTATTGAACCAGAACAGAAAATTCGCAACTTCGGAGCTCGTCTTAAATATAATGTAGTCCGTTCAGCTGTAGAAAATAAGAGTATCATTGTCGTGGATGATTCTATTATGAGAGGAACTACGGCTCGAAAGCTTGCTAAAATGTTTCGTGAAGCTGGAGCAAAAGAAATTCATTTAAGGATCAGTGCTCCTCCGACAAAGCACCCTTGCTTTTATGGAATTGATATCCCTACAGAAAATGAGCTAATCGCTTCCTCTCGTTCCATAGAAGAAATACGAGCTTCGTTTGGGGTGGATTCACTTGAGTATATGAGTTTGGAATCCGTTTACGAGGCGATGAGAACGAAAGGAGAGAAAAAATGGTGCGATGCCTGCTTCTCTGGGCTCTACCCCCTTGCATCAGAAGATCCGATTATAGGAAAGCAACGAGAATTGTTTACAGACTTAAACGAATCTTTCTCTTCTTTTGAGTAGAGAAAGAAAGTAAACAAGATGGAAATTTATCTTTTACGGCATACCCCTGTCAATCTTCCCCGCGGAATCTGTTATGGAGCTTCTGATCTTGAGTTAAGCAAGGATTACACAAAGCATCTAAAAGAAGTTCGCCAAAAGGCAAATCGATTTTCTTTTACGTTCTCTTCTAACTCTCCAAACCGTGTTCCAGTCTATTCCAGTCCGCTAATCCGTAGCCTTCGTTTAGCTAAAGATCTTAGCGGACTGGAAGATTCTGAAATTTATATAGATCATCGCCTCCGTGAGATGTCTTTTGGTGAGTGGGAGAATCAGCCATGGGAAAAAATCAGTCGCTTAGAAAGCGACGCATGGAGTCTGGATTTCGAGTCCATAGCTCCCCCGAAAGGAGAAACCTTCCTTCAGCTACAAGAAAGAAGTATTTCCTTTCTCCAAGAAATGACATCTAAATATCAAGAAAATCCATCTGTGCAGAAATTACTCATA
The DNA here is from genome assembly GCA_014238275.1 of Leptospirales bacterium. GTDB lineage: Bacteria > Spirochaetota > Leptospiria > Leptospirales > Leptonemataceae > JABABJ01. The sequence goes on along the minus strand of JABABJ010000137.1, from coordinate 3,347 downwards.
GTAACCCACGGAGGAGTGATTCGTTCGATTTTATCTTATGCTGTCGATGTCAAACCTTCCCACGCATTTCGTTTTTGGGTTCAAAATGGAAGTTTTACAATTCTAAAACACGAAAACAGCTCCTATCAAATCCTTGGCGTAAATATTTAAAAGATGATTCATGAGCTACGAGTTTTTCTATCTTCCCTAACTTTATTAACTTGTATCCCCCTCCCTAAGAAGATCCATCTAGATCCTTACTATACTTCTCAATGCTTTCGGTATATACCTTTTGCTGGTTTTGTCATTTCTTGCCTAGTAATACTATTTTTACAATTCTTTCTTTTCATCCTTACTTTAGAAGTAGCTCTTCTTTTGACCCTTATTTGTTCAGTTTGGATTACGGGGGGGCTTCATGAAGATGGGCTTGCTGATTTCTTTGACGGACTTGGAGCACCTCACAATATCTCAAAAGATGAAAAACGTCGTTCCATGCTTCGAATCATGCGATCTCCTCATATTGGTCTATATGGTCTCTTAGCAGTCGTCTTTGTATTTTTATTCTGTTATCATAGTCTTCTTGCTCTTGGTCCTCAGGCAGACGAGATCGCAAAGGCATTGGTTGTTTCTCATACACTAAGTCGATGGATTTCCATTTCTATTTTATGTACTCACTCCTATGTCCCAGAGAAGGGACGCATTGGATTTGTTCTAGCAGGGGATGAGGGTCGTCCCAAAATAGATGAAATTTGCATTGCATCTTTTTTTGGACTAACTCCTCTCTTTATCTGTTACGGTCTTTCAGGCATCTTTGTCTTCACATTGGTTCTTTCCTTTCGTGTATTATTTGGATTTGTTCTCACACATAGGCTGAACGGCTACAATGGAGATTGCCTAGGAGCCGCTCAACAGCTCTCTTTTGCAGTAACACTACTTGGGCTGACTATCTCTATATAGAAATAGTCCCGAATAGAGATAGTCCTGACTTTGCAGGTTTTGCAGGTTTTGCAAAAAATTAATAAAAAATGATTGACTTTTTTTGACATAAATATACACCGTTAAAGTATGAGATTTATTGTGGTAAAAATCCTTCCTGTTTTGGCAGTATTCCTTCTTTGTCAGTGCTTCTCCTCCAAGGAAAAGCTAGGAATTCCCAAAGCGAAAGGTTGTATAAAAGGAGACTGTACGAGTGAAAACGGTGTCTATGTTTATGATAATGGTGATGTTTATACGGGCTCATGGAAAGATGGTCTTCGCGACGGGTCGGGTGGATTTGTCTATGCCAACGGAGATAGTTTTGAGGGTCTTTGGCAGAAAGATCTAAAAGAAGGAGAGGGGCTTTATGTTTTCCAAAATGGTGAGACTTGGAAAGGAAATTTTAGTAAAGGAATTCAAAAGGGACAGGGGGAATATAAGCTTCAAAGTGGATCTATATTCCGAGGAGAGTTCCAAAGCGACGGAAATGCTACTAAGGGGAAACTCAATAAAAAGGGGAAGGAAACAGACTGTGAGCTAAGAAATTGGAAACTCTTCTGCTCATAAAGAAAAATCTACAAAGAAATACTCATAAAAAAATAGACACAAGGGGTGAAAAATGCCCAAAGACGCAGGATAGGCTTCGCTGGTTTTTTTATTTGTTCGTTAGTATGCTTACTGGTTGCCAGTCTTTTGGAATTCCCTCTTTGAACAGTGTATCACAGCGTTCCAAATAGACAGTGGTAGCTTTGTCTTTTGACTTGTCGTATATCTCTTGAAATTTTTCACGGGCTTTCTCAAACTTTTTATGAGAATATAAGTCGATTCCTTCCTGAAAGTCACTAAGAAATTTCATCTTGTATTCTTTTTCTTCAGGAGGGAGACCGTCTAGGATTTCTATCACTTGTGTTGGAAGTTTTTTTCCCTTTACCTGAACCGTGTCAAGAACACGATAATGAAGTTCTTCTGATGAATCCATTTTATCCAATGTATCTTTACTGGTAACAATGGAAGCACCGTACATTTTAGTAAGACCTTCCAACCGTGCTGCGAGGTTTACTGAGTCACTGATCACAGTTCCCTGCATTCTTTCCTGCTCCCCAACGGTTCCAAGCATTAAATTTCCTGTGTGGATTCCTACTCCAATTTGAATAGTGCGCCTTTTCAATCTGACTCTTCTCTCATTATAAGAAATAAGATTCTCCATCATCGAAACAGCACTTTGGATACTTTTGTCTGCAATAGGAAAAAGAGCCATGATAGCGTCTCCAATGTACTTATCTATAAAGCCTCCACAGCTTCTTACGATAGGTCCCATTTGCTCTAAATAACTGTTAATAAATTTGAAATTATCTTCAGGGGTCATTTCTTCAGAAAGATTAGTAAAAGAACGGATGTCTGAAAATAAAACAGTCATTTCTTTTTCAACATGAGTCCCAAGCCTCAAACCTGCTATTTCTGTTTGACCAAGCTCTCGTAAAAACTCTACAGGAACAAATTTATGAGATACTCTAGTGAGTTTCTCTTGGGCCTCTCTAGCAGATTTTTCTCGTTGTAGAGCATTTTCCAAATTTGAATATAGATGAGCATTTTCTAATGAAGCTGAGATCTGAGAAGAAAGAATACTAAGCATTTTAACTCTTTCTTCAGTAAATGCTCCAAAGGTATTCTTATTTTCTAAGTATAATATACCCGAAAAATTTCCCTGAAGAAGAATAGGCATACATAAAAGAGAACGTGTCTTCTCCTCAATGACATAGCTTGAATTTCCAAAAACCTTATCTTCACTGATATTCGCAAAAGCAAGAGTTTCCTTGGTTCGGATTACATATTGAATGACAGCATGATCAAGATTATTGTTTTCTTCAAAATGTATATTCTGCATAATAGAAAAAGGTTCTTCTCTATCCAAAGAACCTTCTGCCTGTATTTTCCACTCCTCATTTTCTTGTAATAGCAAAAAAACCTTTTGAGCTCCAGCACTCTCCATTAGTATTTCTACCATCTTTTTTAAGAGGCGTTCCAATCGTATCTCTTGTGATATTGCCTGCGAGGCTTTCATGACTGTAATCATATCTAAAGTGTTTTCTGAGCTAGACGGTATCTTGTCTTCTTTGTTTTCTTCACGTTCTTGAGGTTGAAGTTCTTCTATAAATCTCTTATGGAATCGAAGCTCTAAATCATTTACTTTTGAAGAAATATTATAAAGACCGTACAATCGCTTTGCTTCTTCATAATACAAAAATGCAAACCTTATTCTTGTCAGATTGAGATAGAACTCAAGGGCTACTTCGTTGGCAAAAGCCTCGTAGAAAACAAAGCCATTTTCTTGGCAAGCCTTGATAGCTTTATCATATAAGTTCATAGCATTTTCCTTGTTTCTTCCTGAGGCA
>JABABJ010000133.1 GCA_014238275.1 Leptospirales bacterium | reverse complement strand
TCCAACTACTATCGTTATACGCTACTCTAGCGGCCTGCACATTTGACGAAGTCCTAGTAAAAGAAGTATATTTCCACTTCAAATGAGAAAGATCTTGAACCTCTGTATTATCATTTAAGTTTATAAAACACTCGGCTGAGGGTTGTGAAGATAGCAAAGAAAACGGTACAAAGAAGGAACAACAAATTAGAAAAGCAAGTAAGTGTTTCATATCTTTAGTAAACTTTTTTGCCTTCAAATGATAATATAGACTCAAGGGAACGAAGACGTGAGAAATGAATGAGTTTTCTTGCAATAAAAGTATCATAACCCTTTTTTGATAGATCCAATCCATTTTCCATCCAAAACTCATCTGATTCTTCTAAGAGTTCTTCTACAGCACATCCTGAGCTATCCTTGTGGTGAGTACAATCAGAAAACTTACAAGAATGGATCCTTTCTCGAATTTCAGGAAAGCTCTCAAGAATTGTTTTCCGTTCAAGATGCATAAGCCCCCATTCTTTGAGTCCGGGGGTATCAATTAGAAAGACATCTTTAGTTTGTTCTTTCTCATTTTTCTTCTTTTTATGATCCACACATTTCGTTTCGTCTTCATTTCGTAAAGAACAATAAACAGCACGAGAATTTGTTGTTTTATGTCTCCCTTTGTTTGTAGCAAGGCTGATCTCTCCAATAGCTTGCATTTCTTTTCTACTCAGTTGATTTAGCAGGGTAGATTTCCCAACACCTGATTGTCCCAAAAAAATAGTTGCTCCTGAAGAAAGATTTTTCCTAAGTGTAGCCATATCTTTTTCTAAGAGAAGATCTAAGAAGTAAACAGGAAAGTTCAGCTTCTGATAGATAGATGCCATGATAAGAGCCTTCTCGGTCTCTTCGGTATTCAGAAGATCTTTTTTACTAAAAAGGATCCATGATTCTACACCTCCTGCATACGAGGCACATAAAAATCGATCCAAAAAACCAAAACGAGGCCAAGGTGATTTCAAGCTGACAACAGCAATCGCCCTATCAAGATTGGAGCCTAAGCAATGAATTTCATGCCTGTTTGAGCGTTCTAAAGAATTTTTTCTTTCGATTACGTTTTCAATCATAACATGGGATTCTTGCTTTGGGGATGAAAAATAATCTTGACATGATTTACCAGAAAATGAAAAAAGGACACTGTCACCTACTGCAAGCAAGTGTCTTTGACGTCTTACAGTATTTTTTGATTTCTTTTTAGTCTTGATTCTAAGTTTGCCCCTTAATATCCCGATAATTTCTGTTTTTTGATGATTTTCTGGTATAATTCCATAGCAGGTGCCGTAAGTCATGCTAATTGTTCCTGTTTGTGCTTTCTGCATATACAAAATATAAAGGTTTGTGAGAAAAAATAATATGGAAGCAAAAAGACAACAAAAAAACAGACGACATTATTTGCTTGAATCTTTACTTCGCCTCCAACATATTACAGAAGTTCGAACTTTTCTTCTTGCGGAGATCCGTTCTCTTTTATCTATACAATCGGCAGGTATTTGTCTTTGGGAAGGAAACACTAGTTTTTTTGAGATTTGGGATCATGCAGAGAAAAGGAAAGAAAAATTTCCAGTATACAATCCCTTTTTTCTATATCTCTCAGAAAACGAAGCTCCCCTCTTCAAAAGTGAGCTTGAAGATTATCTTATACCAGAATCCCAAGAATATGAATCGGCAAAAGAGTTTTTTCACATAACCAATTCAGAATTCATTATTCCAATGGTACTCAATAAATCTCTAGTGGGTTTAATTTTCGTGAGAGAGTTCTCTCAAAGCAAGCTAACACACAACCTTTCAGATGAAATAGAAGAGCTTTGTATTATTGCAATGATGGCAATTTCTAATGCTCATCTGTATGGTCGCCTCCAATCCGTTCTAAACGGATTAGAAGAAGGAGTGAAAAAAAGAACTCAAGAGCTTGAGGAAGCACAAGCACAGCTGATCCAATCAGAAAAAATGGCGATGCTTGGAACGATGGTGGCTGGAATTGCACACGAAATCAATTCTCCGGCAGGAGCAATCCTTGCCTGTATAGAAAACCTAGAGAAAGATATGAGGTTTTTAATGGACCATACAACTGAGTTTGCAGATAAGTTTTCACATGAACAAAGAAATTCTCTCAGGAACATTACAAAATATATTATATCTGAAGTAGTGAAAAACTTTGCAAGTGTTTCTCCTCGAATATTCCGATTGAAAAAAAAGGCAGAAGAATTTTTATCTTCCCTAGATATATCTGTAGCTTCCGAATTAGCAGAGATTATCATGAGGAACGGTCTATATAAAGGAAACATACAAAACTTCAACTTGTCTATATTTCAAAAAACACCTGCTTTACGAGAAATACTTTTTCTTTTTCAGGGTGATACTAAGGAAAATTCAAAGCTAAAAATCAAATTCCTTCAAAAAACGATTTACTCAGTGCGTAATTTGAGAAGTATTAAATTACAGATCAAACACATTACAGATTTAGTGAGTGCTTTAAGAACTTATTCTCATCATGACGGCAAGGGGCGTAAGCTAGGAGATATGAACAAGACTATTGAAAATGCTCTTTCGATCATAAAAACGATTCATCGAAAACGGCTTCCTGAAATCCAAAAAAACTATAGCACCTTGCCTCCTATTTTATGTAATACAGGGGAACTTCACCAAGTATGGACGAATTTGATCGAAAATGGGATACATTCGATGGAGTCTCAAAAAACAGGAAATATCAACATTACGACATCTCTTCAAAAAAAATTTGGAATGGAATGGGTAGTAGCATCATTTTCGGATGAAGGTGAGGGAATTGACTCAGACATCATAGATAAGATATGGGATCCTTTTTTTACGACCAAAACTCAAGGGAAAGGAACAGGACTTGGATTGGGAATCGTAAGAAACATCATTGAACGTCATAATGGAAGAATTGAAGTGGAAAGTCAGAGTCAAAAGGGAAGCAAGTTTACGATTTATTTACCTCCATACAAAACATCCTAACGATGTCAATTCAAGACCCACCAGAGCTTTGTCTCAAGAAGTTTGACTCTTTTCAAGGAGAGGTGATTCTTCCGGGCTCTAAATCGGTCGCAAACAGGGTCCTTTTATGTTCATCTTTGAGTCATGAAAAAACTAGAATTGAAAATCTTCCAGAAGCAGATGACATCAAGGTAATGATTCGAGCTCTAAAAGAGCTTGGAGTAGAACTTTTTTATAAAAGAGAGGGAAAGGGTTTAGTTTGTGAAATTCAAGGTTGTGGAGGAAACTTTTCTGTACAGAATGCAAATTTGAATTTAGAGAATGCAGGAACAGTGCTAAGACCACTTACTGCTGTCTTATGCACTGGAAAGGGAATTTTTTCTATAGATGGAGATGAACAAATGAGAAAGCGACCCATCGGAGATCTACTCACCTCACTTCGATCTTTGGGGGCAAATATCAAATGCCAATCAGAGGGATATCCTCCTTTTAAGATACAATCGAATGGTCTATCGGGAGGAAGGATTAAACTGAAAGCTGATATTTCCAGTCAATATCTTTCTTCGCTCCTTCTTGCTGCTCCTCTCATGAAGGAAGATCTATGTATAGATATTATAGGACGGCCTGTTAGTCTTCCTTATATTGATCTTACAATTCATATTATGGAACAATTTGGAATTCACGTAAATAGAAAAGGATATCAAGAGTTTCAAATCTCAAGCGGTCAATCCTACTCATCTCCTTCGACAAGCAAAGTGGAAGGAGATGCAACTGCTGCCACCTACTTCCTAGCAGCTGGCTCCCTTCCAGGATGCGGTCCTGTGAGAGTCATAGGAGCTGGGAAAAACTCATTGCAAGGAGATTTGGCTTTTGTGAAGATTCTTGAACGGATGGGAGCTCAAATTCAAATAGGAGCAAACTGGATCGAGGTGCAATCCAAAGACTCATCTGACAAGACTTCTCTTCAAGCTGTAGATGTGAATATGAACTCTATGCCCGATGCAGCAATGACTCTAGCTGTTCTTGCTCTTTTTGCACAAGGGACCACTCACATTCGTGATATTGCAAATCTTAGATTGAAGGAGTCTGAACGAATTGAAGGGCTCAGAAAAGAACTGACTAAGCTAGGAGCACAAGTACAAGAAACAAGAGACAGCCTTCATATCACTCCTCCTTCTCCTCATCAAAGAACTTCCTATACCAACGAGCTACCACTAATTGAGACCTATAGAGATCATAGAATGGCTATGGCTTTTTCCCTTGCTGCCTATCAAAATGATCTTCGAATTAAGAATCCAAACTGTGTAAAAAAAACCTATCCCTCTTATTTTCAGGATTTTTTAGCACTTTGTTGTTAGTTTTCTGTGCCCCGCACCAGTCCACATTCGGAAGTGTCACAAATGTCTATGGATTTGATGGATTCTTCTGATTTTGCTATCCTTGAGGTCCTTTCCAAAATACAGAGCTATTCCATTGTATAATGCCTTGAGAATAAAGCAGTAGCACCGTTCTTGTCAAGTCTTATCAAAAACTATGGCTGTCAAGGAAAAATCCGTGATTTTCACAAAAAAAACGGCAAAGTCAAATCCAAATTAGGACAAATAGAAAAATTTGACATAGAATACTTGTAATATTACTGTAGCACCCTTCAAACCCTATGTGTGTAGAAGTTTCCTACATAGCCAGACTGGTCAGGCGGATGCCGACTGATGCATAGGGAAGGGCAATAGCAAGCAGGTCGTCAGGCTGTCTCTCTCTGGAAAATGACACTACAAACTTAGATATTATGAAAAAATGATTGACATATTCTAACAGTAGAACAGGACTGGAGAGTGTCTTTTATGTACGGACAGTCTAAATTCCCATGAGCATGAATCCGAAAGATTCTCTGGAAAAAGAAATTCTGAACCAAAATACTTCTCTTACGAAAGAGCTTTTTTTTGTTCTTCTTGCTCTAGCTTTATTGCCAGTGACTATTTTAAGCCTTAGCTTTCCTCCTGTTATTCCTTCTCAGGGAATTGCACATCGTATTTTTTACATTCATGTCCCAATAGCATGGGTTGCTCTGTATGCTCCTCTCCTTGCAGCATTTTCAGGGATCTTTTATCTCTTGACAGGGAAGGAAAAATATGATATTTTTTCTTTGGGGTTGATTCGAACTTCGTGTATTTTTGGATTACTTGTTGTGGTGTCAGGTCCCTTATGGGCACATACAGAATGGGGGAGCTATTGGAACTGGAAAGATCCTCGACTTGTTTCTTTTTTTGTTCTTTTACTTTCTTTGGTGACTTGTCTTCTGGTGCGGAGCCTGACAGATTCTCTCTCTCGCCAAAAAAGTGCTTCTGCTGTAACTTCCATTTTCTCGGCGATAACCGCAGTCCTTGTCTGGTTCGCTGTAAGATGGATAGAACCAGATACTCACCCTGGTCCTGTACTAGATAGCATGAGCCCTAAAATACATCTTACTTTCTGGTTATCCGTTCTTGGTTATCATCTTTTCTTCTGGGCATTTCTTCGTATGGCAGTCCGTCACGAACAAATTTCACGATTTTGTCTAATGTGGGCATCGGTAGGAGAAAGAGAGTAGAAAGAAATGCAAAATCTCAGCAAATTGTTTCAAAGTTTCCTACTGACTTTATGGATATTCGTAGGCTTGAACCTCCTTCATGCAGAAGAAGGAAAGGAGTCACGGAAAAACTTCATTTCCACAAAAAATGAGGAACAAGTAGCAAGAGAGCTTTTAAATCTTCCTCCCTCTAAAATGCTAGAAGCAATAGAAGGACTACCTTCATCAGATGCTGGAGTGATTTCAAGTCACATTCGGAATATCTTACGAAGCTCTAATCCAGATCTGGATCGTTCCTATTTCTTGCTACGTCATTTGGAAAGACTGCAAGCAACTGATCTTGCTCAAAAGAGGCTCAATAGCCTTTTATCCGTCATCTTTCTCTCCTTGTCTGTGTTTATGTCCTTTATGGTGTATGTATTTTTCGATCAAAGAAAAAGCATAGCTATCATGAAAGAACTCATTCAGAAAAAAAATTCTTCAAGGTTTTCAAGGAAGCGACGAGAAAGGCCTTCGTCATCTCGCTCTCCTGTTGGAAACTCCAGAGGGAAAAAGAGAAAGAGCCTCGGATATCGCCCCAAAAGAAAAGACAACAGAATCTATCGAGGGGAATCCTCAAGCTCCTAAGGAGAAGGATGTGCTGAATGATTCATTTTTTTCGGAAGAAGCGCAAAAGAAAGCTAAGGAAGACCCTAGAGGAATGGAAAAAAATTCTTACACCGGAGCAGTATCATGTCACTAGGGAAAAAGGGACAGAGGCAGTGTTTGCAGGTGATTTTCATGACTCCCAAAAGAAAGGAACCTACCATTGCGTCTGTTGTGAAAATCCGTTGTTTTCTTCGGAAGATAAGTTTGACTCAGGAACAGGCTGGCCAAGCTTTGCTCGAACTCACAACGAAAGATCGATAGAAAAGAGATACGACTACAGTTTCAAAATGATACGAACCGAAGTGATTTGTGCCGTATGCGAAGCACATCTTGGTCACGTATTCCCTGACGGGCCGAAGGAAATGACAGGACTTCGCTACTGTATTAACGGAACTTCCTTGACCTTCTCTCAGGAAATGGAACCACCCAAACCCTAGCTGAAGATTAAGTATTAGATGCTATAAATGTTTCTGTAACGTATTCTTCAACTGGACCTTTGGTAGAGCTCCTTGAAGCCTTGCGATGATTTCTCCATCTCGAAAAAGCAAGAGAGTAGGAACAGCAGTGATCCCAAATTTTTGAGGAGTCTGCTGGTTCGTATCTATATCTAAACTAGTGAAATTGATATCATCCATTTCACCAGAAAGCTCTTCCAGAATAGGAGAAAGTGCCTTGCAAGGACCGCACCATTCTGCCCAAAAATCGACCAAAACAGTTCCATTACTAATTTCCTTCTCAAAGTCCGTGTCTGTAATTGGCTTTACTGCCATAAAAATATCCCTCCTGAAAAAAACAGTGCTGAAAACCCGCACAATTCTGTATGAATTTACTTGTTTGTTTTCTTCTCATTTTCTTTTTTATCTTTATGAAATACTGTTTCAATTTTATCAACTATATTGTCAAGTGAAGTTTGTACTCGTTCTTTTTCAGGATGATTTCCTGTCCAAATATATACCTTTTTTTGAAGCTCAAAGATATCTCGAATCTTCTGTAAATCACCAACCTCTTGCGTAGAAAGCTCATAACGAGAACGAAACTCATGAGCTGTATATTGAGCCTTATCCAGAAAAAAATATAAATAGTCCTGTAAAGCCTCATAGTCAGAGTGCTCTGGATCCTTGACTTCTCCCATCAGTCTAAAATCATTTATATTTTTTGCCAGCACGGTTAGACGGTAGTACATATCAGGAAAAGACCACCTCCATTTAGAATTTTCACCGAGGGCATGCTTTATATTTTCTACCACGATATGAAATTCCTGTAAAAGACGAAGTTTATGTGAAGGTCTGAATTGAGAAATCTGCTCAAGGGTTTCTTCATTTTCTGTAAATCCTGAGTCCATATGTTTTCCAAACAAATTTAGCATATCCGTAATGAGATTGGAGAGATATTTCCGAGCATCATTTAAATAGGCATTGTTTTTCACACCCTGTATCTTTTCAGATAAATTTGACATAAGAACTAGAGTATTACATCTTGCGATTTCTATGGCAGCAATTTTAAGACTAAGATATAAGCGAATGTTTTCACTTGCCTTCATCAAGCTTCTTATGCTATTGATCTCTTTTTTCTGCTCATCTACCTGCTTTTTATAAGGAGAAATTTTTTCCTGAAAAAGCTTTCGTTGCTCGGAACTGACTGCCATAGGTAAAAAGTCGGCTTAATTGCATAAAATTGCAAGACTATTTTTTAATACTTGCAATTCCTAGCTCTTGCTAAGAACATGGTCAGGTATGTTTAGTAGCATAGGAATTACTGAGATATTGATCATCCTGACAGCGGCATTGCTTCTCTTCGGGGGGAAGAAAATCCCTCAGTTAGCTCGTGATTTAGGCACAGGGATACGGGAATTCAGACGCTCTCTGATGCGAGCGGGAAACGAAGTAGACCTTGACGAAATAGAAGATATTGGACGCATCCGTCCCGTTCGTTCTACGACTTCGATTAAGAGAAAAGCCTCCTCAAAGCCCTCAAAGCCCTCAAAAAAGTCACCTTCTAAAAAGAAGGCTTCTCGTAAGGGTGTTAGTTAGGAAAATCCTAGTGGAGTATCGGCGGTGAGTTACTTTGTGTTTGGACAAGGGAGCTAGTCCTGAGATTGGAAATACGAAACTGAAGCTCTTCTCTTCCACGAAACCCACTCAACTCTAAGGCTCCATAGAGGTCAATATCTTTCTTTTCGTCTACTATTTGAGATATTTCCTTCCCGAATCTCCAGCCTATAAATTTCACATTTGATGGGGTTTCTTCCAGCTGAAATGAGGCATGGACTCCCTCACTCATGAGATAGAGATTCACAGGACGAACGCAAGGAAGGTATAATATAGGTTCGGGATTTGCAGGACCAAATGGTTCTAATTCTTCGAGCTCTTCATATAAGTCATAGCCAATCTCACGGGGTTGTACTTTGAGATGATACGGCAAGGTAGATGCACTGTCTAATTTTTGGATTTTGAGGTCATTCAAATCCTCGCGAGCTGTCTTGAGAATCCTTGCCTCTAGGTCATTGATTTTATCATAGGAAATGCTGAATCCACATGCCTCCTGATGACCTCCAAATTGGAGAAACAGATCAGAAGCCTTATCTAAAAGAGCAAGCATGTTGACTTTATTCCAGCTACGAGCCGAACCACGAGCGTGACTCCCATTCGGATTGATATAAATCACAGGATGCTTATATTTCTCGCTAAGACGCGACGCTATGATGCCAGAGACTCCGGGCTCCAAATCTGGATGCCAGCAAAAGAGGATAGGCTCCTCCTTTTTTTTCGGATTCTCCTCAAGATGCTTTTGTAACACTTCCTCATTGTGAAGTGTCCTCTTTTTCCGCTTCTGATTCAACGAGATGAGCTCTTTTGCAAGTTCAGCTGCCTTATCAGCTTGGGTAGACATGAGAAGGTCAAGAGCAAGGCGAGTATTTCCCATCCTTCCAGCTGCATTGATAGCAGGAGCAATAGACCAGCCAATATTTCTGCTAGAAAGTCGCTTGATTCTCAATGCTCGGATCAAGGCTAGATATCCCTCTCTAAAATGAAGGTGGGATTCTCCATTTTGGGGAGGTTCTGTCCCAGACGCTCTTCCCGAAAGGGGAGCTGAGTATCTGGTTCCCATTCTTGCAAGGCTTCGATTTTCAGCTACAAGAGGAACCAGATCAGCAAGAATGCCTACTGCAGCAAGATCTGAGGTTTTTCTGATAAATCTTTTGAGGCGAGGGCGAGACTCTACCGCTGCGGCAAGGAGCATTTTCCCACCGTAATCTGTATCCAGCTTCATCTGCTCTAGTTCACATTCTGAAAAAGGATAAGAATCGTCTTCTTTTCCACGAATCATGATCTTCTCATATATGTTACAGTTCTTCTCCTGCTTCTCCCATTCCTCTATGGATGAAAAGGATCCAAGATACATTCCACATCGAAAAGTATGGAGGGATGATGGATCCGAGAGGAAATACATCCTTTTCCATTCGTCCGTATGAGAAAGTGCAAGTGCAAAAAGAAACTGAAAGGTTAGTCCTGCCGTTGCAATTTTACCCTCATGCCCTGGATGTAGGCTAGTATCTCTTTGAGGATTTACAAAGGCACAACTGGGAGAAGTAGGAGTCCTTGTATGAAGCAAATGATGATCCAGAACAATGATACGGCTCCCCGCTTTTGCAAGAATGTCTATCTCTGGCCCATGGGTACTACCTAAGTCCAAGAGAAAGACAAGGTCTGCTTTTGCCTCATAGACTTGCTCAAAAACCCTCCCGCAAAGCCCATAATCATCATCTTCGTCAGAAACTAAAAGAGAATATTTCCCTTTATAATGCTCTTGAAGAAAGCCACCTAGAAGAGCAGTAGAGCTAACACCGTCTACATCTCTATCACCAATCACGTAAATATGCGAGTTCGAGTTGCTAAACACCTCTCGAAAATAAAGGATTGCCTTCTCCATGTCCGGCAAATAAAGAGGAGATCTAAGCCCCAAAGAGGTTCGTGAAAAATAGAAGGGATCTTTTCGCATAAAGGAATAGTCCTGATGTTCCTGTAGTTTCTTCTGATGATTTCTTTCAGATACCGCTCCAGATACCGCTCCAGATACCGATGTCTTATTAGAGGCTTGAGGCAAATACATGAAGGACATAAGATATTATGTCATAGTCCTGTGACAAGAAGATTTTAAGAAATACTAAAAATTGGCGAAATCAATCTGTTTTAGTCAATATTTACTAAATAGAGGAGTTATTACTAGTAAATATTAGCTATCATCTTAGTATTATCAATATTTGATTACTAGAGTTATAGCGGTAAATCTTACCCCACTCGTCCGAAGGAGATATCTAAATTGCTGATTGGTGTTCTCTTGTGCCTCTGCAAAACGTTGTTTTGTATCCTCTTTTTGCTTTGTTTTCAAAAAATACTTGGATGGCTCTAGTCTTAAATATCTACTATTTTTCTATTTGTCTTAATTTGGATTTGACTTTGCAATTGACTTAGCCGAACCAAAAATAAAATGCTTTCTTTTTTTAGTGTGTCAAGGCTTTGTGGCAAAAGTTAAGTTCTATGTCTCGTTTCCGCCATACAACAATCCTTGCTGTGCAAAAGAATGGAAAGACCTCCCTTGGAGGGGATGGTCAAGTAAGCCTAGGTCCAACCATCATGAAAGGTACGGCGAAAAAAATTCGTCTACTAAAGGATAAAAATGTCCTAGCGGGATTTTCGGGATCTGCAGCAGACTCCTTTACCCTGTTTGAACTGTTCGAAAAAAAAGTCATTCAGTATCAAGCAAGCCTAAGCCGAGCTGCCGTGGAGCTTGCACGAGAATGGAGGAATGATCGGATTCTTCGCCGACTAGAAGCACTTCTTATTGTCGCTGATCCAAAAGAAATGTTCCTTCTCTCTGGGAGTGGGGATGTCATTAGTCCAGATGATGGTATTCTTGCGATAGGTTCTGGGGGAAATTATGCTTTAGCTGCAGCAAGAGCTATGATCCAAAAGACCAATCTGAGCTCTCGAAAGATTGTGGAAGCATCCTTGCAAATTGCAGGAGATATCTGTGTTTATACAAATACGCATATTACCGTAGAAGAAATTGGCTAAAGTTAAATCAAAAATCATAGATATAAGTAGCTGGCTTGTTTTCAATATAGGAGTAGAAGAAATTGGCTAAAGTTAAATCAAAAACCACACCTAATACAGAACTCACAATGCTACCAAACAAGCATACAAAAGCTGAAAATCTGGATATTGATAATCTCACACCGATCCAGATAACAAAAGAGCTTGATAAATATGTCGTAGGTCAGAAAAAAGCAAAGCGAGCAGTCGCAATCGCTGTTCGCAATAGAGTTCGTCGACGCCTTGTCAAAGAAGATATACGAGACGAAATTTATCCTAAGAATATCATTATGATAGGTCCAACGGGATGTGGGAAAACAGAAATCTCTCGCCGTCTTTCAAAACTTACAGGAACTCCTTTTACGAAAGTAGAGGCTACTAAATATACAGAGGTTGGTTACATTGGTCGTGATGTAGAATCTATGGTTCGTGATCTTGTCAACACCTCTGTATCTCTTGTTCGGAAAGAATTTCAGCATAAGGTGAAATCTCAGGCAGAAAAGAATATGAAAGAGACCCTTCTAGACCTTCTTCTTCCTTCGAGCCAAAATGCAAAATCAGATGAACCTTTCTTGGAACCCGATTTTGCATCTCTGAATCTTTCCGAGATGGGAGTTCATATCCAAAAAGGGTTTCAGGTGAAAGTTCCTGAGCATCATGAGAAAGCCAAAAATTCAAAAAAAACCAAGAAAGACCTTGAGAGAGAGGAGTCAATCCAGAAAAAAGCAAGTCGTGTAAGAAAGATTCTTTCTCGTAAGCTAGATGCAGGGGAGCTGGAAGATCGGGATATAGAATTAGAAAGCCAAGCCTCACAAGTACCTTCTGTTCAGGTATTGAGCGGAGGACCAAATTTGGAAGAGCTTGATATGCAAGTACAAAACATGCTTGCAGATATTCTTCCTCGAAAGCAACAAAAAAGACGTGTCAGTGTCTCCGAAGCAAGGAAAATACTAGTCGATCAAGAGATGGAAAAGTTGATAGATACAGAAAAAGTAAGGGTAGAAGCCATACGAAGAGCTGAACAAATGGGAATTATTTTTATCGATGAGCTAGATAAAGTTTGTGGAAAGAAAGCATCAGGTTCAGGAATAGATGTCTCAAGGGAGGGTGTACAACGTGATCTTCTTCCAATCGTAGAGGGAGCTTCTGTAAATACCAGATACGGTACGGTTAAAACTGACCACATACTCTTTATCGCAGCAGGAGCTTTTCACATGACAAGCCCTTCTGATTTAATACCTGAACTTCAGGGACGATTTCCCATTCGAGTTGAACTAGAAAAGCTGACGGAAGAAGATTTCTGCCGGATTCTTACGGTTCCTCGAAACGCTCTTGTGCGCCAGACAATTGCTCTTCTTGAAACAGAAAACGTTCATCTGCAATTCACCCCCGATAGTATTAAAGAAATAGCTCGATTTGCCTTTGAGGTAAACGAAAAAGCAGAAAACATAGGAGCTCGTCGCCTTCATACAATCATGGAACATCTCATAGATGATATATCTTTCAACGCTCCAGACCTCCCCAAAAATCAGAGAGATATTGTGATAGATAAGGATTTTGTCGTCAATCGATTGGCTTCAACAGTTCAAGATAGAGATCTAAGTCGTTACATACTTTAAACTTGATTCCCTAAGTCTTCTAAAAAAACCCCCGTCCGAAGACGGGGGTAATATCTTAACGAAGGAGCTGCAGTACAGACTGAGACCGTAAATTGGCCTGAGCAAGCATTGCAGTTCCGGACTGGACAAGAATCTGGTTTTTACTAAACATTACAGATTCTTCTGCCATATCAACGTCTCGTATTCTCGATTCTGATGCCTGTGTATTTTCATACGCAACCATCAATCCTTTCGCTGAATGTTCCAGTCGATTATAATAGGCACCAAGATCAGCACGTTGTTTATTAATTCTAGTCAACGCACTGTCTAAAACGCCAATTGCTTCATTTGCGAACTCCATAGTAGAAAGAGTCAATATACTACCGTCTTCTCTTTCAAGGCTTAGAGCTCGAGCCGTCATTGTAGAAATGTAGACTCTCTCTCTTTGATGCATATTTGGTCCCATGTGAAACCACATAGAGGCAATACTCGAACCTCTAGCAAATTCTCCCTGCAAAAGACTCATTCGATTAAACTCAGCTTGAGATGAAATCCTATTGACTTCATCTACAAGCTGAGAAACTTCTACCTGAATCATTTGACGGTCTTCAGAAGAATAGATACCATTGGAAGATTGGATAGCTAATACACGAATCCTCTGGATCACATCTGCAACATTTTGCAGATATCCTTCAGTGGTCTGTATAAAAGACATACCATCTTCGGTATTCCTTTCTGCTTGACGAAGACCTGCAATCTGAGTACGCATTTTCTCAGACACTGCAAGCCCTGACGCATCGTCTCCAGCACGATTGATCCTCATGCCAGAAGACAGTTTCTCCATGTTTTTGTCCACATTCCAATGCTGGAATTTCAGGACCCTCTGCGAATTAATTGCAGATAAATTATGGTTTATAATCATTTAGTTTCCTCCGTGAAACTTTTTAGTGATAAAAGGCATCCGTGCCTTTTGAGGATTTATTAAATCCCTACTAGGTATTTCGGGGGGAAGAGGGTCTGATGTTAAGGGCTAAGCCTTTTTTTTTTGTGATAAGTTGAAAACTAAGAGCTCAAAAACCGGTTGGTTGTGAATTTTTATTCAGGATAAATATTTAAGGGCTCAATGATTTGAGTGATTTGAATACCAAAACAATTTCCGATAGCAACAAGTCGCCCTCTTGCAAAAAGACGCTCGTTGATCAATATGTCCATATCATCTCCAACATTTTTGTTTAGTTGAATGATGCTTCCTTCTTGTATATCAAGGACATCTTTAATTGGCATTTCTGATCTTCCAAGCTCTACTGTGAGCTTGAGCATCACATCCATGAGAAGGTCGATATTTTCTAGGCGTTCCCCAGCGATAGTCTTGTTA
Source organism: Leptospirales bacterium (assembly GCA_014238275.1). Taxonomy (GTDB): domain Bacteria; phylum Spirochaetota; class Leptospiria; order Leptospirales; family Leptonemataceae; genus JABABJ01. Next base: position 10,528 of record JABABJ010000133.1, on the reverse strand, counting down.
AGCTGAGTCTCTTGCTCTTTGGGGCTTGTGACAACTTTTGATTTTTCCTCTTTCCCAAGAGAATCGACTAAGGTATCAAGAGAGTCTTGATCCAGACCCATAGAGGCCTGTGCTGGTGGGGCTCCTGAGGCTTGACTAGACTCGTCTTCTCCAGTATCACCTAAGAGAGCATCTAATTCTGCTTGAGAAAGGCTTGCACTATTATCAACCATGTTTTATCATTATCGGCGGAAGCTATAAAAGCCGATACAAACTAAAAGTAAGCCTGTTTTTCTATCATACTGTTTCGTAGATTTGAATATCTTCACAGAATTAGGAAACTGGAAAGCCATGGACTCAAACCTTCTTTACTGTAGGAAACATATTCCTCTACCTGCCAAAAAAGTCAAAAACTTATTAAATACAATAGACGGGAAAAAAATAATAAATTACTTCTTTTTTCATATCCCTATACGGATTTTGCTGAAGGGAAAAACAGGTTTGAGCTGTCAGATAGCTGTCATTCCCCAAAGAGTCCCGAAATTCAGCCTTCAGGGAGTGCAAACCTATCTCTTTTGGAATCTTCTTGCACGAAGGAATCAAAGACTCATCAATCGGTTCAGTCAACGAATCTACTTTATTCTTTTAATGAATGTAGGTGAAGAAAGGGCAAAAAAAATTCTGGAGGATCCACAATCTTCCCTTTTACATAAATCTCCTCTTTTAGGTATCCATCAAAGTCCCTTTCTTTTCTCCTTAGATAATAAGCCTCCTGAAAATACACTACCTTCTCTTGGTCACTGCTTTTTTTTTCCTCTTTCTGTTAAGACACAAGACCTTTGTCAATGTATCCCTCCACCCTTTCGAGTCATAGAGTCTGGAAAAAATACGCTTCTTTTTTTAACAATAGCAGTAGAGGACTCAAAAGGGAAGGATGTCAATAAAAAATTCTTCTCCATGGGAGACTGCCAAGAATTATCTCTTTCGATATCTGTAATTGCACCTGTTTCTCTTTATGCAACAAGTAGACTAGAGCCAGAAGGATGGCTTCTTTGCTTTCGAGAAAGAGCTTTCATTCATCAAGAAAGCATGATTCAAAAAAAAGGTCTTTCTTCACAGATATACTTTCAGAAAGGAGGAGATTTTACTATAAAGATTCGCTACCCCGTGAAGAATGAAGCTTTGACCTCAGGATCTACTGTTTCTTCCTCTCAGTTCTCACGTATGGAATTGAAGGTTCAAGCTCTACGCGGTCTCAACAATAAGGATCCATTTCCCAATATTCTATCATCAAATCGAAGGACATATTTTTTGGAAGAGCATTCTGCGGATATTCATGTACTCCAAGAAAAGCTAAGTTATTCTCTCAATCGAGTTTATCTATGTGAGAATACTTCCATTGGCTTGATGACTTGGCTCAATCAAGTCCTTCCTTTTCCTGTTTACTCCAACTCTAACCATTCTTGGATGGTTCCCAGAATAGCTTCTCAAAATCAAACTTTTCTTCTTTCCATTTTGGATTTTCATTACCGTTCGCAGTCGGCTTTTGTTGGCAGTCTTATTTCTTTCGGGAGAGAATCCAATAGGCTATCTTCCCAATCGTATGGTGATTGCAGTCCTCTCGAAGACGATCCTTGATCCACTTGATCTGGTCAGAAGAAATACCTATCAAAGAAGGTATCGAAAGTACAGACCATATCTTTTTTGCTCCCTTCACTTTCCCATGGCGAGTCCATTTTTCTCCTTCCCCCCTCCCGTGATCTGAGGTAATAATATAGACTGTCTTTTGATGATATTTTTTCTTTGACTCTAATAATTTATAGATCTCTTGAATGTAGCTATCTTGACTTTGAATAGCTTGAATATAATTGGAATAGGAAGCAAGATGAGCCCATTCATCGGTATCATTAAATATCACAGATAGATAACGAGGGGGATCTTTTGTATGATTGAGATAGGTTCTAAGATTTTTCTGAAGCTCTTTATCAAAAGAAGAATGTTTCCATCGAGGGAGGGGAGGATTCTTTGGTCCTGTATGAATGACAATAGAATCACGATAATATTTACTTGCTACGTTTTCGATATGTTTCCAGCTTGCGAATACGGCTATTTGCTTTGGATGCATTCCTTCTTTGATGAGAAGATCAGGGATAGTAGGACAAAAAGGCTTAGAGTGAAATTGATTTGTTTTTACATTACATTGACGCCTTCCCGCAAAAATATCAGAATAACCTGGAAGTGAAATACCAAAAGGATTACTAATCTGGCAAGAATTTGTATCTCCTACAATGATCGTTCCTTTCTTTGTAGCAAGGTTTCCCCATAAGAAAGGGAACAGCTTCCTTCGTGCCTTTTGAGGATTTGACTTTCTTTCTTCACTATTCAAAGCATCCTTATTTTTGGTATTCTTTTTTATGGAATCTCTTGGTCCTTGAAAAAACTCCTCTCTCCTAACTCCATCTAGCACGATTAAAACAACATTAAAAACACGATGAGTAGGTGTATGAGATGAACTTATCTGAAGATGACTTGGAATTTTCTCAAGATTCCAGCAACAAGAGCTCATACAGCATGCTACGAAAAAGACAAGTATAGCGTAAAAACTCAAAGACCACTTGTTTCTTGAGCTTTTACTATTTCTTAAAATAGCGAGGTATAAAAGGGGTAGTTTTTTCATAAAGCCCTGAAGGAAGTTTTTCTTTTAAGATTTTGCAAATTTTATCATATCTATAGCGTGGCGAAAAATGAATTAAAAACAAATGCTCTACTTCTTCGAAAGCATCTTGGTTTTGGATGATTTCCTCTAAATGAATATGTCCCCATTTTCTAGTATGTTCTATCGTACGAGCCTCATCAATATAAGTGCATTCCAAAAAAAGCACTTTGGATTTTCGAACACTTTCATGATTGAGAACAAACTCAATCTGAGTATCGCCCGAAAAGGTAATTTGAGGGGTATAGTTTTCATAGAACATATCATGATTTGTTTCCTTCATTTGAGCGATCTTATGCCCAGGAAGCCCTTGAAATTCCTGCTTTAGTTTGCGACTTTTTTCAAATACAGTATAGCCATTAGAAGGAACTCGATGAATACTTCGAAAAGCCTTAAAATAATAATTTCCATGCAAAGGGACGTATTGTTCGTAATCTACAGAGTTGAGGTTGTATCTAGTCTGATAGTCTTCCACTTCGCACCAAAGCTGAAGTATTTTGGTGAGAGGTTCTTTTAACTCAGGGGGAACAAAAATATTAGCTGCTGGAAGATTTCTAAGATTTCTCTGCGATATATAGTAGGGAAGTCCTGAGCTATGATCTAAGTGACCATGTGTGAGGAGAAGTAATGGAACTTCTGTCAGCCTGCTGGATCCTCGTCCTACATCAAACATAAGACGAAACTGAGGGAGATGCATGCAGGTCTGAACTCCGCCCTCTGATATACCGAAAAACTGGTAATTTTTATATGTATACTCTAAGAGTTTAATATTTTCTCCGGCAAAAAAGCTTCTAAAAAAGGAGTTCTTCTGGCTCCTTTACAATAACTGGTGCTATTTTGGCAAGATTTTTTTCTAGTTCTTTTGGTCCAACAACAATAATGTACAAGTTTTTTCGATTCCAATAGTGATGAATTTTTTTTATATTTTCATTTTGAAGAGCTCGAAATACAGAAGGGAATAATTGGATATAATTAGAAGGCATTTGGTGCATACGAAATCGTATTTCCTGTGCTGTAATTTGACGTGCCGTTTCAAACTGAAATATAAGTCCGTTTATAACAGACTCTTTTGCGAGGGAAAGTTCAGAAAGTTTCACTCCTTTTTTCATCTTTTGGATTTCATCCAAAAGGATTTTTAGACTAAGATGGGCTTTGTCACTTTGAGTCCCAAATCCTGCAGTAAATGTCCCATCAGTAGCACGAAAAACGCTATAGGAATAGGCATAGTAGGCAAGTCCTTGCTTGGTTCGAATTTCTCGAACAAGACGCGAGACAAAGGAGCCTCCTCCAAGAACATAATTGGCGAGCTGTATTGAATAGAAGTCTTTGCTATTATGAGGAGGAAGATAGGCACCAACCCTGACGACAGCTTGGCTAGCAGGTTTCCGTATGAGAAGAATTTTACCCCGATAGTTAGAATTTCTTTTCGAAAGAGAATCTTCCGAGAAATCTATTTTACGCTTTTCTTGAGAACTAGAATGCTTTTCTAAGGATGCAATCAGAGATTCTAAGCGTCTTTTAAGATCTATTCCATGTATATCTCCGCTAGCGGCAATATACATGTTTTGAGGGTGAATCCTAAAGTGAAGTTCTTGTTGAATCATTTCTTGAGTAATCCTTTCTATGTCCTTGTTTTGCAAGAAATAGCCTCGGCGAGTGCTAGGGTACATGAGCTCTGCAAGTCGTCTCTTTGCAGTGTTTGTAGGTCGATCGTTTCTTCGGCTAATTTGAACTTTCATTTGGTTTTGAACAGAAGCAAGCTGATCTATCGGTAAGTGAGGGTTGATAAGTACATCTTCGAGTATTTCTAAGCCTTTGGAAAAGTTCTTTCTAAGAACCTTCAGCCTTGCCGTCCATGAGTCTTCTTGATAGCTAAAATCTATTTCCGCTCCGATTTCAGCAAGTGCTATATGAAATTGACTTCCCTTGAGTTTCTTAGTTCCTCCTTTTTTCATCAGCTCCAAGGATGCTTCAAGAAGACCTGCTTGAGAGATCGGCTCTTGGTTTAGCCCTCTGTTAAAATACAGGTCTAAAGATACTAAAGGAACCTCTTCATCCTTCATCTGAATCAAAGACACTCCATGAGAAAGATTGATACTAGTTGGTTTTGGAAGAGTTAGCTGTAGCTTGGTGAAACGGATATTCTTTAAGAGAGGGTTTTTTTTCTCTGTACGAGGGAATGCCAAAAGAGCAGAAAATGTCGTCAAAAAAATCAGAAATAAACAGAATCTAAGTTTCATTTTTCTAACCTTGATGGTGGACTAATGGGTAGTTTTTTCTTTTTTTGATTCTTATCTGGTATCAACTGAGCCGTCATAAGATACTCTGGACGAAGAAAGCGGACTGCTGCCCTTTGTATATCGGAAGGCTTCATTTCTCCAATTAACTTATTGAAGCGAAAGAGATTTCGATAATCATCTGTAAGTATCTCAAATCTACTGAGAGAGTCTGCAAGAAATGAGTTACTTTGAAAACTTTCTGAAAGGTAGAGCTGAGTTGCACTTTGGAAACGGTTGATTTCTTTTTGACTTACTCCTTGCAATCGTATTTTACGGATTTCTTGAAGAATGATTTTTTTTAGTTCCTTAAGAGAGACTCCCGGGGAAGGAAGTGCATGAATGATAAACAAGTTATCTCCTCTTCTCCCAACAGCTCCGTTGTATGAAGATACTTGAACAGCCTTCTTGTCCTCAAGAACAAGCCGCGTATATAGACGACTTTCTCGACCCCTCGCAAGGATTCCACTTAATGCCTCCAGATAGAGATCGTTTGGATCTGGAGCCGCTGGCTTTAGCCACGCAGTATACAAAAGAGGAACAGAGCCTCCACTCATTTTCACGTTAAGACTCCTTGGAACAGGAGGATCAGTTTGGGGAGTTTTAGCAAGAGAACGATGCTTTAGGGGAGAAAAATATTTGCGGATGATTTTCTCGGTCTTTTCTAAGTTGATATTGCCGACAAGAGAAATGACTGTGTTATTTGGAGCGTAGTAGGAATGATAGAAATCGACAGCCTGTTTATGGCTCAAAAAGCGAATGCTAGTCATAGGACCAATGATTGGATGACCATAGGGATGAGAGCCATAAATCTCAGATCGAAACCTCTCCCACAACTTAGATCGAGGGGAATTATCTACTCTCATCCGTCTCTCTTCCTGAACTACTAGTCTTTCCGTGTAGAAATCACGAAATACAGCATTCTGCATCCTGTCAGCTTCTAAGAGTGCCCATACTTCTAGGCGATTGTTTGGAAGCTGAATCTGGTAGTTCGTCAAATCAGAGCTTGTATAGGCGTTATATCCTTTTGCTCCTTGCCGTGCATATATTTGAGAATAGGGCTCTGTATGTATGTATGCCTTGCTTTGCTGGCTAATATGGGCTAGTCTTTTCTTCCATTTAGTAAGCTCTTCTTTTGCTTGTGAAGTCTTGATTTTATCGCCAGCCTTGATTGCCTTTTCGTATTTTTTTCTCCACCTGTCCAGATAGTTTGCATAGCGTATGGTCAATCTAAGATATTTCCTTTCAGCTTGGAAATCGTACGTCCCTACCTTCTTTGTTCCCTTAAAAAGCATGTGTTCCAACATGTGGGCGATTCCAAAGTCTCCTGGTTTTTCATCGTAGGAGCCAGCCTTGTATTTGATATAACAGGCAACCGTTGGAGCAAATCCTCGCTTCAACAAGATAACTTTCATTCCGTTTGCTAGGCTAATGTAGCGGATCCTCTTTTCAAAGGATGCAAAAAGAGGGGCAAGTGGATCCTTAGGTTTTTTCTGATTCTGAGCACTTACAGAGGAATGAAAGGAAAAAAAGCTGATTCCAACAAAAACACAAAAAAATCGAAAACTAGGAAAAGAATGGTTTAGAGCCATGCAGTGATAGGTTTTTGGTTTAGATTGTTTGTCAAGTATTTTTTTCATAATACCTTGTGAAACCCACAGATATTTCTAGTGCTTTTGAGAGTATCTATTTGCCAGTCGTTCGTATAAAAAAATAACAAGAGGATGAATATCTTTAGTAAATATTCACTAGACAGATAGCTAATACCTACTAGTAGAACATAGCATTTTTAGTAAATATTTACTAAAACGATAACATAGCTCTTTGCAAGAGCTATGCTAAGACTATTTTACCATCTCTTCCCAATCAAAGTATTCTGCACGATAGCTAAACCCTCTGACTCTAAAATGCAAAAGTATTCGTTCACCACTACTGCCTTGTTCAATCTCGAAAACTTGCCCTTCAGAAATTACTTTACTATATTTGCCACTGCTATTCTTAATTATTCCACAATAGCAAATTAGGTAATTATCATCACGGAAATCAAAGCCCCCAGTTAACCGAGAAAAAAGCTCTTTTTTTGGCTCGTAAGTCTTGACTCTTGTAACTTCATTTCTAGTCAGATCCAATGTCGCCTCAACGATGCGTGAACTAATCTTTGATGCAGGAATAGGATCTCCCATTGTGTCTTTAATAGACACTGAGTTATCGAAAAATCTTAAGCGATTGCCATCTAATCTGACATCATGTTGTCCTTTATGGTAACGGTAATCACTTGGAGCGGTAAGAAGACTAGAGGTCACGTCTCCCATATTTTGCCAATTTGCAGGATCAGCAAAAAGCCACTTAAGAGTAGAAGTTGCATAATCAAGTGCAAATACCGCACTTTGATTACGACCAGAGAATATGATCGAGTCACTCTGAGAATCATAGTGAATTGCATTCAAGTGCAACCAATCAGCATTATCAGGAGAAACATCTTCAATTCTAGGTCCCTCAAGTGAGACCGTTCTAAAAATCTTCTTTAAATCAATCCCCCTCATTAAAAGGCCTGTTTCAATGTCAACTTCAATTATATAATCTTCTACTGATATAGACCTTATTTGAAAGAAGCGCTTCGAATTGAAGGGTGGAGATAGGAAGGTTTTCTTAATAGGGTTGGCTAATATAAGTAAGGTTCCTTTGTTGGTAACAACAAAGTCATGGTGCACCTGATAGACATATCTTGTTGAAAATTCATCTCCATTAAAAACGACCTCTCTATTACCAAAAACATCAACAGAAACAATTCTAATGCCATCTTTGTCAGCGATGTATAACTTATTATCAAATATATTAGCTAGCATGATAGGGCGGAATATTCCTATGACCTTTCTAGACCAGCGATAAACCCAGCGAATGTTACCCATATCATCCACAACAAGGCGATATCTTGGCATCTTTGGGTCACCAAAAGGAGGTTCAGAACCAGCATGTACATGAACAGAGGAGAAATCATTACTTGAAGCAGCCTGTTCAACAATAAGCCAGCTTTGAATATCTTCTTGATCTTCTATCTCTGCAGTTAAGCTATGTTCTGCTACAACTTTCGAGTTATTATCAAGTATTTTCAAATCGAAGTTGTTGTCTCCAAACTTCAAACCAACGATGGGGATAAAACCCTCCTCTGATACAGGACGTTCGTAGCTTAGTGGAAAATCTGGATCATTGTTCTGAACTTGTGCAGTATGTGAGGTGTCAACATTTACCCACACAAGCACCAACAGAGGGAAATGAGCATCTCCTCCAATATCCACATAAGGCGAAGATAAACTCGCATTGCGACGAAGTCCTTCTTCTCCTTGATCCTCTTCTTGATCCTCTTCTTGTCCCTGACTCTGACAACTCAATAGAGTCAGGGACACCAATACCAAAAACAGTAATTTTTTATTCACACAAGTACTTATCGGATACTCTAATTCTCTCTCAAGTTTTTTTTGATAATACCTATCAAATAGTATACAAGATCGTTTTTAGTAAATATTTACTAAAACGATAAGATAGCTCTTTGCAAGAGCTATGCTAAGACTATTTTACCATCTCTTCCCAATCAAAGTAGCGTGCACGATAGCCAACCCCTCTGACTCTAAAATGCAAAAGCGTTTGGTCACTATTGTCTGGATCTACCTCAAAGGTTTGCCCTTCAATAGAAGTAGCCATTCCTGGCGCTGGCGGTGCATAGTTACCGTCGCTATCCCTAGCTATCCCACAGTAGCAAATTAGGTAATTGCTATTATTAGTATCATCATAGAAATCAAAGCCCCCAGTAATCTGAGAAAAAAGCTGTTGGGGTTCGTAAACTTTAATGCCTGTAACTTGATTGCCAGATAGATCTAATGTTCCCTCAACAATACGCGTTTTAATCTGTGATGTAGGAATAGGCTCTCCCATTGTGTCTTTAATAGACACTGAGTTATCGAAAAATCTTAAGCGATTGCCATCTAATTGGATATCATGCTGACCCTTGTGGAAACGATAATCAGCTGGAACAGTAGTAAGAGGAGCAGGACTTAATCCTGTTTCGTTTTGCCAATTTGCAGGATCAGAAAAAAGCCACTTAAGAGTAGAAGTTGCATAATCAAGTGCAAATACCGCACTTTGATTACGACCAGAGATAATGATTGAGCCACTCTCAGTACCACTCCCAGGGCTATAGTCTATCGCATTCGTGTGTAGCCAATTAGTTTCAGGAGGAACATCCTCAATCGTAGGGTTATTCTCTGAGGCTACTGGAAAAGTATTCTTCAAATCAAGCCTTCTTAATAAAAGACCTGTTTCAAGGTCAACTTCAATTAGATAATCTCCTGTGATGAGCGCCATAGGAGCATTGGCCGGGGGTAGAAAGGTCTTCTCAATAACATCGGCTAATATAAGTAAGGTTCCTTGGTCAGTGAAAGCAAAGCCATGATGCACCTTATAGGCATATTTTCTTGCAAGCTTGTCTCCATCAAAAACAAGCTCTCTATTACCGAAAACATCAACAGAAAAAATTCTAATACCTTCATCATCAGCGATATATATCTTGTTTTCAACTATATCAGTAAATAAGGGATAGAAGGGTTGTCCTCTATTGGTTTCTCCAGACCAGCGATAAGCCCAGCGAATTTCACCCAAATCATCTACAACAAGGCGATATTTCGAGTTTATCGGCATACCGAAAGGTGAGCCAGAAGCATATAAATGAACAGAGGAGAAATCATTACTTGAAGCGGCCTGTTCAACGGTAAGCCAGCTTTGAATATTTTCTTGATCTTCTATCTCTGCAGTTAAGCTATGCTCTGCTACAACTTTCGAGTTATTATCACGTACTTCCACATCGAAGTTGTTGTCTCCAAACTTCAAACCAACGATGGGGATAAAACCCTCCTCTGATACAGGACGTTCGTAGCTCAGTGGGAAATCAGGGTCATTGTTCTGAACTTGCACAATATGTGAGGTGTCAACATTCACCCACACACGCACCAAAAGAGGAAATCGAGTATCCCCTCTAACATCTACATAAGGTGAAGACAAGCTTGCATTGCTACGAAGTCCTTCTACTCCTTGTCCATCTTCTTCTCCCTGACTCTGACAACTCAATAGAGTCAGAGACACCAATACCAAAAACAGTAATTTTCTATTCATACAAAGTATTTATCGGACACTCTAATTCTTTGTCAAGTTCTATTTGATAATATCTATCAAATAGTATACATTTGTTACACTTTTGATAGGTATCTATTTGCCAAAGCTGTTCGTACAAGAAAAATAACAAGAGGATGAATATTTTTAGTAAATATTCACTAGACAGATAGCTAATACCTATTAAAAAAATAGATTATTTATTTTCTCTCAAAACAATTAAAGCATACAATACACAACCTACAAGCGTAGCCGCAGGTATACCGATAATCAATAGAGGGATTATATCCATTATTCTAGTTCTTTAATTAAAAAAATAGATTATTTATTTTCTCTCAAAACAATTAAAGCATACAATACACATCCAACAAATGTAGCCGCAGGTATACCGACAATCAAT
>JABABJ010000128.1 GCA_014238275.1 Leptospirales bacterium | reverse complement strand
GCCGTTCCTTTCATTGCTACCGTTTCAGTTGCCAGGTTTCTTGATACTGGAATGATGGATGGCAGGCTGAAAGGCTGGTTAAGGAATGTACAAGGTTTCAGTTGCCAGGTTTCTTGATACTGGAATGATGGGAAGCGAGGAATAAAAATGGATAAAGATAGAGTGTTTCAGTTGCCAGGTTTCTTGATACTGGAATGATGGCTTGTCAGCATGCCTAAAAATGATTCGGGGTCAGTTTCAGTTGCCAGGTTTCTTGATACTGGAATGATGGACAGACACTCAAACCAAAAGAGTCATATCCTATAGTTTCAGTTGCCAGGTTTCTTGATACTGGAATGATGGAAAAACTGCTACCACTGCCCGTGCTTCAGTTATTGCGTTTCAGTTGCCAGGTTTCTTGATACTGGAATGATGGTCGTGCAAGGGGATCGGACTATACACATCGTTAGCGTTTCAGTTGCCAGGTTTCTTGATACTGGAATGATGGTTTACAGACTACTACTCGTAAGAGTATAGACGCAAGTTTCAGTTGCCAGGTTTCTTGATACTGGAATGATGGAATTTTTCTTGACTCTATATCTGCAAATGTGCTAGTTTCAGTTGCCAGGTTTCTTGATACTGGAATGATGGCTACGGCGGGAGATCTCCTTGTGAATGCTGGCAGCAAGTTTCAGTTGCCAGGTTTCTTGATACTGGAATGATGGAGCAGATGCTCCCTACTCGTAGGGGGCATCTGCTTTCTCTGTAGGAATATTTAGTTTCGAAAAACATGTTTTTGCAAAAAATGGTTGTAATTTTCGAAACCTATATAAATACTGCCAGTAGTTCAAGAAACCGAGGTGCTGAAATCACCTAAAGTCAAGAATGACCCAGCCCCTGCTTGCATGCTGGGTTTATACTTCACTCATTTCTCTCTAGTGACTATAATTCTCTATCATTGCAATGTGTCAAGTACTCGCACTGTCCACATTGACTGCTACTAGCAGAACTATCTGGTTTAAGCATTAATGCCAAAGATGTATGGAGCTTCTCTACTGTCTCACGCAAATCACTGAAATTCTCAGCAGAGTTTTCTATCTGGAGGAGGTTCTTTGCCTCTTGTCCATATAGAAGAAATCCTCTCTTGAACTCCTTGTTTAGCTTCTTAGCTGCCATGGAACCATATGCAAAAAGCTGGATTTTATGACTTCTCCTTACTTGTGGATGGCCAAGTTTGAACTCAAGGGGAACAACTTCAGACTCTGCTATCAACAAGCAATCTGCTATCCCATGTATTTTTAAGGTATCACAGTGCAAATGAACGCTGTAACAAATCTCAGCATTCTCAAGACCAAAGCGAGCTAAGGTACGCCTCTTGAGTAGTTTTTCTATCCGCTCCTGAAATGAATTTCCCTGTCGCATCCACAAAGTTTCTTTCCCTGTAAACCCCATCAAGAACTGATAATAAGGAATACGAGGACAAAATAAAAACTGTCGTAGAAGATTGACAGGAATACTTTCACAATACCTTAAATCTGTCTTTACTGAAACATTCATTATTTTCGTAACCAAAAGAGTCACTTTTTAGATTTTCCGCTAACCGAGCCTTTACGATAAAGGCTCGGTCTGTCTCTTTTTGCATGATCTGATGAAAAAGACGGTGTATCGCTTTTCGTTCTGCATTCGTTGTCCTTCCCCAAAAAACTGATTTCTGAATCGGCACAAGACCCATATCAAGCAAGGTATCGTAAAGCTTTTTACGTCTACGATTTTCAGAGATATCATAAGCAGCTATAAATTCCTGATAAATTTCCACAATTACCAACTAAAAATATATGGCTTATATTGTTTAGAATGAAAAAAGGATCCTGCTAATCGATAGATTTGCCTTTGAAGTATATTTTCTAATCTGATCTTCTTACCTTTATAAGGATATGATCTTCCAAAAACACGATGCACTTCTTTGATAATCATAGCTTTAAGAGCACTGGGGAAAGCCGACTCTTTTGGAAAAGAAAAACGCATCCGCACAATCATCCTATCAACCACCCAAGGTCGATATTCTTCCATAAGATCAAGAACTAAAGAAGGCTTACCTGGACGGTTTGTATGCAATGCTCCTGAATATACTTCCAAACCTGCATTGACCAAGGCATTCCAAACATAAGTAGACAAAATCGAATAGCCTAAATTGAGTGCTTGATTGCAAGCGTCTTCAGCTCCTCTCCCTTTTCTTCCTGAAAAATACTCTGGTAATAAAGAACTGTGCCTCAGACATTGCCAATATAGAGCAGCCGCTTTCCCTTCATATCCCAAAATCTGACTACGCCACAGATCCGTATCTCCTGCCTTAATCTGAAGAACTGCTTTGGAAAGTCCTGAAAGACTTTCCGCTGTTTCTTGCATGATATTTTGAGCTTTGCTTCCTGTCTTTTGCATATATTTAGTGAAATATAAAAGTACACTCCTCTGGTTTCTAATTTTACCATAGATTACTGACTTTGCCATCACGCTAGCATCAGATGAGTCTAAGTACTTGAACTGAGAACGTCTTACCTGAACCACTGCATGTTGATGTGCCCCAGAAATACAAGCCGTAGCCTGTGGCTGAAAACCCATAATGAAAATCCGAATACCCCTTAGAGCACATTCTGAAATAAGATTGGTGCTTAGAGAGACACCCCGTCGAGCTATACTTACCGTTTGAAGTCGGCTGAGAGGATATTGAGCAAGTGTAGTATCTTCATTACTTACAACAAGCCTTCCTTTCAATAGATTCAGTCGGATTCCATTCTCTACAATAGATAAATGCCTTATGTTCAATGTCGTCTCAGTCCCTAAGACTTGAGAGGATGACCCATATTATACAACTCCCTTAATGAGTTGCTTGTACTTTCAATTATAAACTCTATCTTTACAACTTTACGAGAAAGAAAACTCACACAAAAATCTAAACTTCTTGGCTTCAAGAAATCGAAAATTTGAGCACTGTTCTTGCTCTGGTCATTTGTCCATCCCAAATCCGTATACACGGAATATATCGAAGACGGAACATCATTTCTTGTGTTAAGATTACCGTTTTTTTGTTTTTCTGTACTATTTTTTGATTTTACAAAGGGATAAACTTTGTTGCTAAATACATCCCAAGGCATGGTAAGTGCGATTGCCATGCGGTTTTTGGTGTTCGGCATAAGCTCTAAAGATGTGATCTCTTTGAGGATGGGACTCCATTCTGTTTTGGTTTTTTTTATTTTTTCTAATGGAATGGAACGCCATGCATCCATATAACATATTTCATCTGGACTTTCCTCTGGTTGATACGAATTTACTTGTGCCAAACTTTTTCGTTTCAGCGATTCCATCATCAAGACAGATTTTTCTCGCAAATCTACTTTCCCGTCTTTTATAGGAAAGCCGCAAGTATAGCCTTCTGTTGCTTGTACTTGATAAACTACCCCTCGATTTGGCTTTTTTCGAGCAATTTGAAATCCTCCTGAAGGACAGTCAAGTACAGGTAAGGAAAATATCTTACGTACCTTTTGATGTTTACGTTGTCCTGTTGAACTAATTTGAAAGTACTCTCGTAATTTTTTATCCAAAATTTCCTCTATATTTTCTGTTTTTTCCTGAAGACAGCCTTGCACTTTTTGAAATAGATCTTTCCATTCTATATGGGTAGGATATAGGATGTCACCTTTAAAACATTTTCCTGTTTCATCGATCCTTGAGACTTCAGGAGATAGAGAAAAATTTTTTCGTGAGACAAGAAAGTCCTTTAATTGCTTGGATGTTTTGACTTTACTATTTGCATTATTTTTATCCAAAATTATCGCAGTAACATCCTCTTTTTTTGTGAAAAAACGAAGTGAATTTAAAATTTTCACCTGTTGGAATTCTCTATCTTTTAATTTTTCGTGAGTTGCTTTTTGCAAAAGAGGAAAGGCTTTTTTCCGATCAATAGAAAAGTGCAACAAATCAGATGTGGGTTTCTTAGTCTTCCATTCCCTTAACGATTTTGTAATAGGACTTCCTTCATGTAGTAACAATGGCTTGAGAATTTCAAAAAACTCTTCTTCCTCTGTTAGAGCATTCTTATCGTGCATCCCTTTTATTTTCTTTGTTACAAAAGTCAGATTGTTTTTAGCATCAAAACCTATGCGAAGCTTATTCTTATATATAAGAATTGGAATAAATCTTGTTCCATAGATTGTATCCTTAAATATCTTACGAGAAGCAATTCCCTTTGGGGAAGTTTTACGATATGGGGCTCGTCGCTTCAGTCGATGAATATAAATATCTTGAGGTATTAAATTTCGAATCCATTCTAGACCTCCTTGATAAACTTTAGACACAGGAAGTGTTTGAAGGATTTCCTGATGATCTTGTCCGCTGTTCAAAGCCAATGCAAAAGCAATGGTTGCATCGATTACGTGACTTCCTGTTGTTTGAGGCTGATATTTTTTATATTCAGAAAAAGTACTCCCTAATCTATAACGTAAATTTCCTGTACCATTTATACCTTTTGAAGGTATACAAATATACTCTATTCGGAAGTTGATTTTATTGGAATATTCCTTCTTAATCATTCTTTCCAGTGCATTCTTTAACAATTCTGCAAAAAATGCCTGTGTTCCATTGACCCTTGCTTTGAATCCCATCCCACTAATGAGTTGCAAAACCCAATTTTTTGAATCTGAGTTTACTCCTAGAAAAAGAGAATGACGAATATATTTTTGTTCTGCTTCACTGAGTTTATCAAATTCGAAGATTTTACGATTTTCTTTTTTGAACTCTTCCCTCATTCTTTGGAGATTATTTTCAATGATTTCCTCTACTTTAGCAGGCATATTTGTTCCAAATTGCTTCTCAAGGTATTTACTGTGCAAATTTTCGATTCCAAATAATCTATCTCGCTTTCTTAAATTTCCTTTCGTGGAGGAGTAGATCAAGTTTGCCTCAGAATTAAATACACTGCCCTGATATTCTCTACTGACTGCTCTTGGTATAATATGATCAATTTCACTATGATCTCCAATTTCCGTTCCCTCATAAGGACAAGTCTCCATTGAGGCTTTTCTGATACGTTCGTTTTTTGCAAGATACTTTCCCTCATTTTTTGTCTCAAATCTCTCAGAAGCATCCTTTCGTTTTTCCCGATGCTTAGATTTGGAAATTTCAGCAATATCTGCTGTAAAGGAAAATTTATTCTGTTCTATAATAATGGGAATAGTTAAAAAAGAAATTTTAGAAATATCTTTTCCCTTGAGGTATGAAATCTTTTGCTGTGCTATCTTATGTGCTTTTGCTCGAAGTATACGAAGGACATGACCATTGATAGGACGGATAGAACGAGCAGGAAGCCGAGAAGCATTAGCTTTTGTGATATCATTAGGAGAAGATATGGAACGCCAAGAGTTATCAAGAGTACAAGAAAGACAAGTGCTAAAAAAACCACCTGTATCCCCTTCAAGTATATCATAGATCTGAGAAAGGCTATGTAGATTATTAAAACGCTGCCATACTTCTTTTTTCATACCAAAAAACTTACTTCCTATTTCTTCAGACGCCCATTCGCCTTTTGTGATAAGATTCGAGAGAGATTTTTCTTCTTTGTCGGTTATTTTGATCCCTTTTTCATTCATTGAATGAATTTCAGTTATCAAGTCATTAAAACCATTACCATACTTCTTTTTGTATTCAGAAGCTCTTTTGCATATAGTGCGTATAGTACTCTTACCTGAATGCTTTGTTGTTTTCCAAAAGTTCTGAAAAGACTCCCAATCCTCTACGGATGTAAAGCTCTTTCTCAAGATATTCCCAATGGTAATTTGTTGAGCATTTTTTTTCAGTTTAGGTTTTCGCTGACAAACACTCAACAACAATGGAGCTTTTTCATTCGTTGAAGATGCCTTTCCTCTTTTTATTCCTTGCTCTTCCCACCATATTCCTTGTCGAGCCTTTTTGCTATCTTTATAATAATCAACACAAAACTGTAGTAGTTTGTCCCTGCCGTCACTGCCGAGGACTTCCTTAAGTTCTTCTGCTGCCTCGCTTAACATTTTTTTTCTTTTTTCGCTCATCTTCCTGCTATTCTTAAGTATAAATTTCTTTGGGGATATATCTATACTTAATGCACGCAATTGATAAGGGTCGAGTTTGATATTGCGATCTAGGAAACGCTGGAGAACCATGCTTGCCTTTTCTTCTTTTGTTCGATCTTTTACAGACTTTGAAATTTCATCCATCTTCCCTATTTCATGATTCCCGTATTTTCTCCTCTCTTCAGCTTTAAGAAGTTTAGCAAGGATTGTTTTCCACGAAGAGAGGTGATACTCCAAACTTTCTGGCTTCAAAAGAAGAGATTGGCAACGTGGGGGGCGACGATTGTTTTGATCTTCATACGGAGGAATACTTTTAAATGCACTCTCCCTTGTAAGAACCTCAATAATACTCTTTTTTTCAAGTAGAGTAAGTAAGTGTGTTCGGTATTTCATACATTCTTCATCTCTTCCTTGATGAGGTTTCCACGATTTGAGCCATTTTTGATAGTACTTGGTAAATCGTTCCATATCAAAGTAGGATTCCCCTTGCATCTTAGGGTCATTAAAGTACTTTCGTAAGGCACGAAGTTGAAGATTGCTAATATGACCAATGAAGTTTGCAAAGGAGTCGTTATCCATTTTGAGTTTTTTTAATAGAGATTTAATATCCTTAAAGTTTTTTATATCTTCCTTGATATTACTCAAATATTCTTTGCGATGTTTATGTCCATCTTGCTCACTCCTTTTTATAGCATAAGCATATGAGCTTAAATTTTCCAAGATACTAGAAAAATCACGAATGTAATCTTTATCTTCCGTATAGAGCTTGGATTTTAGTTGCTGTTCTTTTTGCTTCCTATCCATACTAGCAAAATAAGGTAAGGCTAGAAAGGATTCAGCTTTTTGTTCATCCCAAGACTGAACATCTTGTAAAATCGATATAATCTTTTTTCTATTAGAATCTTCTCTGAAGAAATCATCCTCTAGTACAGCGTTACATTCTTTCGGATTTGTTGTTTTTATAAGATTTGTATCTAATTCTTCTGTGAAATAGGTAAAGCCTCGACGGTTGAAAAGACTGTTAATAAAATCTTGAAGCTTTGTCTCAAGTTGGAAGAAATCTATGCCTTGAGCCTTGAAAAAGACATAAAGAAGACGCTTGGCAAACTTTCTCCGTTGAGATGCTCGGAGCATGTGACGTTTTTGACGACGGCTTTCTTGGCTTATAGATAGATTATTTTTATCTTTATAGGATATAATATGACCACAAAAATCCTGCTTATATTCACTCGGATAGCTTTTACAGGGATAGTGAGCAAAGAAAACACCAGTGTGGAGAGCACCCAGATCTATAGCTATAGGTGACACAAAATCACGCATCTCTCCACATCTCCCTCAAAGTATAAAAAAAACAACTAAAATATCAAATTTAAAAATCAATCTTATCAAAAAAAACACATTCTAGTTTCCAGAGAGAGG